>CAYOVN010000041.1:0-22624 GCA_964407425.1 uncultured Gemmatimonadaceae bacterium
CCCCTCCGCCGGGGATACGCCTCCATCGGCGATGGCCTGAAGGAGCTTCTGGATTTCTTCCGGGTTCATGACACGCCTCCTCCCGTTCGATAACCGCCCAGGTCCAAGGTCACCCATCGGTACCCCCGAGCGGTTCCTTCCTCTTGAAGTTTTTCTCGGCAGGCCAAAACCTTTCCCATCTCTTCCGGTGGCGATTCCACCCGGAAGAAGTAGGCGCCGCCCTCATCCCTACAGATCCTAACCCTCATCAAGGCGACTCCGGCTTCCCTGAGGATGCCTTCCATCTCATCCACGTCCCGGAGTCGATGGGGCGTGATCTCGATGCCAGTCATAATGCGGGAACTCAAGCAGGGGCTGGCCGGCTTGGTGGAGAGAGGCACCCCGGCCTTCTTCATCAGGTAGCTGATCTCAGGCTTGGTCAGCCCAGCGTCGGATAAGGGGGTCAACGCACCCGCCTCCAGAGCGGCCCTATGGCCAGGGCGGTCGTCCAGGTGATCCGAGGCGTTGTAGCCGTAGAGGATCCAGGGAAGGTCGTACTCGGCCGCCACCTGACGGGCAATGCGAAAGAGTTCTGTCTTGCAGTGGTAACAACGCTCCCTGTCATTCCGCGAATAGTCGGGAATCAGGGTCTCCCGGCTTTCTTCCCAGCGGTGTTCCAAATTCAGGAACCGAGAAAACTCCTCGGCATCGGCTTTATCGTGGGCAGGTAAGCTTGGGCTGGTGGTGGTCAGGGCTATGACCCGCCCCTGTCCGTCCCCCCGGAGCTGGCTGGCAGCCCAGAGGAGAAAAGCGCTATCCATTCCACCGGAAAAGGCGACCAACACGCCGTCGGCAACAAGAAAAGACAGGGCGTCACCGAGGAGCCCCTGTTTTCGCTCGGCGGTTAGGCCGTCCACCTCCTCGGAGGCTTCTGGAGCGTGTGCCGGGTCGGCTTGGAGTATGGGAAGGTTGTTGGCCATGGGCTCTCGTTTCGGTTCCACTTCTTATCCCACTGGAAAGTACCCTACCCGGGTAGGCGTGGGGAAGTTCGACTCTCCAGGGGATTCTATACCTGAAGGAAGGGAGCTAAGTTTGCAGCCATGAATTCCTCGGCCGTCCTAGTTCTCTCTGCCCTCTCTATTGGGTTTTTCCATACCCTTCTGGGGCCGGACCACTACCTGCCATTTGTGGCTATGGCCCGGGTAGGGGAGTGGTCCCGGAGGAAGACCCTCGTGGTGACGGCCCTTTGTGGCCTGGGTCACGTGGCCGGATCGGTGATCCTTGGAATGCTGGGGATCGCCTTCGGCTTTTCACTCTCTAGGTTGGAGGCTTTTGAAGGGTCCCGGGGGTCCTGGGCCGCATGGGCTCTTATTTTCTTCGGACTCCTTTACACCATCTGGGGGCTCCGAAGGGCCTTCAGGGGCCAGGCCCACTCCCACAGCCATATTCACCCGGATGGCATGGTCCACGATCATGAACACACCCACCAGAAAGACCACCTACATACTCATCCCGCTGACTCCAAATCACGAATGACGCCGTGGGTTCTTTTCGTGATCTTTCTTCTGGGACCCTGTGAGGCACTCATCCCGCTCCTCATGTTTCCGGCCGCCACCGAGAGTTGGAGCGCCCTTTTTGTGGTTACGGGCACCTTCGGCCTCACGACGGTCGTGACGATGCTGGGCATAGTGTTTCTGAGTCTGGAAGGATCCCGGATGATTCGTATCCCCGGGGCCGAGAGGTTTTCCCATGCCCTGGCGGGAATCACCATTCTCCTCTGTGGCGCCGCCATCCAGTTCATGGGGCTGTAGGAGCTGATCCGGAAGGATCGGGGATAATGAGAATGGCCCTCTCCTCCGGGGGGAGGAGAGGGGCTAACCCTTCCTCATCCACTCCCGTAGGAAATGGCGAACGTCCCAGCGAAGCCCTCTCCCGCCTCACCGGTCTGATAGAGCCCCCCGAACCCAATGTGCATGGGTCCAAGGATGAGCCCGAAGCCTCCAGCCATCTGAAAACCCTCGGTGATGGCTGAGAAACCGGCCCTGAGGGGAATGTGTGGATCGGGGGTGAAGACCATTCCGATTCCCAGGTGGGATTTTGGGCCGGTCTGCAAACCCTCCCCTTGGCGCTGACGGAACTCGGTGGTCAAGGTCAAATTGTCCTCAACCTCATAGGCGGCGCCCAAAACGAAGACCGGCCTGAACTCGATGTCATGTACCCTGTCCCGTACTTCCCGAGGGGCTGAGCTGGCCTGTTGTTCGTTGAAATCCGACCCCTTTGTATCCGAGTCGAACACCGCTTCTCCCGAACGAAAAACCAGCTCCGAGAGGTCCCATTCGAAGCTGTTGAAGACATTTTCCACTACCACCGCTCCGGACCAGGGGCCTTCCTGAATAGCCAACCCCAGGTCCAATCCGATCCCTGATGCCATGCTCCAGTCGAACATCTCGCCCTGAGGGTGTACGACGGGGAAATTCAGGGTCATTCCGAGGGGGTCACTCGTTGCCACCGTCCCGCCATCCTCCGCCAGGACAAAGGTATGTCCCCAGGATTGTTTTAGGGTGGCTCCGAGGCTAAACCCCTTTTTGACGCCGGGTTCCCAGCGTCTTGAAAGGGGGATGCCAACCGAGAATCCCAGGGTCGTAACCGCGAAGCCGTCCATGGAGGAGCCCTCGGCGTCAAAATCCCCGGGAGATCCGGTGCGGCCGGCATTACCAAAAAGCATGAGCTCGGAGACATCGTCGTTCAGATCCGTTCGGCCGCCGGCGATTGTCGTCAGCTGAAGCCCGAACTTGTCCCAAGTCCCACTGAACGCGGTTACCGATACCAAGCCCGTGCCCGTTTGTCCGTTGGCACTGGTTATCCTATCTACCCAGTCTTCTTTGGTGGATCCGGGGATGACTACTCCATCAAAATCGAAGAGGTCATCTATGCTCAGTGGGTCCAAGGACTGCTGGAAGGCCAGGGGAAGAATGGCAATTGTGAAGCCTTCGTTGTCGGGCATTCCGAGGCCGGCAGGGTTCGCACCGATGGCGGCGAAGCCCCTGGCCAGCACCGTGTAGTTGTAGGCGGTCCCAACTGTGCCGGCGCTGGCCCCGACCAATTGAGCGGATAGTGGCTGGGTTAGAAGAATCCCGGCCAGGAGCGCTCCGAACGTCAGGTGTATGTTCGCGTTTCTCATGGTAGGTTCTCTCCTCACCCAATCAACAGGATCACGTCAAGGTCAGTATCGATGGTCATTATCTGACCAGGGGTGACGGTCACCGTTCCGGCGTTCTGGTCTGCTGTGCCCCGACCGGTCAGGACCACATTCGGTTGTCCCAGGAAAGCCTGGAGGTCAGCCTGACTGAGAGCCACATCGACCGTTGAGGTAGGGGAGGCTGGGATCGGCGCGATAAAGACCACAGGCTCGGCCATGGTCGGACCGATGATCGTAAGCGTCAAAACCGCCCCGATGGACCACGGGTTCACCACTTTCAGGTGGAGGGTTCCCGATTGGACCTTTTCCACCGTGGACTCAAGGATGCCATCCACATCCAGATCGGTGACTCCCAGATCGTAGGTTTCCCCGTCGACATCGATATCAGCCGTTGAGGCCTCGACTGCCTCAGGGGTGGCCGTGACCTCGATTTCATCATCCAACCTCACCAGGACCCAGTTTCCGGGCTCGAGGCCTCCGGCGGGTGAATTCACCTCGACCGTTACGGAAATCGCTCCGTCGACGGTTCCGGAATATTCCAACTCCCGGGAAATGCTGGCTCCGGGAGCGAAAGAAGAAACAGCCCCGTCCACCACGACCTCGTCCAGGATTGCTCCGCTGGGACCTCCCTCACGGAGACGAAGGGCGAAAGTGCCCGTGTCCCCACCTGGAGGGCGAAGCGGATCGAAGCTGAAACGGTTCTGGGCCTCGACCACCACCACTCCTTCCAGAACCTGGACCGATGCTACGTCTTCCGGGAGGTCCACGCTTTCCGAAAACGAGCCGGAGAAGGCTGGCTTGGGCACGGTCAGTCCGTCGAGGGCTGCACAAGCGGCACAGAGATTCCCCAGGGTTTCCTCGAATTGAATCGGGTCAACCAACACCGTGAAGGCAGAGGAGTCTGTGTTGAACCCGACCGCATCGGGAAGGAACTCGCCTACCGCGACAGAGTTGGAGACCAAAACAATGGCCCACTCCTGTTCCACCTTCGGTGCCGAACTTGGAATATCACAGGCCCAGAGGGCCCCCACGGCTAGAAGGAAGACCAGCCTTCCTCCCGTCTTCTTCAGCGAGGTCATCGCGTTTGTCCTTGGATGTCGAGGCGCAAGGTGTCCCCTTTGAACGCTAGTGTAATTGCCTCAGTTGGGTCAACGAGTCCGTTATACGGACGGGTTCTTCAGATCTCCCGAAAAACCGGTCGGGTGAGGCACGTCGGCCCCCCTTCTCCCGGAATGCTGATCTGCTTTCCCGAATATGAAAAGACCTCCGCTCCCGCGCCCTGTAGTCGAGCCCTTGTCTCCGGGTTCCCTTCCAGCGCAATGCAAACCCGAGGAGCCACAGTTAAGACGTTACACCCCATAGTCTCGAATTCATTCTCAGGAACTTCAACGAGGCGGATTCCTCGGGAGATCAAATACTCCCGAAAAGAGACCGGGAGGAGGGGAGAATAGACCAGGGCCAGGTTGAAATCGATAGGGCTGATCACGGACATGAGGTGAAAGACATCGGAAGGGCCTTTCCAATGGGGGAGGGGCACTTCCACCACTTCTTCCGAACACTCGGACAGGATGTTCCTAAGCTGGAGGATTCCCTCGTCATTCGTCCGGTATCCCCTTCCGACGCAAGCTATGGAGTCGGTCAACCAGATGAAATCCCCGCCCTCAAGTGTGCCTTCACCCTCGATCCTTCCCAGGACCGGGATCCCTTCTTCCCTGAACAGAGTCTCCTGGGCCTTCGGCTCACCCCATCTGGCCCGTTTCCCCATGTTACAAAGGATCATCCCCTCTTCGGCCAGAACCGATGCGTCCCTCACGTAAAGAGAGTCGAGGCCCGTTTCCGAAGATGCCGGAGCCATCTCCACCCTCGCACCGAGGCTTTCCAGAAGCTCCACCAGGGCATCATGCTCGTCGGAAGCCTCGGCCAGATCGGGTTTGGAATGGTATCCGAGCTCTTGCCATTGAGTCTCCAGGAGATCCGGAGGGGGATATGAAATCCTTGGATGTTTGAGAAGGACCCTCTTGAGGGGACCCACCTCGGACTGGCCACCGAAATTTCCCATCCTTACTCCCTTGAATCCGCGCCCCTTTTTGACCGCTCCTACCACAAGAAAAAGGGGATTCCAGCGGCCATGGCAAGTCCTTCCTATTCCCGCCTCCATTTCCCTGGCGATTGTCCTAGGTCAAGGAATGGAGAAAACCTCTCGCTTTCAGAAGCTCTGCGTTCAGGATGGCTCCCCCTGCAGCGCCCCGGATCGTGTTGTGAACCAGGGCCACGAACCGGAACCCGAGGACCGGGCATCTCCGAAGCCTTCCGATCCCCACCTCCATCCCTTTTCCCAGAAGGCTATGGATTCTTGGCTGGGGGAAGTCCGGTTCCAGGGAAAAGTGGATGGGGTGGTCCGGCGCTGAGGGGAGGCCCAGGGTCGCGAGGGGACTCCCGAAGTTTTCCCATGCTTCAATGAGGTCTTTGGGTTCGGCCTGTTCATCCAACTCGACGGAAACCGAGAGAAGATGTCCGTCCACGACGGGAACTCGGTTTGTTTGTGCGCTAATGGTCATGGCTGAAGAACGGATCGCCGATCCCACACGGGTTCCCAGGATCTTCAAAGGCTCGGACTCGAGCTTATCCTCTTCACCGGGGATGTGGGGGATGACGTTTCCGGAGATGTCCAAGGAAGGGACACCCGGGTACCCCGCACCCGAGATAGCCTGAAGGGTGGTCACCGAGACCCGGCGGACCCCGAAGTGTTTTTCCAAGGGCGCCAGGGCCAAAACCAGCCCCGTCGTAGAACAATTGGGGTTCGCGACGATGAACCCTTTTTCCGGCGGTCTGCCTCGGAGGATCTCGATATGATCCGGATTCACCTCCGGAATAAGGAGGGGCACCTCCGGGGCCATCCGGAAGCTTCGGGCGTTGGAGAACACTGGGGTGCCCGCACCCACGAATGCTTGCTCGACCTCGTCGGCGACCTTCGCCGACAGGGCGGAAAAGACCAGGTCGCAGGGCAGGGAAGGGGAAGGGGCCTGTAGCTCCAACCCCCTTGCCCATTCGGGCAGGGGGGTGGTCTCCATCCACCTCACTCCGTCCTTATAGGCTTTGCCCCTGGACCGTTCGGACCCAGCCAGGGCGGTGACCCGGAACCACGGGTGACCGGAGAGGAGGGCCACCAACTTCTGGCCCACCGCTCCGGTCGCCCCGAGAATGCCAACGGAAAGGTGGCCGCTCATGCCACCCTCCTGCCACCGTATCTCTCCTGGATGGCTTCCAGGAGGTCGGACACGACGCCCGATGCCGTTACCTCCCGGCCCGCTCCGGGACCGGCGATGGTGAGGGGGACCTCAGGATAAAGATCGCTGGTGAGGACCACCCGGTTCTCGGTTGGCCTGAGGGCAAAGAGAGGATGGCCTTCAGGTATCGCACGGACCCCGACGCCGGCTTTCCCATCCTGGAACCAAGCTACGTATCCCAGACTCCCTCCCCCTACTTTCTTGAGTCTGGAGGCCCAGGCATCGTCAAACTCCACCAATCCATCCAGAAATTCTTCGGGGTCTTCGATGCTTTTGAGGGATTCGGGTACCAGGGATTCAACCGGAATGGAACAGGGTTCCAGGTCGTACCCTGCTTCCCGCAGCAGGATCAGGAGTTTTCTGGCTACATCAGTCCCACCCAAATCCTCCCGGGGGTGGGGCTCGGTGAATCCTTTGTCCCGAGCCTCACGAACCGCTTCGGAAAAGGGGGTTCCTTCGGCAAGCTTGGCGAAAACAAAGGAGAGGGTTCCAGAGAGCACCCCTTCGATCTTCCGGAACCGGTCTCCGCTCCTTCTCAGCTCTCGGACGGTCTTGAGGATAGGAAGGGCGGCCCCAACCGTGGTCTCATATCGGTAGGGCATCTTGTTTTCAAAAGCGGCCCTTTTGATGTCCTGGTATTCAGCGAGGGGGCCGCTTCCAGCGAGTTTGTTCGGAGTGACCACGGGGATTCCCGACCTGAGGAGTTCCGCATAGATCCGTGATACATCAGGGCTGGCGGTACAGTCGATTAGGACGGGATTCTCCGGAGGCCGGGACCGAACCCGGTGGGAGATCTCCTGCCAGTTCGTGGGATCTCCCGGAATCAGTGCGGCTGGGATCCGGGCCAGATCCACCTCGTTCGATTCCCACAGCTGGGCCCGGCTGGAAAACGCACCGCCCACCCGGATCTCGACTCCGTCCCCCTTGAGGGAGTCTCGGAGTTGGTGGAGATGCTGAAGGACCGTTCGTCCCACTCCCCCTGTCGCGCCGGCCAGGAGCAGACTGACTCTCTGTCCCTCCCTTTTCCCCGATGAAACCAACGAAGACTGTGTGACCAGCGTGCCCGGCGCATCGGGGCGTTGCGTGTTTCGGACCCTCAGGGGGATCGCCTGGGGCTCGATGGGATCGAGGGTGTCGGGATGGAGGACCGTCGCACCCTCCTGGGCTAGTTCCCTGGCCTCTCCGTAGCTCAGCCGTGGGAAGAGGGTAGCATCTGGGTTCCGGGCTGGATCCCGGTCGAACACTCCATCCACGTCGGTCCAGATCTCCACCGCCCCCGCCGAGAGTGCCGCGGCAATCAGCGTTGCCGTCAGGTCCGAGCTTCCCCTCCCGAGAGTCGTGCGTCTTCCTTTCCCGTCACTCCCGGAGAACCCCCCCACAACCGGTACCACCTCAGGAGGGAGCTGGCCCAGGGTCCAGCGAGCAAGGCGCTCCGTTCCCTGCAAATGGGGAGTGGCTGAACCGAATGAGGAGTCGGTGCGGATCACATCGGCACCATCCACGGGCTGAGCCTTTATGCCCTTGGCCTCGAGAAGGGTGGAGATGAGGAAGGATGAGGCTCGTTCCCCGATTCCCAGGGCCCAGTCCCTGGACGCTGGAGTCCAGGTCGCCGGGCGGTCTCCCCCCGGTTCGATGTACTTGAGTTCATCCAGGATTGTCCGAAGGCCGTCCCTGAATCCGCCACTCCCGGGGGCCGCCGCCTTATGGGCCCCTCTGACCTGCTCCCCACCGTTCTGTGTCACACCTTCCCAAAGTTCTAGATGTCTTTCCGCCAGCGTCCGGGCCACCTCCCGGATCGACGCCCCGCCCGGGGCCACCATCCGGGCGAGCTGATCGGTGACACCCTGCAAGGCGGAGGTCACAACAACGACTCGTTCCTTCTTGACGGCTTCGGCGATGAGCTTCAGGACCGTCTGGAGCCTCTCCGGGGAGGTCAAAGAGCTGCCTCCGAATTTCATCACGCGCATCGTTCGTCCCTCCTTTCAGTTTGGTGTCTGGTAGGGCCGCCATCGCTCACGAAGTCCCCTGGCCCTGATCGGTCCTTTGAGAGCCGGTGCCGGAAAGCCCGGACGAGGTCACTCAGGGTGTCCTGTTCCATGAGGAATGCGTCATGCCCATGAGGGGAGTCGATCCAGGCCAACTCCGCATGGGGAATCCCAGCCGCCAGTTCCTGGATCTCCTCTGGGGTGTACAGCACATCGCTTGGGATACCGACTACGAGTACCGGTGGTCGGTAGCTCCCCAGGACTTCTTCCAGGGTCCCCCTATCCCGGGCCAGATCGTGGGTGTCCATGGCTTCCGTGAGGGTGAGGTAGCTGTTCGGATCGAACCGATCCCCCAACTTCCTTCCCTGGTACCGCAGGTAGTTCTCAACCTGGAAATGACCCGCCGGGTGCTTTTCCCGATCGAAGCGGAGCCGGAAACTTCCGGCGCTCCGGTAGGTGCACATGGCGATCATCCGGGCGATGGCCAAACCCTCCCGGGGTGGATGATGCGGATCATACGTTCCGCCCTTCCACTCAGGATCGCTCCGAATCGCAGCCCTCTGAGTGTCAGCTAAACCCACGGCCCAGGGAGAGTGGGACGCCGGGGTGCCGATGGCTGATACGGCTCGTACTGGGAGGGGTTCAATGACACCCCATTCCAAGGCCTGCATCCCCCCCATGGAGCCTCCGATGACCAACTCCAGGCCCCGGACCCCCAAACTCTCCAACGCCTTCGCCTGAGCGGAGACCTGGTCTCGGATGGTGATCGGAGGAAAGCTCAGACCGGGGCGGGGTCCCGTCGACCCGTAACATCCGCCGAGGACATTGGTGGCCACGATGAAGTCTCTTTCCGGATCCAGGGCCCGTCCGGGGCCGAGGAGTTTTTTCCACCATTCATCTACGTCGGCGGTACCGGTCAGGGCATGACAAACCAGGACCGCGTTGTCCCCGGCAGGGTTCAACCGCCCCCAGGTTCGGACTGCCACTTTGACGTCCTCGAGGCGCTCACCCCCTTCAAGAGCCAATGAATCCGGCAATGTCAACAATTGTGTTTTATCTGAAACAAACGTTTTCAGGCTCATGACGCCCTCCGGAGCAGAGCCTTTTGGAAGGCTTGTTGGAAATCGGCTTTTATGTCTGAGATGTGCTCGATTCCCACCGAAACCCGGATGAGATCGGCGGTCACCCCTGAAGATTCCCTCTCCTCCTTTGTGAGCTGCTGGTGGGTTGTAGTGGCTGGGTGAATCACGAGCGTTTTGGCGTCCCCCACGTTGGCCAGGTGGCTGGCCAGCTCCACTGAGTTGATGAACCGTCGACCGGCTTCCAGCCCACCCCTGATGCCAAAGGTGAGGACCGCACCGAAGCCGTTTTGGAGGTATTTCCGAGCCGCTGTATGGGAGGGGTGATTGGGGAGTCCGGGGTAGCTCACCCATTCGACCTCGGGGTGGGCGTCCAGCCACTGGGCGAGCTCGAGAGTGTTGTCTACATGCCTCTGGACCCGGAGGGAGAGGGTTTCCAATCCCTGTAAAAGAAGGAAGCTATTGAAGGGGCTCAGGCAGGGCCCCAGGTCCCGGAGCCCTTCGACCCGGGCTCGGATAATGAAGGCGAGCTCACCGAAGGTTTCGTGAAACTGTAGTCCGTGGTAGCCGGGGGAGGGCTCGGTGAACGTGGGGAACTTCCCACTGGACCAATCGAAGGTTCCGCCATCGATGATGATCCCTCCAATGGAGGTGCCGTGGCCCCCAATCCATTTGGTGGCGGAAGCCACAACGATATCCGCTCCGTGCTCGATTGGCCGACAGAGGTACCCTGCACAGCCGAAGGTATTGTCCACCACCAGGGGAATCCCGTGCTCATGAGCCAGATCGGCCAGAGCTCTCAGATCGGGAATGTTGAAACGGGGATTCCCGATCGTCTCTACGTAAAGAGCCCGGGTCTGATTATCGATTGCACTCCGAAGGGTCTCCGGATCGTCCCCGTCTACCAGCCGGACATCGATTCCCAATCGGGGGAAGGTGACTTTGAACTGGTTGTAGGTGCCCCCATAGAGATATCCGGTCGAGACGATGTTCTCTCCGGCTTGAGCCAGAGTGCTGAGAGCCAGGAATTGAGCTGATTGGCCGCTTGATGTGGCCAAGGCTGCAACCCCCCCCTCCAGTGCCGCGAGCCTCTCTTCCAGCACGGAAGTGGTGGGGTTCATGATGCGTGTGTAGATGTTTCCGAACTCCTCCAGTGCGAAGAGACGGGCACCGTGGTCGGCGTCCTGAAAGGTGTAGGAGCTGGTCTGATAGATGGGGACCGCCCGGGCGTTGGTCCCTGGGGCCGGATCCTGGCCGGCGTGGACCTGGAGAGTGTCGAAGTGATAGGCCTTATGGTTTTCAGTGCTCATGGAATGTCTTCCTTTTTTTATCGTCTTCGGAGCTGGTGGCTCCCGTTGTCTTTGTTTGAAGCGAGGTGTTTCGGGCGCCGTCTAGCCTTGGGGGAAACAAAAAACCCGCCCGGCTAAGCCGGCGCGGGTCAGGTTCCCTCTGGGTGTCGAATCGATGTCGGGCTACAAACCTCCCATCGCTCGCCAGGGTTCCCTAGGCGCCGGTTTCCGGCAAATAATGGCCATGGTCGACGCCATGGCCCCGGGCATGGACATGGTCATGATGGGCATGCCAACGGGCAGACCCATGCCAGGGGACACCAACACTCGACAGCTTCGAGTCGACATGAGATTCCGGTCCTTAGAGGTTTGGCAGGTCCTGGAGGACCTGGAGAGCAAGGTGGACTTTTCCGAAGGGTGCGTTGACCTGAATGCCCTGGAGTTCATCTCCGAGGGCTTCCCAGGTCTCTCGGGCAATGGCGATTCCCTCATTTACCGGGTGATCCCCACCCTTTTCAGAGGCTTGGCGCATTCGGGCCAAAACGGACTCGGGCACCTGAATGCCTGGGACCTCGTTTGCCAGGAACTCGGCGTTCCTCAGGGATACCAGGGGCCAGAGGCCGGCAGCGATTGGAATGCGGAGGTCTCTCCGATCCAACTCCTCGAGGAAGACCTCCAACTGGACCACGTCGAAAACGGGTTGGGTAATAGCAAACTCCGCTCCCGCATCGACCTTCCAGTAGAACCGTTGCAGCTCCCGCTCGAGGTCCGAGGCCCCCGGGTTCACACCCACGCCTTTGACGAAGGCTGTGGGGGTGCCGATGGGGTTCCCGCCCGGGTCGATGCCACGGTTGAGATACCTCACCAGATTGGTCAGTCCAACCGAGTCCACATCGAAGACGCCGGTGGAGTCGGGGTAGGGGCCCATCCGTGGCGGATCACCAGTGATGAGAAGGAGATTCCGTAGGCCCATGGCGTGGGCCCCCAACAGGTCCGACAACATGTCAAGAAGGTTTCGGTCCCGGCAGGTGTAGTGAACGAGGGCCTCGAGGCCTACTCGGTCCTGGATGAGAAACGAGGTGGCCAACGCGCTCATCTTCATCCGGGCACGGGGGCCGTCGGGGACGTTTATCGCGTCCACTCCCGCTTCCTTCAGCGTCTCCACCTGAGCGAGCATCTCGGAGGGATCCCCACCCTTCGGGGGGACGATCTCCACAGAAACGAACCGCTCACCCCGGGCCAGTTTCCCTCCAAGTCGGGATCGGTCTGCCAGGGCCAGCTCGGGCTGGGAAACCTCCTTGACCTCGGTCCGCTCCGATGTCGAGATCTGGGTCGGTATCGGGTGGATCGCCCGAATCGAGCTCGTCATTCTTCGGATATGCTCCGGACCGGTACCACAACATCCGCCAACAAATTGGGCTCCCGCCTGGACCAGGCGCCGGGCGTAATCGGCCATGTACTCGGGGGAAGCCGAATAGATCTTTCGGCCTTCTACCTCTTTTGGCAGCCCGCTGTTCGGCAGGGCGGAGAGGGGCAGGGAGGTCAAACCCCGGAGTTCTTCGATCCCCTGGAGCATGGCCTGGGGCCCGACGCTGCAGTTGAGGCCCAGAACATCGATTCCCTCCGCCTCCAGGCGAGGGGCAAAATGCGCCAGATCAGTACCGAAGCCCGAACGGAGATCGTGTCCAACCGTCATCTGGGCCACGACGGGGAGGTCCCCGGCTTCCTTTACTCCTCGAATGGCCTCGACCAACTCGTCGGTGAAGCCGAAGGTCTCCAGGACAAACAGATCGACCCCGCCCAGGAGGAGGCCTTCGGCCTGCTCTCTGAAGAAGCTGCGGACCTCTTCCTTGGAAGTCGGACCAAAGGGTTCGATCCTCACCCCCAGTGGACCCATGGCCCCGGCGACCAGGGCCCGGTTTCCGGCCACACCTCGGGCCAGGAGAGCAGCCGTCCGGTTGATCTCCCCCACGCGTTCCTGGAAACCGAATGGGGCGAGTTTGGTCCTGCTGGCACCGTACGTGTTCGTTTCGAGGATCTCCGCTCCTGCTTCCAGGAACAGCTCGTGTACCTTCCTCACCAGCTCTGGGCGGGACAGGTTGAGCTCGTCGAAGCACCGGGTTACGGAGACCCCCCGGTAATGGAGTTCCGTGCCGAACCCGCCATCGAAGAGATGGGGGCGCCCGTCCTCGAGGAAAGCAAGGAACCTCTCCGGCCGAGGCGAGAATTCTTCAGACACTGAAGTACCTCGCTTCCGGATGATGAACCACCAGGGCGGCTGTAGACAGTTCCGGGACCAAGCTTCCAGCATCCGTCAGCGTCATGCCCAGGCGCGCCTCGGCGGGGAGGAGTTGAAAGGCCGTTCGGTGTTGGAGAGGATCGGGGCATGCTCCGTAACCCCATGAATACCGGAGGCCCTGATCGGCATCGATCCCCAGCTCCTTCCTGATTTGGCGATGAACAAATTCTGCCGCTGCCTCAGCCAGGCGAACTCCGAACCCATGGAGGAAGTAGGCTTCCGAATAGTCGCCTTCAGGGATCCTCTCCACTGCCTCCACCAGTCGGGGGCTTTGGACTGTTACGATCTGAAGGGCTGATGTGTCCCGGGGAAGGCCCGAGTTATTCCCTCTGGCCTCGGAGCTTTGGGTCGATGTGTGAACCAGGGGGTGGAAGAAGTCGGAGAGGCAGAGTTCTTCCCGGCTGTTTTGCCTGGGGAAGGGGAAACGTCCGATTTCCTTCCGAGGGTTTTCCGGGTGGAAGAGGAGAAGATCGTTGCCGGCGCTCCCGGCCGGGTAGAAGCCATAGGCCGCCGATACCCGGAGCCAGTCATCCTTCAGGGCCTCTTCCTGAAACCGTGCGAACCGAGGTTCGAACTCCTCCCTCAGTAGCTGCTCGTACCTCTCTCCCTTGGCGTTCTTCGCTCCCCAATGAAGGCGGAAGAGGGTGTTTCGATCGATGAGGGAAAACAGCTCGGAAAGAGGGATGCTTTCCAGGACCCGTGGGCCCCAGAAGGGCGGTTCCGGAATATCGTTCTCCCGGCTCGGGGCGGATCGCACCGAGGTTGGAGCCGTTTCCGCGGCTCGGGCGGCGAGAACCTTCCGTTGTTCGCTCCTATCCCTGACTTTTTTGGCCCAGCTTTCCAGGAAATCAGGCCGGTTTTCCGAATCCATGAGGGAATCCATGGTGGAAAGGCCTGCGAAGGCGTCCTTGCAGTAAAACACCCCATGGGGATAGAGAAGCGGCTCCCCCGGGTTCGGGGCATCCCCAATTTCCGCCGCGCCGCCCACAAAAGACGGATTGATGGCGGCCCCACCCAGGAGGACGGGTATTTCCAGTCCCCTCCGGTTCAGCTCCTGGACGCAGAGGGGCATTTGCTTCGATGTCGACACCAGGAGGGCGGATAGGCCGATGGCGTCGGCTTCGAGCTCCTGAGCCTCCTTGAGAATCGTGTCCACAGGCACCTGTTTGCCGAGATTGTGGACGGTGTAGCCGTTGTTCTCGAGAATGGTGTGAACCAGGTTTTTCCCGATGTCGTGAACGTCCCCCTGTACCGTGGCCAGGACGATCGTGCCCTTGCTCTGGTTCCCGGCCTTCTCCAGGAATCCTTCCAGGTGTTTCACCGCCCGCTTCATTACCTCGGCCGACTGCAGTACGAAGGGAAGAATCAAATCCCCTGCACCGAAGAGGTCGCCCACCTCTTTCATAGCGGGGAGAAGAACTTCGTTCAGGGCCGTTACCGCAGCCTTGTGACCGCCTCCAAGCCCTTCAATGACTTCCTCCACCGACTCCTCGATTCCATCGCCCTTCCGGTGAAGGATCATCCAGTGAGCCGCTTCGGACGGGGTCATGGAGAGCCGGGGATCCTCAGTCGCGGTGGGCTCGGCGGATCGCCCTTCGAAGAATTGGATGAGGCTGGCCAGAGCATCCGGAGTCCGGTCCAGGATCAGATCCTCGGCAAGGGTCCTGGCATCCTCATCGATCTCATGGAAGGGCTTGATATGGGCCGGGTTCAGAATGGCCAGGTCCAAACCGGCCTCCACACAGTGGTGGAGGAATACGGAGTTGACGATGGCCCGGGCATGGGGTTGGAGGCCGAAAGAGACGTTGGAAACGCCCAGGGATGTGAGGGTTCCCGGGAGTTCGCTCCTGATTCGGCGGATGGCTTCAAGCGTTTCCACCGCCGAGCGTCGATACTCCTCTTCACCCGTGGCCAATGTGAACGTAAGCACGTCAAAGATGAGATCGGACGGATCCAAGCAGTATTCCCCGACGCAGATGTCCTGTAGACGCCGGGCCACCTCGACCTTTTGGTCTGAGGTCCGGGCCATTCCCGTTTCATCGATGGTGAGGGCCACCAGGGCGGCGCCGTGCTCCAGGACGTGGGGCAGGAGCTGATCCAGCTTGCTTCTTCCCCCCTCCAGGTGGATCGAGTTCAGAACAGCCCTTCCAGGGATCTGCCGCAGAGCGCTAATGGCAACATCCACTTCGGTGGTGTCCACCATGAGGGGGGCTTCGACCCCCTGAGAGAGGAGCTTGACCAGACCCCGCATCCTGGAGGCCTCATCCCCGTTCTCGGTCAGGGCGACGCAGACGTCCAGGACATGAGCTCCCCCTTCGACCTGCTCCCGGGCCACCTGAAGGACTCCTTCCAGGTCGTCGGCCAGAAGTAGGTCCTTGACCCTGCGGGAGCCCTGGGCGTTCACCCTTTCCCCAATGATGGTGGGTGCAGGGATTTGCCGGAGATCCACCGCACGGACCCCGCTTGAAACCCGGGGTACGGGGGAGGATGAGGGCCTGGGGCGCCGGGCTACACCTTCCAATCCTTCCACCACGGCTTTGAGATGGGCAGGGGTGGTTCCGCAGCATCCGCCCACCACGGCCACTCCAAACTCTTCCACAAATTCCCGGTGGGCATGGGCGAGTTCTTCCGGGGAGAGTGGGTAAACGGCCTCTCCTCCAACGTTGCTCGGGATCCCGGCATTCGGGATGACGCTGATTGGGGTCCGGCCATGCTGGAACAAGTACCGGACGGGGTTCCGCATGTGCTCGGGCCCGGTGGAGCAGTTGATTCCCAGGACGTCCACCCTCAGAGCTTCCAGGGTCACCATGGCCGAGGCGATATCGGTGCCCAGGAGCATCCGGCCTGTGGGGTCCAGAGTGATTTGAACCTGAACGGGGACTCTGCGGCCAACCCTGGCCACGGCCCGGCGGGCACCGGTGATGGAGGCCCGGACTTCAAGGATGTCCTGGCCGGTTTCGATGAGGATGAGGTCTACGCCTCCGGAAAGCAGGCCCTCCGCCTGCTCTTCATAACCCTCCACCAGCTCTTCGTAGGTGATCCGCCCCAGTTCCGGGTCCGAACTGCTGGGGAGGAACCCGGATGGCCCCACGCTTCCCGCTACAAACCTGTGCCGTTCCGTCGTGGAGAAGCTGTCGGCCAGCTCTCTTCCCAACCGAGCCGCTGCCAGGTTGATGTCTGTCACACTGTCCTGGATGCCGTATTCCCGAAGGGCGAACCGGTTGGCCCGGAAGGTGTTTGTTTCGACCACGTCACACCCCACATCCAGGAAGGATGCATGGATGTCCTTGATCAACTCCGGTGCGGAAAGGACCAGATGATCATTGCACCCCTCCAGGTGGACTCCTCCGAAGTCCTCCGGGGAAGGATCCCTGGACTGGATGCTCGTCCCCATGGCACCGTCGAAAACGACGGTCCGGGTGTCGAGCAGATCCAAGTACTTGGGTGCATTCATCGGTATCTCAAGGTCCTTTTTGTAAACGCAAAAAACCCCGCCGGATGGTCTCCGTGCGGGGTTAGGGTATTCGGGACCCTTCCCCCAAAAGGGAAGACTCCAGCTACTCCATTGTCCCGGCACTTTAGACCTTTGTTCGATCCGGTCGGTTCAGAACCATCGGATCAGGCGGTGGCAAGCGGCCTCAAATCCTTCCGCCAATCTTCCCGCGAACCGCAACGTCGCAACTCACAGTCTGAAATGAATCGTTAAGAAAGTTGAATTCGTCAACCCCTTTGATGAAGCTTCCCGGCCGGGCTCACTGACTCACAAAACGCATGACGCGGGGCAGGAGGACCTCCCGGAAGAATAAGCCCACCGGGCTAGGAGAGAGCCCACTGTGCATCCCTCCCACATTCGCCAGCATCACCAGGATGATGTCCGTGTCTTCGAGCCAGTACATGTATGCGGTGAAGCCGAGAGTACCCCCGGAGTGCCCGAAGGCTGGAGTACCGTTGTAGAAATCCGCGGTCCGGGAGATCCCCTGCATATACTGGGACCGAATGCCCGGACCGTCTCCCGGGGGATAGTAGGTGAACACCTCTTTCTGCATCTCCGGGCCCAGGAGTTCACCGTCCCTGATGGCCCGGGCCCAACGGACCAGGTCGCTGGCTGATGACACCATTCCTCCCGCCATCCACTCAGGCGAAAGATTTCCAGGCGTGGACTCCACCAGAAAAGGTCTGATCTCCCTGAATTGGGGGTGAACCCCCGCGGTCGATTGGAAGGCAGGCGTGGCGTAGTGGTAGTGCCCTACGTACCCGCCCGGTATGTCCTCGAAGGATTCCAGGAAGGTATTACTCATATTCAGCGGTTCCAGGATTCTTCGACGCACCTCCAATAGAGCGTCATTACCCGTTACCGCTTCGATAACCAGACCCAGGATGGTATAGTTGGTATTGGAATATGAATATCGCTGCCCCGGTTCATTGGTGGCCGGAAGCAGGTCCTCGGTGCAATATTGAAGTGTTTCTGTCTTTCCCCAAATATGATCCAGCTCCATCTCCCGGCCACGGCCCTTCGGGATCCAGTCCTCCTGGAACTCCCAGGTGGGAATTCCGCTCTGATGATTGATGAGCTGTCGGAGGGTGGCCGAGTCGGCGTTGGGAATTTTCCGGAGAACCGGAAGGTCGACATAATCGGTCGGGGTTTTGTCCAGATCGAGCTTTCCCTCTTCCACCAACTGGAGGATGACCCGGGCCACAAAAGTTTTCGTGATGCTTCCCACCCCGAACCTGGAGTCCTTGTCGATGGGGGCCCCCTCGAGGAGATCGCTATAACCGGCGGTCCCGGTCCAGACGACGTCGTCCCCGATGCCGATGGCCACGGATAGGCCCGGGATTCCCATGGTGATTCCCTGGGTCAGGGCATCCTGAAGGATCTGGTCCCGAAGCTGGACTTCCTGGGATGCTGCGGGCTGAGGGAAGGCCTGGAGGACTGCCACCAATAGTACGATCAGGGTAGAGGGTCCTGGTCTCATCCCTCTTCTCCGCCCTCTTCAACTGTCTTTCCGGGGGTTGCCTCACCGGAGATCAAAGATTCGGTGAAGTCCACCATGGCCCGGATGGCCGCTGACATGTAGTCGATATCCAGGTACTCGTAGTGATCGTCGGGAGAATGGTAGTAGGGATCTTCCGTGCTCTGGGGACTGGCCAGCGTGGTGGTAATGAACCCTTCCCTTGCGAACGCCGCGTTGTCGGATCGGCCGTAGTACGGAATCTGGTATTCCACCGGCCCCACAAGTGAAATGGGAGAGTCCTCGTCCAGGGCTTCAAGGAAGATCTCATCGATGGTGGAGAACTCTGGCCCCAGGTACAGGAGAGACCAGGACCCATCGGGTGCTGGTTTCCCGATCATCTCGATGTTGATCATGCAGATCAGTTGGTCGTTCGGAATGGGGAGATTCGCCGCCAGATGTCGGGCCCCAACCAACCCCTTCTCTTCGGCCGTGAAGGTCGCGAATATCAGGGACCTTTTGTTATTGCCTACTCGGGCGAAATATTCGGCCAAGGCAATAACAGCAACGGTGCCGGCGGCGTTGTCGTCGGCTCCATTATAAATATTATCCTCTTCCTCACCCTGAACGCCGAGATGATCGTGGTGGGCGCCGAATAAGATATATTCGTCCTTCAGCGCCGGGTCCGTCCCCTCTATATAACCGACGATATTCCGGAGTTCATAGGTTGTGGGCTCCGCATCCGGGTCCCGACGGGGGCGATACTCATGGGAGAACACGTCCCGGTATCCGGGAAATACCGGGAATTCAGCGAGCCCAGCTTCCCGGAACTTGTCAGCGATGTACTCCTCCGCCATGGCGATGTCCGGCGAGTATGCGTCTCGCCCCATCATCTCGTCCGAGGACAGATACCGGATGTGGGCATCCACTGTTTCGTTTGAGATGGGGGCAGGGGCCTTGGCTTCTTTCGGGCCGGAACAACCCATGAGAGCCAGAGCACAGATGGGAAAAAAAGAGCGGGATAAAACGAACCGGGATGGGTTCTCGAACACGTCCATGGTTCCTCCAGAGAAGTACGAAACCAGCGAAGGCGGTAACCTACCGGTAGCTCTGCCCTCAAACCAGTTAGAGCTGTTGCAGGACCCCACCCGGGAAACCCTGTCGAAAAACCGTCCGTAGGGAAGGGGGTCCTGATCCCCCTCCTACTGGATAAACCATGGGTCTTGTTTCAGAAACTCCGAAAGGCAGAAGATTTCGGCTTTGGCTTGCTTTCTGGGCCGGAGGCCTGGGGGCTGTGCTGGCGCTGGTCTTCATGGCCCGGTTTCGGCCGAGCTGGCCCTGGTTCTCCCTTTGGATCATGGCACTGCTTCTGGGACTGGGCGTCCTCTCCCTTCCTGGGGTTCGGAAGGCCCTTAATATGTCCTGGTTCGGGGTCACTCTGCTCATGCTGACCGGCGTGGCTTCCTTTGACCTCTACCTATTTCATGTGGAAACCCACCGGCAGAGGAGCGAGCGCCTCGAGGTCCGGGGAGTCTACTTCGATGCGGACCATCAACCCATCCGAATCGGGGTCGGATACCAGGACCTGGACGTCCATCTTGAAGGCTCCTTCTACCAATTCGACCGATGGTCCCTCGATCTTCGGAAAGTCGGAGCGCAGGATTACGTGGTCGACAATCTGGATCAGGTTTACATGCTTCGGCTCCCGGGGAAGGTCTGGTGGAAGCCCAGGGGCACTGTGAATCAACCGGTCCTCGGGGCCAAGCTGGGGAGGGGCAGTTGGGTGGTACCGGCTGATTCCACCCGGGATCTGGGTTTTCGCATCACCCTCCTCCGGGAGGGCAAAAGAGGCGTGTTGGCCTGGGACGGGGGTAAGGCTCCCCTTTCTTCCGAAGATCCGTTTCTGGATGGCCGGCTAGTCCGCCGGATGGTTCGAGGAATCCCTCTCTCCGACCTTGAATGGGACTCCCTCCCGGACCGAGGCATTGCCGAGGACTTGGTCCTCACGCGGGTTCGCCCCGGACGGTCGTTCGGCCGGGTCAGGGCCTCATTCCCCGAGTACCGGATCGTTTCCAGGACCAGTGGGGAGGCACTAGGCCCGGGAGGTCCTCCCGTCCTCTCCGAGGGCGACACCGTTTGGGTCAACTCCCGGGGGAAAACCTGGGCGTTCTCCATCGATCGTGTTCCAGGGGTTTCCCGGGTAGCGGCCCCCCTCGGAATACACTTTTTCCGTCGGCCTCGAGCTGCCGGTTGGCCGCTCCCTTCCTCTGAGGCATGCGGAGACAACCTGGATCGGTGTGCCGTGCTATCCACCCGTCCCCTTCCGCCTCCGCAGGCCCATTTCGATCTGAGTGGTTTTGGGCTTGATACGGCTCGGTATTCGGTCCTGGCCCGATTGGAGACGGACGGGGATGGAGTTCGGTTCATTGGTGCGGGAGATGAAGCTCGGGTTGGATATGGCGAGACGCATCCATTGCAAGCCCTTCCCGTTTCTGATCGTCTGCCGAATGCGGGGGTTCTGGTGAGGGTGCAAAGGGCGGCCCAAGGCCAACAAAGTGCGGTTTTGATTACCGTCTTCGGACTGTTTGTTCTGGTTTTTGGGGCCCTGGCGACGGTATCGGGCAACTCGGAAATCTGGGAGCGGCGGAAAGCAACGACGCCGAACATGTCAGCCGCCTGGGCCTTCGTGAACGTGTTCCTCATCTTCCTTGGCCTTCGACTGGCCCTTGGGCTTCGGGTGGCGTATTCACCACCCTTCTATGACCGAGCTGCGGCCACAGCGGTGGGTCTCTGGATCGCCTTTTCCGTCATGTTGGTGGCATTGGGCCGGTGGGCATCCTGGGTGCCGGCTTTCTGGCGGATCGTTCGCTGGCTCGAAAGGCCCTTCGCCCGTCTCTTTCTTCCCGGAGTGAACGGGACCGGAGGGGGTAAAGCAGGATCAAGCGATCAACCGGGGAGTCCCGGGGACCTGTCTCCGGACGAGAAAAAGGCCAGAAATCGAGGACGTTTTCGATCCGCCTTTGGACTTCTACTCATGCTCCTGAGCATTGGCCTCCTCCTCTGGCAGAGACCGGAGGCGGCGGCCAGCCTGGTCGTCGCGGGAACGGGCATCGCCGCCTGGCTGGTCATGGGCCTTAGTCGGCGCAGGGCTTTGCACATCGGATTCCACGGACATCCCCTCGATGTGATCACCGCCGAGGAACCAGGTGAGAATCCGGCTCTCTCCCTGGCCCTGGCAGCCGGAGGGTCCATTGTCCTAGCCCTGGCCATACATGCCCCCTGGATGGCCCTGGTACCGGTAGTACTCCTTCTGGTGCTCTTCGGGGTGAACCGGATTCTGGGCAGGTGGGGAGTCTTTCAAACACCGATACGCCGGGGCTGGGGGCTGATGGCTTTCTTGGCCGTCCTGATGGAGGTCGGCGTTCTGGTCTTCTTACCCTGGCCTGGGGTGGGGACCCTGGTCCTCGGAGCGGCGGCTCTCTTCTGTGCCCTTCTTCTCAGGAGGTCCTGGGGGGAGAGCGGGGTCCCCCTGATCCAGGTGGGTCATCAAGGGCTCATGGAGGTGGGTAGGGCGGCTCTTTCGGGGTTGGGGTGGGTGGGTGTCCTGGTGGTCCTTGGCCTCCTCCTTTTCCTGAGTGCTCAGGCCATTCCTCCCTTCGTACGATTTGTCCTCGTCTTCATCCTTTTCCTACTGGCCATCCGAGCCGGGTTGGCCTGCCACGACCTGGTAAGGATCCAGGAGAGGAAGAATCAGCTCCAAGCTCTGGGTGTCCTGGTAATTCCGCTGGGGGTCCTCCTGGTCTTTATGCTCTTCGATTTCGGGCTGGGCTTGGTCTTTTTTGTCCCCATGTTCCTGACCGTCCTCCTGGCTGCCAGGATCGACCGCCTTCCGAAGGTCCTCATGGGCAGCGCCATGGGTATGGCCGTCATCATTGCCGTATTCGCGTGGTCTGTCTTGAATCCCTCGACGGTAGGACTCAGGAACGCCCCGGATGTGCCCAGCTTTTCTTCCGAGTTCGAGGGAGTAGGAAATCCCTTCACCGATCTTCTCCGTCAGGTTGGGCTCGGAGGACCGGTTACCCGGGCCAGCATCAGGAGCATCGCGGCTTCCGACCCGGAGCTTTTGGAAGAGGCCCTGGCTTTTGCGGGGCCCAGCCCGGCTCTCTTCGCTGCGGCCCCCTCGAGGGATCAGGTCTGGGGCGGGCGGGCCTACGCTTCCAGTGACCTGACCGGGACAGGATTTGCCGGAACCGCCGTCCTGGGTCGAGGGATCCCCACGGCTGTGTCCTATGCGGAGAATACCTTCTCCGTTTATGTCCTCTCAGAACACGGAGCTCTGGGTGGGATCTCGGTTCTCCTGGTCTATCTGGCTCTTCTTGTTGTTGTGGGGATCTGGATTCTCCGGGTTCATGGAGGGGTGCAGGAGAGCCGGGAGGGATTGGCGGTTCTGGCCATGACCGTGGGTGGGGTCCTCTGGCTGACCCTTCCTGCCATATATGTGGCGGCATCCAATCTGGCCCTGGTGCCTCTGACCGGGCAGAACATGCCCTTTCTCGGG
>CAYOVN010000042.1:0-22619 GCA_964407425.1 uncultured Gemmatimonadaceae bacterium
GGGCCCCTCCCGAGACGTCGGCTGCTTCCGAACCGTTGGCTGTCTCAGAACCGTCCGCCCCCCCCACCGGGTCTTACGAAGACTTCACCCCTGAAGAGCTCGTGCGGGTCTTCAATCTCCGGGAGAACGATGTGCCGGTGCGGGAGATGCCCGGGTGGGCTTCCCCAAAGAAGGTTGTGGTCGTGGTTCCCGAGGAATGGGATCGCCGTGACGAGCGGATGGCGTTTCTACAGGAGGTCGCGCCCGGGGTGGAGTTGATTCCCGTAAGGAACCGGGCCGACGCTGTGGAGCGGGGGGTATTGGAAGACGCCCAGGCGGTTCTGGGACTCGGATGTTCGGCGAGTACGGTCTCCGCTATCGGTCCCGAGGTTAAATGGATCCAGTCAGGAAGCGTCGGCGTGGCCGGATGCTTTACCAGCGGCGACCCGCCTGGAGAGACCAATCGGATCCTTCGGGAGCGAAACATCGTAGCCACCTCGATCCGGGGCATGACCGCCCAGGCCATCGCCCAGCATTCCCTTACCATCATGCTTTCCCTCATCGGAGGAATGGACATCCACGACGAGAGGCAGGGGGAACACATCTGGGGGAGAACCCAGACCGACGTCGTGAAGGACAAGAACCTGGATAAGGAGTTCCAGGATCAGACGCTGCTGGTAGTGGGACTCGGGAGCATCGGCACTGAGGTGGCCCGAATGGCCCACGCCCTGGGCATGCGTGTCGTAGCGACCCGTAACAGCAGCAGATCCGGACCATCCTTCGTCGACTACGTGGGCCTTTCAGATGAGATGTACGAACTCGCCGCCGAAGCGGATGTCGTATATGCAGCCGTACCAAACACACCCGACACCCAACTGATGTTCGACGCTCGGTTCTTCGACGCCATGAAGGAGTCGGCCTATTTCGTGAGCATCGTCCGGCTTCCGGTGGTGAATTGGGACGATCTGAAAGACGCCCTTCGATCGGGATCCATCGCCGGGTTTGGTGCAGACGATCTACCCCAGGACGACTTCGAGTTCTGGGACATGCCCCGGGTCATCGTGACGCCCCATGTCTCGGACTACTCCAACCGGTACCGGGACAATCAGTTCCTACTCTATCGAGAGAACCTTCGCCGCTTCGTAGCCGGCGATAAGATGTTGAACGTGGTCGACCTCCAACGGGGGTACTGAGCCTTCACGCCCATGACCATCGTCAAGAGAGCCGGTTTGGCGTTCGGAATCTTCCTCGGAGTTTTTTCCTCGGGCCTGCTGGAGCCCATCCACGCCCAGCTGACGGATGAACTGACGCGGGCCTACCTATGGCCTGAAGACGACGACGAATTCCGAACGGCCTACGATCGCATTTCCACTGACGACGCCCTCATTGGGGTGAGTCGACAGCAGATGCACGACCTCGAGGAGTGGATGCGCCGGGGTCCCAATCCCACCGGTGGCTCAGCTGGAGCCCGGGGTGACGTCCTGGATGAGTTCGTCGTCAGCACTCCCGGGGGCCGCGAGGTTCCGGTCTTCGTCCGGCTTCCGAGCCGATACGACCCTCAACACCAGTGGCCGGTCATGTTCGCCATGCACGGCGGGCCACCAGGAAGCGTGGACGGAGCGATCCGGAGCGCCCAGCGGATGATCAGTGTCTGGGCCGAACCCGCCGAGGTGGCGGGGTGGATCGTCGTCTCCCCCGCCATGGTGGACGTTGTCTCCGGAGACGGCCGGACCCAGGACCGCCTCCCCTACGAGATCTTCCACCCTGAGGAGGCCCGGGCGGTCCTGAACGCCGTCCGCAGCAGGTACTCCGTCAACACCGACCGGATCGTATCCACTGGAATCTCCCTGGGGTCCAACTTCTCCATAGCCTACGGCGCCGGCCATCCGGACTGGCTGAGTGCTATCGTCCCGGTTTCAACCGAGGGGGACTCCCGGGAACTGCTCCTCCGAAACCTCGCCCCCGTACCCACCTATGTTCTGGAGGGATCTCAGGATCAGAATATCCGGGGTGTAATCGGGCCCCGCTCCCTGGAGGAGATCCTGAGTTCTTTCAACTACGATCTGGTCTATCGGGAGTTTTCGGATCGGGCTCATGAGGGGTTCCAGGAACATTACCCCGACGTTCTCCGGTGGCTGGACAGCCGACCGCGGCCCAACTCGCCCCGAGAAGTGCTTCGGGTCCCCCATGGGGGCATCGTCCCCCTGTCCCGAAATATCCACTGGGTTGAGGCGGATACCCGTCAGGCGTTTGTCCACGCCCGGGTCCAGGGCCCCACTGAGATTGAGATCACTACACGGTGGGCGAGTCAAATCCATGTCCTCCTCAACGACAGGCTGGTGAATCTCGACGAGCCGCTGATCGTCCGGATCAATGGAGAGATTGTCCACCAGGGTATGGTTGAGCGCTCCATGAGGGTGGCCCTGGAGGAAGCCCGACGTCTGGGTGATGAACGGCGCGTCTATTCCGCCCGTCTGACCCTTCAGGTGCCGATGACCCGAGCCGCCACGGACCGGGCCATCCTGGCGTGGGAAGCCCTGGCCCCCACCCACCCCCAGGGTACTCTTTCCTTTTGGGAGATGTATGCTGTTCGTGCCCTGGAGGAGCGAGTCCCCACGGTGGGTTTTGAGGGAACCGAGCAGCCCCTCCCCGAAGATCTGGCGAGTGGACCGGAACAGGTGGGGATACAGGTGACAGCGGTTGAGCCCGGGGGGCCTGCTGCTCTCGCCGGACTTCAGCCCGGAGACCTGCTGGTCTCTTTCGGAGGGGAGCCTTTCTTCCACGAACGGGGTGGGGTGGCCGGCCTACACCATTGGCTCATCCGGGAACTCAGGGAGACGGCGCAGGAATACCAACTCGTCCTGTGGCGGGACGGGAACCTCGAAACGCTCGAAGCTTCCTATGTGCTGGGGCCCTACGCTAATCCCGGCGGTGGCTGAGAATCGTCCGCCGCACCGTCCCAGCCTTCTCGGACGAGACCACGACAGTGATGCCCACCGGGCTCGTGGCATCAATTGCCCGGACTGACCAGGACACCAACCGCTCCTGAGGGTCCCCACCCTGCGTCCCTTGAAGGACCCCCAGATCAACAATCGGCTCCCCATCCATGACGGTCGCGTTCTCCAGCTCCAGGTGCACCTGCACCGGCTTGGCTGTCCCCAGCGACTCGGTCGCGTGGGCCGTCGCGGTGGCCACCCAACCCACGTTGGCGACCCTGGCTTCCACCCTGTACGTCTCCCCGCCACCCACCACCTGGGCGTCGGCATCGAGCACGGCGACCTGGGGTGTTTTCTGCGCAAAGGTGAGGACCCAATCGACGTTCCTTCGGGCTTCCTCTGCAATCATGGGCTCAGGGGGACTCGAAGTGGACCACCGGTCCCAGCCACCTAACTCCACGGATCCCAGATCGGGGTGCTCGAAGGGGTACCACTCTATAAAACCCTTCCCGCCCAGGACCTCGTCGTTCCAGCGAAAGAGAGCGTCCTGACCTTCCCCCATGGCATGGGCCCACATTTCCGTCGTCATGGCGAGGACACCAAAAACCATCGACGCCCAGTCGTTGAACACGCCGTGACCCGGGCTCATGAGATCCACGATGGCTTGCTTCTCGACGGCAAAGTTCAGGTATCCCGTGATGGCCACACCATCTTCGGCGATTCTCCGGTACTCCTCGATGTCCGCCGCAGGAAATCCGAAGTCCTGATCGGCCAGGGTCGGAAATCGGAGAATGAGGCCGCCGCTGGTATGGAAAGTATGGATCGCCGCGATGTTCGGTCGTGATGTGATATAGGCGACGAGGGCGTGGCTCTCGGGTTCAGAGAGGGGAAAGGGCCCCGACGCGGACTGGGTCGGGCTCCAGTTCGCAGGGAAATTCCGGTTCAGGTCCACGCCGCCCACACGGTCCTCATTGAACCGACCATCCTGGTCGTTATCGATCCCCTCCCCCACCAGCTGGTATC
The DNA here is from genome assembly GCA_964407425.1 of uncultured Gemmatimonadaceae bacterium. Classification (GTDB taxonomy): domain Bacteria; phylum Gemmatimonadota; class Gemmatimonadetes; order Longimicrobiales; family Gaopeijiaceae; genus JABDNZ01. Next base: position 3,939 of record CAYOVN010000042.1, read on the forward strand.
TCTCGGACCCGGACCCTTCGGCGCCATCCCCTCCGCCACGCACCCGGACCATCCTTCGGGGGTCGTTGGGGTGGATGGCCCAGGACCCTTCCGGATCGGGAATTCGCATTTGGAGAATACGGTTGTCCCCATCCAGGTCCTCTGGCGGATCCTCATCAACCCGCCCGTCCCCGTCCTCATCGACGGGCCGGATATTCCAACGGTGGTTTTCCGGAGTGCCCACTGATATGGCCCGCCCATCGGGATTCACGATCGGGACTACATAGAAGGCCCGATTATCGACCAAGTCGGTTATCTCCGCATCCCCACCGTACCCGGAGAGGAGTCGCTCCATGAAGGCGAGAGCCCCCTCGCCTGCCAGCACCTCTCCGCCATGGATGTTCCCATCCACGTAGAAGCCCGGCTTCTCGCTCGCTGGGCCAGTGGCGGGATTGTTGATGTCCAAGGCCCAGATAGGCCGGTCGGCTCGGCTTCGACCGATCTCGTGCAGGGTCACGAGGGCCGGATACCGTTCAGCCACACCCTCCAGGTAAGCCTCGATCTCCACAAGAGTGTGGTAGTGATCGAATGAAATGAGGGGCTCTTGCTGGGCGGCCACCACCTTCGGCCACACAGAGAGGAAAAGGAGGAGTAACAGCAGGAATTTCGGCATGGGGATTCCTAAGGTTGAGCGCCCTACTCCGGGCCGCCGGACTCGGGCTCGTCGTCACCACTCATCAGAATCTTCTCGGTGAAATCGAGACGCTCCGTCATGGCGGATATCTGTTCCTGCATCGCGAAGAGGTCATCTCCCAAGTCGGCAACCCGATCAAGAAGTTGATGGTTGCCTTCCCCGCTACCGGAATTACCCTCGATCACACGGATGCGATTAAGGAGATAGCCGATGGTAGCCACCATCGCAGTAGTCCCGATGACCACAGCAAAAATGATGAAGAGAGCTACAAGACTAATCGCCACTTGCTCCTCCTCGTTCTCTTAAATGCCGGGCGGATACTAGTCGGTCCTGGGTGGATACCCCAGGGGGCCGGAAAAATCAGTGTCCACCATGCCTACATTACGGTCGCGGTTCCTCGGTTCGTCAATGGGGGGTGGCGGAGAGAATCGACACGGTTCCTATGGGATGGCCTTTCTCCCTCCTCAAAAGAAGAACGGAAGGTCAAGCCCCTGAGCAACCTGCTGCAGGCCACAGAACAGGAGGAGGCCGATCACGATCCACTTCACGAAAGTGGGTTTCGCAACCCTGAGTATCCGCACACCGATGAAAGACCCCGCCATGATTCCAACGATTGAAGGTACGATCATCATCGGGATTACGGCTCCCGCATTAATGTAGACCCACGCCGCCGAAGTGTCCGTGATGGAGAGAAGGAATTTGCTGGTTGCAACACTGATCTTAAGCGGTGCTCCCATGACCAGGTTCAGGGTCGGGACATTTGCCCACCCCGCACCCAGGCCGAACATCCCCGCGGCAAAGCCTATGAACATGAAGAGGATCAGGCTGGTGAACGTCCGATGGACCTTCCAGTTGATGGTCTTCCCCAGGCTCGCCTCAGTGAAGATCCCGCAGATTCCAAGAATCGAAGACAGCCTGTCCGATTCTGGAACTTCGGGAAACGTCGACTTCTTTGCAGTCGCCATCAGGACCACGATTCCCAGAATCGTGAATCCCATCGCGGTTCTGACGATGTGTACAGGAATGACCTGGCCGGCCTGGGCCCCGAAGATGGCGAAAGTCGACGCCATGAGAGCCAGCGGCATCGCCAGTCTCAAACTTGCCAGGTTCATCCGGAGGAAACCGGGCCCAGCTGCCAGAGCTCCCGAGAGGGCCACCAGAAGCCCCGCCCCCCGAACAAAGTCGAAGTGGAAAGGGAAGAACGCGCTGACAACGGGTACATAGAGGACACCTCCTCCGATCCCCCCCATGGCAGCCAAAATCCCCATAAAGAAGGTCAGAACGAGGAGGGCCAGTGGCCAAACCCACCAAGCAACCGATCCCGTCTCGGCCAGGGCGGTCGTATCCTGAGCGGCCAGTAAGGTTGCGGGCGTAGTGAACAAAAGGAGGGTCAGGCCCGCGAGGACTCGGGTGAGGCTGAAGGAACAGCGCATTGGCTTTCGCATTCCTCTTCGCCCTCCGAATCCCACTAGGGCGCATTCGACACGGGGTAGCAGAACCTCAGCAAAATGGGCCTGGTCCGACGGTTCCGATAGCTTTTTATTGGACCCAGCCGGTTATCCGCCCCCGAGAACAAACAGCCCGAGGGGGATCAGGGTGTCCTCCACCATTCTTGCCAGGGTGGCCGCGTCGCTGACCAACCCTGCACGGTTGTGCCAGAAGACCGGCATTCCCACCTCCGAAGCCCCTATGACGTCGTAGGGTGACCCGGCCACATAAAGTACTCGTTCCGGCGGGAATCCGAGCTCCGAAAGGGCAAGCTGATAAGGACGTGGATCTGGTTTGTATGCCCCAGCCCGCTCTGCCGAAACAACCACCGAGAATGGGATACCCACTCTCTCCACTGCCCTCCGAGCCAAAGCCTCTGAGCAGTTCGTCACCACACCCATCGGAAAGCCACCGAAGGGTGACAGGACCTCGGGGACCTCCGGCCAGGGTTCAAGTCGGCTCCAGCCGGCGACCATCTCCCGAGCAAGATCAGAAGAAAGCCCTACGTCCTCTGCAGCTTGGGCAATCAGGGACTCGAAGGGCCTGTATTCTCCAGCCCCATAACTGAGTTCGAGGTATCGAAACCTCCATCGGCGGCCCGCGTCTGGATCCCGAGCGACCTGGTCCCAAAAGGACCAGGAGTCGAGTAGCCCCGTAAGGAGGTCGAAAAGGACCGCGTCGAATGGGGGAGACCGGGGCATCCCTGGAGTTCCGAATTCACAGAGGGGGTAATCCCCCCCTACTCCCTCAGGTGTTCATTGAAGAAAGCCATGGTCCGATCCTGGGCCAGACGAGCCGCCTCCTCATCGTACCGGGGTGTGGTGTCGTTATGGAAACCGTGATTAGCCCCTTCGTACATGTGCATCGCGTAGTTCTTGCCGTTCGCATCAAGGGCCTTCTGGTATTCCGGCCACCCGGCATTCACACGCTCATCCAGACCGGCGTACTGAATCAGGAGTGGGGCCTTTATGGCGGGCACACCCTCGGTGGGTGCAGCGGAGCCGTAAAAAGGCACGCCCGCTCCAAGGTTCGGTAACCGGACGGCCAGGCGATTGACCACCCCACCTCCATAGCAGAACCCGACGGCGCCGACCCGGCCGGTGGACATTTCATGGGTCCGAAGGAACTCGAACGCAGCCACCCAGTCCTCCATCATCACATTCGGATCGAGCTGGCGCTGCATCACTCGACCCTCGTCGTCCGTGCCTGGATAGCCGCCCAGGGGCGTCAGGGCATCGGGACCGAGAGCGACAAAATCGGCTGCAGCAAAACGCCGCACCACGTCTTCGATGTAGGGATTCAGGCCCCGGTTCTCATGAATGACCAGTACTGCTGCCTTCGGCTCGGACGCCCCCTCCGGAACAGCCATGTACCCCCGCATTGTTCCGGACCCGTTGGGGGAAGGGTACTCGACATACTCGGCGCGAATCCTCGCGTCATCCGGCGGAACCTGCTTGGCCCAGGCGTATTTGGGTTGGAGGGCTGAGAGGACCGAGAGGGCAGCAGCACCGCCACCCAGAACCTTCGCGGCACCTTCAAGGAAGTCCCTTCGTTCGATGAAGCCGTGCACATAGCCATCGAAAAGTGCCAAAACTTCCTTGGGGAAATCAGTCGCCTTCTTTCTCTCGGTCATGCTCCCTCCTGAACTGAAAGTGCCGGCCTCGCCACAGCGACGGGCTTGGGCGCTTTTTGTTCTACTCCGATGGGGCCGGTCGGTTCAGCGAGCCTTAGCCGTCAACCATCTGTAACTGGATGCCAAACCGAAAACCAGCACTGATAAGACGAACCACCAAAGGTTCTCTTTCACGAAAGTGGAGATGTAAGCCCCCCCGATCACCCCAAACAAAAAACAGTAGATCTTGAGAACACCAACATCCCAAATCGTCATGGCGCTGGTTCGTTTCTCCGCCCACTCGAGGATACCCATGAGTTTTCTCCAAAGAGGTTTTGGTCAGGTTATTGATGGCAACGGCCCTACCCGAATCCGGAAGTTCACCGGGGTCCTCATCCGAGTTACACGACCCTCTTCATCGGTATCGAAGATGACTTCTGAAACCGGACGGCCCTCCTGCTGTTCTCGCCGGAAAGTGTCCCCCTCCACGTGAACGAGAACGCTCACCGATGGATTATCGCTCGGTAGGCTCATGGTTCCTATTCCGCCCTTCCAGGGAATGACCACGGTTTCGTTGCCGCCCAGCCCTCCTGAGTAGGTACCGATGTATTTGGCATAATCGACCTCGGGCACCACCTCCTCGGACTTCGGGTCGGCCTTTTCAGCCTTTTCGGCCTTTTCCTTTTTGGCCTCCGCAATGAGGGCCGGCGCAACGAGATCGTAGATTCCGTTCAGGTACTTTCCGGCGTTTTCTGTGGCGTTCACCATGCTCACCACGGCGATCTTGTCCTCGTTCTGCATGGACAACTGTGTCCGGAATCCAGGGCAGCTTCCGCCGTGGCCTACGAAGGTTTTGTCGTCTCGTGCCGACACGGAGAAACCCAACCCGCGCATGGTCGTTGAACCCGGAGTGGCGAAGTGGACCCTTTGCATCTCAGCTAGCGTGTACCCGTGGAGAACCTCCTCGCGATCACCCCGCAGCCTGAACTGCCACATGGCGAATTTCGCCAGATCGTCCACCGTGGACGCATAACCGGCAGCCGGTGCAATGCCCTTAGCCTGGAAGAAGGCGGCCTCATTCCGACCACCCTGACGGGTCATGCTTCCATAGCCCTTAGCAAGTTGACCGCCGATATGCTGTTCAGGCATCTCGGGGTAGGTATCGGACATTCCCAACGGGTTCAGGATGTGCTGCCGCACATACTCTTCGTAGGGCACTCCTGACACTTCCTCGACGACGTAGCCCATCAAGGAAAGTCCCAGATTCGAGTATTGGTAAGCGGTTTGGGCCGAATAGATGGTCTCCTGGTCGCTGAGGCGTGCGATCACCTCATCCTTGGTCGGGAACACAAAGTCGGGGCCACTCCAATACGGATAGTCGGCCTCCCGGGGCATCCCACCGGAGTGGGTCAAAAGGCTCTCGATGGTCACCGGAGTCGAGTCTTCGAATTTCTGTTTGACCGAGAAGAAGGAAAGGTGTTTCCCTACGGGGTCGGCCAGCCGGAGCTTACCCTGATCCCGGAGCTGCATCGTGGCCACGCTGGTGAACAGTTTTGAGATCGAGCAGATGGAATAGAGGGTCTTGGAAGTAGCGGGCCGACCCTCGCCTATGTCGGCCATGCCCACCGCACCGCTCCACACCAACTCCTGATCGTGGACAATGGCGGCCGAGATGGCCGGAAGCTGTTCATAATCTTTTTGCGCGTCCAACCAGATTTGGACGGCGGCGAGGGCTTCTTCTCTGGATGGGCTGGAGGCCGGCGTCTGGGAAACGGCCAGGGACGGAAGGAGAAGTGCCAGGCCAAAGAGTGCGGAAGCAGCCACACGGATCATGTCGGTCTCCTGGAAGATGGGAACGTACCGGTGACGACCGGCAAGCTAGGACCGGTTTTCCCAAGCTGCCAGCGATGGAGAAGGGGGGGCGATCGGATTGAGGCCCTCGACGGGATCAGCGATCCTCCTCATCTTCCTCGCCATCCCATGTTGTGAAAGCCACCGATAAACGAGAGATCACCTGAGGATCCCATGAAAACTCTGACCGCGGCGGTAGCAGTTCTAGCTTGCATAGGATTCATGTCGACGGGCTGCACCACCGAGCCCGAGATCTCCAATCATCTCGCCATCCTCCCCAATCATGCCCAGACCATATCCCTCTTCGGGGATACTCTGTTCGGCCCCTCCGAACCCAGCGAGGCTGTCCTGGCCAATCTCGCCGGAGCGGAAGCCGAGTACGTCGGGAATCCGGATGATCCTGACGCCCTGATCTGGTATGGAAGGAGATTGGCATACGCCGGCAGAAACAGGGCGGCCATCAACGCCTACACAGACGGAATCGAGATGCACCCTGATGATGCCCGGATCTACCGACACCGCGGTCATCGCTACATCACACTCCGAATGTTCGATGAGGCCATAGCGGACTTCGAGCACGCGTCCCAGCTGATCGAGGGCAAGGAAGACGAGGTCGAGCCGGACGGGGCCCCGAACGCCATGAACATCCCGGTCAGTTCTCTCCACACCAACATCTGGTATCACCTGGGGCTAGCGTACTATCTGAAGGATGACATGGAGAACGCCCGGAGGGGTTTTCAGGCATGCTTTGATGCCTCAACAAATGACGATATGGCGGTGGCAGCAACGCACTGGCTCTATATGATCCTCCGCAGGCTGGATCGGGACGAAGAGGCGGCGGCGGTACTCGAGCCCATCTCCGCAGAGATGGAGATCATCGAGAACATGGCGTACCACAACCTGGCAATGTTCTACAAGGGGGAGCTTTCCGTGGCGGAGCTCACCGGGTCCGATGAAGCGATTCTCGACTACATGAACGTCGGAATCGCCTATGGCCTGGGGGATTGGTATTTCTACAACGGAGATGTTGTGAGAGCCGAGGAGATCTTCCGGCACATCACTTCGACCAATAGCGGATGGGGTGGCTTCGGATATATAGCCGCTGAAGCCGACCTCAGCCGGATGTAGTTGGAATCAGGGATCACTGAAACCCGACCCGAGCCTGAGGAGTTCGCAGCCCGCAGGCAGGCACTGTGCGAATCGGTCGGAAACGATCATCGACATCCCTGAGGAGGATCTTCATATCCGAATCGAGGACACGGTTCTGGTCACGGAGGACGGTGTCGAAATTCTCTCCGCACATGTCCCGAAGGAAGTGGACGAGATCCTGGCGTTGGTCGGTAGACGGAAAAGGGAGTATCGACCGTAGGGGGAGCCAGCCAGAAGGAACCCCTAACCATAGCGCACGGCACCCTCTAGGGAGCGCCTCTCTCCCAGACCTCCATCGGTCCTTCCCGAACCACGAAGAGCGGATGGGGTTCGACGTCGACTGGTTTCGGAAGGCGCTCTAGGCTAGCGGGCGCCCTCTTCAGAATCTTCGTTCGCAGGTGAGACAGTTCGAACTCGAGCTGATCACGAGTTACTTCAATGGTTGAACGATCCCGAACGGGGCCGATACGGGAACGGTCGAACCGATAGCCACGACGACCAGCTTCCCTTGCGATCGCCCCAAGGTAGTTGTTGATGGCAGATACGGGAGCTGGGTGACTCCGGAAGCGCATTAGCTGCGGATGGTGGCGGTAGCCTTTGGTCGCCCCCCGGAGAACGGCCCGGGCAAGGAGGCCCTCGCGCCACACCGCCACAAGTCCTTTGGAATCAAGGTACGAAGGATGAATGCTCCAAAGTCGCATGGTCCTGGAAAACCTCCCCTGCCAATTACGAGCCGACCCAATAAGGAACAAACTACCGCGTTGACCCCTATCTAAGATTAGAGTGCATGTGCGGTCTCAGGGGACATCGACACAAATCCCTTCTTGAAGGACGCCGGCACGACCGCAATTTACCGGAGCGGCGGCGCAAACGGCGTAATCCTAATCAAAACGAAGAGGTAGTCGCAGTCCGTCGCTACCGGGGTCCTACGCCAAGCGTGCCAAGGCCGATTACAGATCTGACATCCCGATTCCGGCAACCGGAGTTGATGGATCAGCCTGACCTCGATAGGGCTCAGCATTTTGGTGCCCTGAGGGGATTGGCCCGAATCAACCTTCTTTCCCTTGTGTCACGAGAGATCTGCAAGAGAATCCGTAAGCTTCCGGCGCCATCAAGAAGACCCCTTCGGGTTCTCGACGTCGCCTGCGGTGGAGGCGACGTGGCCGTGGCGGTCAAGCGTCAGACAGAGAGGCAGGGCATTTCGGCTGAGATCGAGGGATGCGACATAAGCCCTACGGCCCTGGACTTCGCCAGGTTGAGAGCTGAGGAACAAGAGGTCGATGTAGCTTTTCACCAGGTGGACGCCACTCAGGGAGCCCTACCTGGGGGTTTCGACCTTGTTTATTCCTCCCTTTTCCTCCATCACCTGTCCGAAGACGAGGCCGCCGGATTCCTCAAGAGGCTCGCCGACGCAGGACGTGCCGTCCTTGTGCAGGATCTGATGCGGACCCGGCTGGGATACCTGTTGGCCCTGGCAGCGGGTCGGGTGTTGACCAGGTCTCCGATGGTCAGGGTGGATGGCCCCCGCTCCGTGAGAGCCGCCTTTTCCCTGGAAGAGGTCCGAGCCCTGGCTTCCAAAGCGGGAATGGAGACTGCTGTGGTTGAACGGTGCTGGCCGGAGCGGTTGGCGTTGTTCTGGAAGGCTTCGTGACGCGACGGGCTGGGTCCATCTGGGACGCGGTGATCGTAGGGGCTGGGCCGGCCGGAGCCATGGTGGCCTACGAGTTGAGCAGGACCGGGAGAAAGGTCCTCCTTCTCGATCGGGGGAGTTTCCCCCGCTGGAAGACCTGCGGGGCGACCCTCAGTCTTGGGGCCCAGCGACTCTTGGAAGAAGTGGGTCTCGGGGACCTTCTCTCCTCGTTGGGAGCCACCCCCCTACACACCCTTCGCTTGGGGGGTTGGTCAACAACAGCCCGGATCTCCCTTCACGGACCGGTAGCCATATCCCGAACCGCCCTCGACTCAGCGTTGATAGAGGCTGCCCTGAAACAAGGATCTCTCTTCCGCCCGGAATCCCGTGCAAAGTTGGGGGCTCTGGAGGACGACCGTCGGATCCTGGAAGTGTCTTCCGCGGCGGGGAAGGAGCTCATCTCCGCCCGGGTGGTGATCGCCGCCGACGGGCTAAACAGCGGACTCATGGCTCAGGCCGGTGTCCCTGCTCGTACTCCGGCTTCCGCCAGGAGGCGGGTAATCGGCCTCGGAGGGGTTTTTCCGGAACCTGGGCCGGGTTTTGAGCCCCGGTCGATTCATATGGCTTTGGGGGAAGAGGGGTACGTTGGGATGGTCAGGGTGGAGGACGGCTCCTTGAACGTGGCTGCGGCCCTGAGCACCCAGGCAATCCGGACCTCTGAATCGCCGGGCAGACTGGTGAACTCCCTCCTGCGGGCAGGAGGGTGGCCGGAACTCACCGGTTCGCCGGCAGACGGATGGAAGGGTACGCCGGAGCTCACCAGGCGGCCGGCGCGCCCCGGGGCCGAGCGCCTCTTTGCCGTCGGCGACGCAGCAGGCTATGTGGAGCCCTTTACAGGCGAGGGTATGTTCTGGGCCCTTTCCGGGGCCCGGGCCCTGGCGCCGCTGGTGGCCCGGTCGGCGGGGGGCTGGAACCCAGGCCTCTTGAACTCCTGGGCCTCGGTCCACGCGGAGTTGGTGGGAAAGGCACAGCTCATTTGCCGGGCCACCGCTTGGACCCTGGCAAGGCCTTCTCTGAGTCGGACACTACTCCGGGTGCTGAGAAACCACCCTCATCTAGCCGGACCGTTGGTCCAGCGGGTGGGGGCACCCATTCCAACCCTGGCATGAGAACAATCAAATGACCCTTCGTCTTACCGGCATCGGGACGGCTGTCCCCAAACACTCTATTTCGCAGACCGACGCTGCCAGGAGCTGGGCTTCCCTTGCGGGGGTGGACGGGAAGAAAGCCCGGACGGTCCAAGCCCTCTACCGCCGAAGTGGGGTGAAGAAACGGCACAGCACACTCTTGGAGGGTTCGGGCGACTCCTCAGGGCCCGTACAGTCTTTCTTCAAGCCCGCCCAGTCTTCAGAAGACAAGGGCCCCTCCACCGAGGCTCGGATGAAGAGATTCGAATCCGATGCTCCCGGCTTATCGAGGAAGGCCGCTCAGGATGCCTTGGCCAATGCGGGAATGAGCGCTGATGAGATCACCCACTTTGTCACCGTTTCATGTACAGGCTTCTTCGCTCCCGGGTTGGATACGACCCTCGTCGACCAGTTGGGGCTCCTTCCCACGGTAGAGAGGACCCACGTGGGGTTTATGGGATGCCACGGGGCCTTGAACGGCCTGAGGGTCGCCTCGTCCTTCGCTGGGGCCGATCCAGGAGCTCGTGTCCTCGTGTCCTCCGTGGAGCTATGCAGCTTGCATATGTCCTACGATTGGGATCCCGACACGTTGGTGGCGAACTCCCTTTTCGGAGATGGATCGGCGGCTGTGGTAGGCGTGGGTGAAGCCTCAGCCTGCTCTGACGAATCGTGGAAACTCGTCGCAAGCGGAACCTGTCGCCTGCCGGCCAGTGCCGATGCCATGTCCTGGCGGATAGGGGACCACGGCTTCCGGATGACCCTTTCATCGTTGGTTCCTGAGATCATCCAAAGCCACCTGGCCAGCTGGCTAGAGGGGTGGCTGGAAACCCAGGGCCTGGGACTGGACGAAATTGCCACATGGGCCGTCCACCCCGGTGGACCCCGCATCCTCACGGCGGTTGGCACAGCTTTGGATTTGGGACCTGAGGAAAACACCGTCTCCCGGCAGGTTCTCTCCGAGTTCGGGAACATGTCGTCGTCAACGATCCTGTTCATTCTAGATCGCCTAAGGCAGGAGAGCGCTCCGAGACCCTGTGTGGCATTGGCTTTCGGGCCAGGGCTCGTGGCTGAGGCAGCCTTGTTCTTATAGAGACCCGAAGTGCTGTCCCCTTTTCTCCGAGGTGTAGGCCATGACGAGTTTGATATCCGACCTCCATTTCGGGCTCCGGATGCTACTCAAAACCCCCACCCTCTCCCTTCTGGCCATCATCACGATCGGCCTCGGGGTTGGCCTCACCACCCACACGTTCAGCAGTGTATACGGGACGATCCTCCGAGGTGTGCCGGTCCCTGGGGAAGAGCGCCTCACCTTCATCGGCGAGAACCGACTCGAACTGGGCATCACCCAGATGGAGATGTCCGTTCATGACTTTGAAGACCTTCGAGCCCAGCAGACATCGTTCGAAGATGTGGCGGCTTTCTACCAGGGTACTGTGAACATTGCGGGTGACGAGAGCCCGCCGGAGCGCTTCGCCGGAGCCTACGTCAGCGCCAATGCACTGAGCCATCTGGGGGTCGAGCCCTTCGATGGACGAACCTTCCGGGAAGGGGAGGACGCTCCGGGCGCGAGCCCCACCATCATTCTCGGACATCACGTCTGGGAAAACCGTTTCGGGTCCGACCCGGCGATCGTCGGGAAGTTCATCCGGGTGAATGGTGTGACGGCCGAAATCATTGGTGTGATGCCACCGGGATTCCGCTTTCCCTTCCTGGAGGATGTTTGGCTTACTCACCGCATCGACCGGGCGGGGTTGCCTCGGGGAGAAGGTGAGGACCTGGATGCCTTCGGTCGTCTCAGGGAGGGAATCTCACTCGACGCAGCCCGGGCCGAACTCTCGGCTATCGGGGCCGGGCTCGCCAGAACATACCCAGAGAGCAACGAGGGAATAGGGATGATCGCCTCCCCCTACGAGGAGCGCTTCATGCCCCCGGAAATCCAGGCGGTTTTGTGGGTCATGCTCGCAGCGACCTTTGGGGTCCTTCTGATCGCTTGTGTCAACGTGGCGAACCTCCTCATGGCAAGAGCCTCCGTCCGGTCGAAGGAGGTTGCGATTCGCACGGCCCTGGGGGCGAGCCGGTGGCGAGTGGTCCGCCAGCTTCTGATGGAGTCCCTGGTCTTGGTCGTCCTTGGAGGAGCCTTGGGTCTGATCCTCGCGTACGTAGGCCTTCAACCCTATCGGGCAGCGGTGGCGGGGATATACAAGCCGTACTGGATCGACTTTCCCATGGACGGCCCCGTACTCCTCTTCAGCCTCCTCGTCACTGCGGTTGCCGCTATCGCGGCCGGGGTATTACCCGCTGTTCGGGCTTCGGGAATCGAGCCGGGGGAAACGCTGAAAGACGAGAGCCGCGGCTCCTCCAGCCTGCGTTTGGGACGACTCAGCACCTTCCTGGTCATTTCGGAGATCACAGTATCTTGTGCCCTGCTGGTGGGTGCGGGGTTCATGGTCAAGAGCGTCATCAACCTCAAAAATGTGGAGCTTGGATTCGAGACCGATGGAGTCCTGGCCGGCCGGGTCGGCCTCTTCGAAACCGACTATCCCGATCCGGAAACAAGGGATCAGTTCTTCACGCTCCTCAAGGAAAGGCTGGAGGCCGAGCCGAGAGTCCAAGCGGCCGCCGTCGGTTCAAGTCTGCCCGGGTTGGGGGGTCCCCGCTATTTCCTCTCCGTAGAAGGGGAAGCCTACCCTACCGACCGTGACCACCCGGCCGTTCTCACCACCACCGTCAGCACTGGGTATTTCGACGTATTTGGCGTAAGGCTCGCTGAAGGTCGCGACTTCGATGCCGTGGAAACACGGATAGGTGGCGACCCGGTCGCGATCGTCAACCGAAGCTTCGCGGAAAGCTACCTGGGTGGCTCGGGAGCCATCGGGCGGCGGATTAGGCTGGGGATATCCAACTCCACGCGGCGATGGAGACGTGTAGTGGGAGTGGTTCCAGACATGCACGTGGGGGGAAACGTCGGTGGAATCGGAGACGATCAGGAGCGACCTGAGCGAATCTTTCTCCCTCAGGGGGCACTGGACCAGTCTTTCATGTCCCTTGCAATCCGCACATCAGGTCCTCCTTCGGTCATGGCTCCGTCCGTCCGCTCCATGGTGGCTGAACTGGACCCGAACCTACCGGTCTATGATTTACTGGCTATGGACCAGGCAATCGAGGAATCCACCTGGGCTTTCGGCCTTTTTGGGTCTCTCTTCTCCATCTTTGGAGCTGTAGCCCTTTTCCTGGCGTGTGTCGGACTCTATGGCGTCATGGCCTTCTGGGTGAGCCAGCGCCGCCTGGAAATGGGAATTCGGATGGCTCTGGGCGCCGAGGCGAAGACCCTGGTGCGGATGGTTGTGGTGAAAGGTGGCAAGCAGTTATTGATCGGGATCTCCGCCGGAATCCTGCTCGGATTCCTGATGGCCCGGTCAATGAGCGTAATCCTATACGGGGTCGAAACCGGCGATCCTACAGTCTATCTGCTCATCGTCCTGACCCTGGCCGGCACTGGTCTCTTGGCCTGCTTCCTTCCTGCGAGGTCCGCGACCCGGGCTGATCCTCTTGACGCGCTGAGAAAGGGCTGAGGAAGACGACTAGCGCCCCCCGAGGCCTAGCTCCAGTTTGAGGTGAGGACCCACCACCGAGAATCGGAGAATTCCATGAGGACAACAGCCGCTGCGCTGGTGCTACTCCTTGCCGGATGTTCCGCCGCCGGGCCGAGTTCGCTGACCGACCGGGACCAACCCTTTGATATCCTCATCTCCGACGCCCGAATCGTCGACGGCACCGGAAACCCCTGGTTTCACGGGGACATCGGAATCCGCGGGGATCGAATCGCCGCCATCGGACATCTTGAAGGCCGGGACGCTCGGCGTACCATCGATGCCTCGGGCAGAATGGTGGCCCCCGGCTTCATCGACCTCATGGGCCAGTCCAGCCTGGTCCTGATCACCAATCCTGCCAGTGCCGAGAGCAAACTCCGGCAGGGAATCACGACCTACCTCTCCGGGGAAAGTGGCTCCGCCGCACCCCAGAATGATCGAACCCAACGCAATCCGCCGGTCCTTGGAGGGGACACCCTCCGGTGGAGAACTTACGACCAGTATTTCCGAATCCTCGAGGAGAGGGGGATCGCCCTCAATGTGATCCACAACGTGGGGCTCTCCCAGGTCCGGCAGGTTGTGCTGGGAGACGGTGACATCCAGCCCACGCCAGCACAGATGGATGAGATGAAGGCCCTGGTTCGACAGGGGATGGAAATGGGGGCAGTGGGAGTTTCAATCGCCCTGATCTACCCCCCGGCCGTGTACGCCAGCACAGAGGAGATCACAGAGCTGGCCCGGGTCGCCGGAGAGTATGGCGGTCTCTATTTCACCCACCTTCGGAATGAGAGCCAGGACGTTCTTCAAGCCATCCGAGAGGCCCTGGATATCGGGACGGGAGCCGGAGTGCCTGTGCATATCTACCACCTGAAGGCGGCCGGCCAGGACAACTGGCCCCTGATGCGGCAGGCTATCGCTCTGATTGACTCGGCCCGAGTCGATGGGATGGACGTGACCGCCGATGTCTATCCCTATATCCGGAATGGAATCGGCCTGGGTTCCTTCCTGCATCCCAGGCACTACGCCCAGGGCAACCAGGCTTTCCTACCAACTCTCTCCGACCCGGCTGTCCGGGCGACGTTGAGGGAGGAGGTTGAGACCACGTCCGATTGGGAGAACTGGTACCGGCATGTCGGACTGGATTGGAACAATGTCCTCATCGTCTCCGGCTCCTCATCGGTGGACCGAAGGGTGATCGGGAAATCGGTTTCCGAAGCGGCTGAGGTGATGGGAACCGACCCCTGGAACGCGTTTTTCGACCTGGTCCAGGCTGGCGGCGTGAGCGTGAATCCGAAGAGCATGAATGAAGAGCAGAAGTGGGAAGCTCTCCGTTCCCCGTGGGTGATGATCGACACCGACGCCTCTCCTGTGAACCCGGCCACTTCAGCCAGTTCCCATCCCAGGGCCTTCGGAGCGTTCCCACGGGTAATCGCGAAGTATGTGAGGGAGGACGGAGTCCTCACCGTGGAGGAGGCCGTCAGGAGGATGACCGGTTTGGCGGCCCACCGCCTGGGCCTGTTCGACCGGGGCCTCATCGCCACCGGCATGGCCGCAGACCTGGTGGTCTTCGATCCGGAGGAACTCACCGACAAAGCCGACTTCGTAAACCCCATGCAGTACGCTGAGGGAATCGACTTTTTGCTGGTAAACGGCGTCCCTGTCATCGAGGAAGGCGTCCTTAACGACGCCAAGCCCGGTCGCCTTTTAAAGAGGGGGCGGTAGGGGGTCACTGGCGAACGTTGTCAGTAGTTTTCCAACGCGACCAGCTTTCCGTCTTGGACCTTCCAGTGCCGCGTAAGAAAAACGCTGGGGTCCTCGGCGAAAGCCTGTTCGGGGCCGTGGAAATAGTAGCCAACGACGAGTTGCCCGTAGTCGTCCGGATGAATGGGGACACCCGTCAGTGATGAGACAGACCCCTCCTGGTAGATCTGACTGAGATCGAACTTGATTCGATCACCCAGGAAATCTTCTCCGGCCAATCCATACGCTTCGTTGCCGTCGTTCAGAAACACGTTGAGGTAGTAGAACACGCCGGATCCGGGGCTGTCGTGCACCAGAATCACAGCCAGGTCGCTGGAGCCATCCCCGTCCATGTCACCCGATGTCGAGGTCAAAAAGGAGACGTTGCCACCTTCCCCTTCGAGGGTGCCGCTCTCCAGCTCAACGGCACTACCATCGATGGAGTAGGGGAGGGCCATTGAAGGCGCGCCGGGCGGCGAAACGACCCGCGCAAGACTCCACCGTGACCACTGTTCGAAGCTCAAGCCGATGACCAGGACGATGACACAAAGAGCGGCGATGCCGAGCAGAGCACGCTTCAGCCATTTTCGCATAGGGAATCTCGGTCGTTCCGAGTTTTAGGGCAGTACTCAGGGAAGCTGCCAAAGCCCCTGTTGGATTCCACCGTTCATGTAGATGGCGATCGTTCCATGGCCAGGAATCTCCATGGGTCCCAATAGAATCTCGGCTCCCATGGCCTCAAACCACAATCCGGGATTCCATCTCTCTTCGGAACTCATCCGGGTCATCCAACCCGAGGCCAACGAACTTCACCCGGCGCTCGATACCAAAGAGCCCACGAACGAGTATTGGATCTGAGCATTCAAGCCAGAAATCGGGGGAGCCAAACATCACCATCTTCACATGCTTCTCGTCCGGCTCTTGGTCACGCACAGCGACAATCTCCTCCAAGGCCAGGTCGGCTTGCCACCGAAGGCCGGTACGGAGATGGAGGTGGGATCCGGCCAGAAGCGACGGATTGAGGCGGGCGGCCTGAAAGTCCCCCAGCAACCAGGCCAACGAATAGGCCCCGAGCCCCGTAAGGAGCCACGCCAGCCAGCCGATCCAGAGACTCACGAGCAGGTGTACCACCCCAGTTTCCACGATCACCGCCATCATGATGGCACCGAGAATCGCCGGGTAGGCGTTTCTTCGGTGGCCCGAAAAGGTCAGGACCTCCGGGTTGATGCTCCTCCGCCGCGTCCATCCAAAAAACGCGTACCACAAGATGGCTGCTTCATTGAAGATCGCCCCACCCGCTCGTCGACCCATGGCTGACGTCAGAGCTACCCGAAAGGCGTCAACCGGGTAAGGCTGCTGTTCCTTCTCGACCCGGTAGATCCTTCGGATTTTCCGGAGTCTAAGGACAAGGGCGATAAGTAATCCCCCCTCAACGAGGACAGCGGCAATCTCGAAAACCCGGGAGAGGCCCAGTGGCGACCCCGGAATCAACCACATGGCCAAAAGCAGTCCCAGGAGGGAGATCGGGAACAGAACCATCCACTTCACTTTTCCAGGCCGAATGAAAGATCCCCGTCTTTCGGTCACCAGTTCCTCCGAACTTCATTCTCAATCGAGTCGCCCCAGGCACCCCCTAAAATGAGACTCTCACGCCAGCGTTGAAACTCCTTCCATCCAGGGGAGCCCAGACATCCGTGGTCCACCGGCCATCCGGAGTGCGGATCGGGCGCACCACGGGATCCCATTGGGTCTGGCGGGCATCGAGGATGTTCTCAGCGTTGAGGAAGATCCGGAGGCCGGGAGTCAGTTTGTGTTCGGCAAGAAATCCGAGAATGAAGAAAGGCTCGGATACTTCCCGGTACGGATCGTCTTCGAGCTCCTGGAGCCCTGTAAAGTAGAGCTCTGCGCCGATTCTCCCCCATTCCTCGTCCTCCCAGGCCCCTACTATCCCGGCCGTGTGCTTGGGAGTAAGGGGTACTTCCCGACGTACCCCCTGAACCAACTCGGTGGCCCGGAGGAATACGTAGGTGCCGGTAACATGGAACGGCTCCAGGTGGTAACGGCCCATGACCTCCGTACCCCACGCCCTTGTGGGTTCCTCGCCGGTAGCCATTGTCAGAGTCCCGTCCGGGTTTCGATGGACGATCACAGGATCCCGCACGGCCGAACCAAAGACGGTGACGTTCAGCTCCACCGGGCCCACCTGCCGGCCCACGTCCAAGGACACGCTTCGGCCCCGCTCCGCCTTCAGGTCCTCCGGGATGGGAGCGAGACGGCTCAGGCCAACAGCCTCCGTCTCTTCCGTGAAGGGCGTGGGGGCGAAATAGCCGCCACCGGCCGAGGCCCGCACCGTCCACGGGTCGGATCGGAAGAGAGCCGAAATTCGGGGACTGAAAAAGGTACCGTACTCGTTGTGGAAATCGGCGCGCCCGCTGGCAGAGAGCAGGAACCAAGGGGCCAGCCGGATCTCATCCTGAGCGAAGATGCCCGGCACGGTGTGGGTATAGTCGAATCCCGACACGTCCTCCGCCCGGTAGGCGTCGCTTTGGAGTGCTGCTCCGGCCACCCAGTTGTGGGCCCCGTCGATCCCGGAGAGACTCCCTTCCAGGAAGCCCGTCAGGTGTTGATCCCTTTCGACGACGGTCCCGAACAGGTGCTCGTGCCGTTGGAACGAACCGGATCCTCGCCAGGAGATGAACCGACCCGATGAAAGGAGGAAGCGCCCTAGCACACCAGCGTCGGCCCTCCGAGTGTTGAGTTCCTCCTCATACGGCGTCCCCGCTGGGGTGAGGCCATCATCCATCGTTCCGCCTCGACGATCCTCCCACATTCCCCCCACCGTCCCCAGGACCGAGCTCCCAGCCCCGTTGTCCCAGAGAAACCGAGGACGCACCACCGCCCGTTGGAAGGCAGGAACGTCCGCCCAGGAGTCCTCGTCTACATCTGCCTTCTGCTGCCCATGGAGCCCGGCCAGGAGGGACCATCCCCACGGCCCCTCCCGGTCGTCGGCCATCCAGAGAATGGCGTCACCACCACCCAGGGTGTTGCCATTCAGGAGGATTTCGCGTTCTGGCTTTGGGCGGCGGGACACGAGATTCACCACGCCACCGAGGGCAGTCGCACCAAAAAGGGCCGACGCCACACCCTTGATAACCTCCACCTGCCCCAGGTCCATGGGGGGGATCTGGAGCGGCCCAAGGGCCCCGCTTTGTCCGCCATACAGAGGAAGACCGTCGGAGAGAATGAGGGTGTAACGCCCTTTCAGGCCCTGGATTCGAACACTGCCCCCCCCCAGGGCCGGGGAAGTGGGCTGAACCCGAAGCCCAGCGGTCTCGCTAAGGAGCATGGCGATGTCCCCGGGCGTCATGAGGATCTTCTCTTCCACCTCCTCCCGACCGATTACTTCGACCCGAAGTGGCTCATCCTCAATACGCCGATTCAACCGGGTAGACCTCACCACTACCCCTTCGACCTCCAGAACTGCCTCCTGAAGAACGACAGTGACGGAGACGTCCCCGCCCGCGGGCACATCCACTTCCCCCTCCCAGGGAGAATACCCGAAGTTCTCTACCTGGACGGTGATCCTTCCCGCCGGGACAACTAGCGTGCCTCGGCCCTCAGTGTCGCTGAAGACACTCGCATCCCCCACAGAGATTTTCGCCCCATCGATGGGATCCCCGGCCGACGTGACAACGGTCGCCAAAACCCTACCCGGGAGTTCTTGGGCTTTCGCCCCTGGAGCCCAGAGAACGATGAACATC
>CAYOVN010000043.1:0-22220 GCA_964407425.1 uncultured Gemmatimonadaceae bacterium
CGCCGTTGCCCCGGCCTTTGCTCACAAAGAAGACCTCCTCCCCGGGAAGCACAAAAAGGGCTTCCATATCCCGAGGCCCGTCGGGCAAGGTCATGGGGAACACGTCGGGTTGTTGAGGGGAGCCGTCATAGATCCCCGGGTCCTGGATCCGGTAGAGATGGACTTCGTCCCGGATCTCCTGATTGTCTCCGACGTCGGCAATGTAGATGCAGTTCCCGGAGGGACATTCTCCGGTGGCGATGTCTTCCCAATCTCGGTTTTTGATTCCGGGAAGAGGGATCTCCCCCTTCAGGGAACCGGCTAGATCGAGGACATAGATGGTGGCCTCATGCCCGCCGTCGTTGTGGCTGAAGAGGATCTCGGGCTGAGATCTGCTGAAGGCAACCCCAGAGGTTTCCCGGAGAATGTCGGGAAGGCCTCGGGTTTGACCGACGGGGCGGCACCCGGTAATCCCTGCGGCATTCCAACCGCAGGACCCGGCTAACAGTAGGGGGAGGAGGAGGGAAGTCTTCACCGCGGTGGTGGTGTGATTCCCCGCTGGAGAAGGGCCCCGTCCAGGACAGTCCGGAAATCGGAGAGGGGAAGGGCTCCGGGAATGGGCCGCCCATCAACGAGGAACAGGGGTGTCCCCCTTACGCCGGCCTGTTGGCCTAGGCGGATATTCGCCCGGACATGGTTGTCCCTCCAGCCACCCTCGAGGCAGTTCGAGAACCGGGGCTCATCCAATCCCTCTTCTTCCGCCAGTCGGGAGAAGAACGCGTATGGCTCTTCACTGTTCCGCCATCCGCTCTGTTCGGCGAAGAGGCGGTTCTGCATTCGGTAGAACATGTCCTGTTCCCCTGCGCACTCACTGGCCGTAGCGGCCTGGAGGCCGTTGGGGAACATGCCCAGGACGAAGGGGATGAACTTCCACTCCACCAACCCGGCCTCCACATAGATGTCGAGAAGGGTAGGGAAGGTCTCCTCGTGGAAGCGCCGGCAGTATCCGCAGCCGAAGTCGCTGATTTCCATGACCTTCACCGGAGCGTCGCTGGACCCAAAATCGTACCCCATATCCGCGACCTGGAGGGGCTGTTGTTCTCGCTGGTCGGGGGAAATCCGTGGGCTGGTGGGTTTCGGAGTGCCCTGGTTTTGAGCGGCGGATTCGAGAATGGCTCCGAGAACGGAGTCGGACCCGGAAACCTGAGCTTCCACAGCCTCACCCTCCCCGGCACAAGCCACGGAAGTGGCAAGAAGGACACCGAGGCCCAAGGTAGTCCCGCCGACACGAAAAAAATTCATGATGGTCAAAAGCACATCCTCATTGTTCCCAAAGCTTCGTTGTCGACCCCCAAACATCAATCTGCCCCGGGGGTGCTTTGTTCCCCGTGAGGGCCACTGGTCCATTGGGACTTCCCTTCTTCGATCCAGGGTCCGGGGACCGGTTGCTGACCATCCTGAATGACGATGGTCTCGGAGACTTTGTCGTGAATGGCCTGCCGGTTGGGGTCCCAGAAAATCTGCGCAAAGCCGAGGAGCCCAGTGGCGAATCCTGCGGCGTACCCACCGGCCCGTTCAAAAGAAAGCCACCAATTCAAGGGCCGTTTGTCAATCATCACCACCCGAATGCGGAAGATCTTCTTTCCGATGCTAAGGCCTCTCCACCACGCGTGGGTGACGGTCAGATAGATTGCGGCCCAACCAAAACCAATGCCCAGATCGTCCACAAGACCCCACAACCAGGCCAAGAGCCCTTCATTCTCTTCGGCCGTCAAAGCCGCCTCGGCTCTCGACACTTCCCTTTCCAGGTCGGCTTGGTCCTCCTGGGCCATTTGGATCGTTCGAGTCAGCTGGGCGATGCTGTCCACGGCCACTGCACTCAGGGCGGTCTCCTCCTGCACGGACGTCGAATCCGACCCGGCCTCCAGCCCGGCCCCCTCCTGGGGGCTCCCGGTCAGACCTCCCAGGTTCGCCATGGCCAGATCGAGCATCGCTTCGGCATTCGGGGCCCAGTCGGCGTCTTCGGGGATCACGCCGGAGGCAAGCTCTCTGATCTGGTTCCGGGGCAGTCCCCCGGCGTAGGCGCCCTCGACGAACTCATTCATCAAGGCCTGAGCTTCTTCCCTGGTTTCAGCTTGTTGGAGCTCGAACACTCTCGTTGCGCCCAGGGCCAGATCCAGGAACCCGGGGTTTCCATCTTCCTCCTGGTCCAAGGAGTCCCGGGATAGGGCGCCCGTTCCCGTGATCTGGATACCCGAATCAGCCTGATCGAGGGCCGCCTGGATGTCGTCACCGTACTTAATCCAAATCACGACCAGAATGGTGCCCGTCAGGACCAGAAGCCCGAGGCAGCCCACGGCAATCCGGAAGATGGTTCCGAAAGCATCACGCCCGGGTTTTCGGGTGGCCAGCCAGAAGAGGAGCAGTGTGGAGGCGATAGCCAGGGGGGCGACGCCGATCTGGGAAATGAACCCGATGACGATGAGGTCCAGAATAATTGCCCCGAACCTCTGCCAAGGGGTGGCCAGGGGCATGCCCAGAAGATCCGGATGCACCGCAAAAGCATACGGGGTGACGATTGAACGAGGGTCTAAACGCCGGTCCATGGATCAGATCAGAAGAAAGAAATCGACAACGATGAAGCGCCTTCGCCTCACCGCCTTCGGAAGTATGTGCCCAGGGCGAGGCCTGCGGCTATCCCGAGAAGAGCGGTTCCAGCGACAATACGCCCTCGGGGGCTAAGGCCGGATATGGTGTCCCGGCCCTTCTGAACGGCACCCTGGACGGCATCTCCAGCTCTTTCGGAAAGGGCCCGGTCTTCTCCGCCGGTAGTTGTGCCCAGGGGCTCTCCCTCTTCCTCCCAGTAGGATCGGACGGCCGTTTCCTCCTCCTCCATGCCGCAGGAGGAGCAGGCCAGAAATCCTTTTTCCCTTGCCGTTCGATTTGGGAAGGCCATTTCCTCCCCACAACCTGGGCAAGGAAGATTGGCAGGCAGGGCGGCAATGAGTCCGTATAGAACACCCTTGGAAAGATCCAGGATCTCCCCGATCTGGTTTACGCTTTGATCCGACTCCCAGTAGAGGTGGTTGGCCTCCTCGTAAAGGGCGTCTTGCTCCGGGCGTCCGGTGGACATGAGAATTCTCCTGTAACCTGGTCTCTTGACCCGTGCTGGGGGCTAGAACAACATAGCCATGCCCAACAGACGGCGCGAGGAAGATCCGCTTCCGCCCGCCGCCGGGTTTCCCCCTTTTACCGGAGAGAGGTACGTGAAGATCCCCGTGTCCCATGGACACCTGGAAATGGCCCTTCGAAATCCGGAAGGCGAGCCCGTGGGCGGAGCGGTTTTTTGCCACCCCCATCCGGTTCACGGCGGGACCATGCACACCAAGGCCGTTTACCGAGCGACCCGGGCAATGAACGACGTGGGCCTCAGAACGCTCCGTTTCAACTTCCGTGGCGTGGGCTGCAGTACCGGAAGTTTCGATGACGGAATCGGGGAAGAGGAGGATGTCCGGGCTGCTCTGGATTGGCTGGAGCTTGGTCTGCCGGGGCGGCCAGTGGTTCTTGGAGGGGTATCCTTCGGCTCCATGGTCAGCTTGAAGGTCGGAGTGGACGATCCCCGGGTTGTTGCCCTGGTGGCGGTTGGAACACCCATCCATGTGTACGATTACCAGTACCTGAGAGAAACGGACAAACCGGTTCTTGTTGTCCAGGGTGAGCATGACGAATACGGTACCTCCCCCGAGGTGGAAGAGGCACTGGGAGTGTTGGGTAGCCATGTTACCGTTAAGTCGGTGGCCGGGGCCGGGCACCTTCTCGAAGGGCACTTGGACGAACTACAGAATCTTGTCCGGGGATTTTTCCTGGATGGTCCCGGGGCAAAAGGGCTGAAGGCTGATCGGGAAGACACCGGAGGGGTGGTTTTATGAGGGACCGACAAAAAATCCTGGATAATCTGAACGATCTCTATCGAGAGTCCTTTCGCCGGGCCGAGGGGAAAAGTGAGGAAGAGGCAATGGCGCAGCTGGATTTCGAATTCCAGCGCGACCAACTCTACCTGGAGGTGGTCCTGGATGTGAGAGAACTCATCACGGCCCTGGATACCGGGCAGGATGAGGAGGGGCAGGCCACATCGCTCCTCGAAAAGGCTCAGGCGATCCGCCGACTGACCCGCCTTCGCTGAGGCGGAACACGGAGCAGGCAATGAAGATCTACACCCGAACAGGGGATGAAGGAGAAACTGGGCTTTTTGGGGGGGAAAGAGTCTCCAAGGCCCACCGGCGGGTTGAGGCCTATGGATCGGTGGACGAGCTGAATTCGGTTCTGGGTTTGACCGTCGAGGCCGTGGTCGATGAGAGCATCCGTGGGTCCTTAGCCGGAATCCAGAATGACCTTTTCAGTCTCGGCGCCTCTCTGGCCACGCCGGGGTCTGAAGATGGAACGGCCCGGCCTGAGGTTCCTCCCCTCCCCGAGGAGAGAATCCAGGAGATGGAGGACTGGATCGACGACGCTTCGGCCGAGGTCCCGGAACTCAGGACTTTCATTCTCCCTGGGGGCTCGAAAGGGGCCACCTCTCTTCACTTCGCCCGGACCGTCTGCCGGCGAGCAGAGCGGGCCGTGGTTGCTCTGAACTCGACCGAAGAATCCCACCCCGTGGTTTTGAAGTACCTCAACCGCCTGTCTGATCTCCTCTTCACCATGGCACGTTTGGAGAACCATCGTCAGGGGGTTAACGACCTCCCGTGGGTGAAAGATGAGAAATGAGGGGTTGACGAACGTATCTGTTGTTGTAATCTGGCAGCATTGGCCCCGGGCATCGTCGCACCGGAGGCATGACCCCAGGGAGGCGGAATGACGTACATCATTGCGGAACCGTGCATAGGGACGAAGGACGCTGCCTGCGTCGAGGTCTGCCCGGTGGACTGCATTTATGAAGGGGAGGACCAGTTCTACATCCATCCCGAGGAGTGTATCGACTGCGGGGCCTGCGAGCCTGAGTGCCCCGTGCAGGCGATCTTCCCCGACACTGACGTGCCGCCGGAATGGACGAGCTTTATCGAGAAGAACGTCACGTATTTTGAATGAGGGGCCTACTCGGGTCTTTGTTTAACCTACGGGGGTCGGAAGGTTTTGCCGGCCTCCGTAGGTTCTTTTTCCCCCTTTTCCTTTCCATCGCCCTCCTTCCTGGCTGTGACTTTCGACGCCCCCCTCCCGAGGAAAAGAACGGGCGGGCTGGGTCTACCAGTGACCCTTCGGAGGAGATTGCTGCGATGCTTCACGCATCCACCTCTGCCTGGAATGCCGGGGAGTTGGATGGGTACCTGGACGACTACTGGGCTTCCGAAGACCTGACTTTTTCCGGGGCCGACGGAGTTACCCGAGGGTGGGAAGATCTCCGGACCCGATATCTGAGTTCGTACTGGGCTCCCGAATCACCCAGGGATTCCCTGCGGTTCGAGGAATTGGAAATCAGCCCTCTGGGCGAAGATCACGCTCTGGCTCTGGGGCGGTATATCCTTTACCAGCCAGAAGATAGCGATGTGATGAAGGCAATGGGGTTTTTCTCCCTGGTCCTTGGAAAGGTGGACGGGGAGTGGAGGATCCTGCACGATCACACCTCTACGGCCCCGGATCGAGAAGAGCCGGGCGGGGCGGAGTCTGACTTGACCGGGGTGGGCTAGAGGCCGAGCTCCCGAAGCTCATCGATGGATACGGTCCGAGCGGTCGACTCACCGGCCGGAACCTGCTTCCTTGCCTCTACTTCAGCCTTCGTCTGATGGTGCCGGACTAGAAGAACTCCGGCCGTCAGAGTGGCGGCTCCCAACAGGCTCACGAGGAAAGTGCGAATGGTGTCTCCTGCGTTCAGGGTTCGTCTTGACTTGCACGGCATTTATAGTGCATAAACCGTGCCTATGGTTAAGGTGTTTAACGAATTTCCGGAGGACCTTGATCTGGTTGCTTTTTCCCGAGTCTGGGGAGACTCCGGCCACCCCATGTTTATCAGTAAACTGATGGTGAAATCCCCCGTCGTGTCAGATTCCCGACGATAGGCAGCAGGATTTCCGATAGCCCAGGAGATGATCGATTGAACACCCCCAGCGAAAAGGTCCTTTCCTTGGCGGGGACGGGTGATCCTGTCGCTCTTTGCCAGGCAATGGTGGCCATCCCATCCGTGAACCCGGAGTTGGAGCCGGGAGGGGCTGGGGAGGAGGCCCTCGCCCGCCAGTGTGCCCGCTGGCTGGAGGGTTGGGGCTACGAGGTCCAACTGTCCGAGCCCTCTCCGGGCCGATGGAACGTTCTGGCCCAACTGGGGCGTGGCCAGGTGGGAAAACGACTCATTCTGAGCGGACACCTTGATACGGTGGGTGTGGAAGGGATGTCCTCGGATCCTTTCGGAGGCGAGGTCAGGGAGGGGATGGTCTGGGGCCGAGGGGCGTGTGACATGAAAGGCGGCCTGGCCATCATCCTCGCCACGGCCGCACAGGCAGCGGACA
The DNA here is from genome assembly GCA_964407425.1 of uncultured Gemmatimonadaceae bacterium. Classification (GTDB taxonomy): domain Bacteria; phylum Gemmatimonadota; class Gemmatimonadetes; order Longimicrobiales; family Gaopeijiaceae; genus JABDNZ01. Next base: position 6,474 of record CAYOVN010000043.1, read on the forward strand.
AGGGCGAGTTCGCCGGCCCTGAATCCGATGGAGCCCTGATCATCGCCCTTTCAGCCGACGAGGAACATGCCAGCGTGGGGATGCAGGAACTGATGGAGTCCGGGCTGGTCGGAGACGCTGCTGTGGTGTGCGAACCTACCAGCCTCGGCATCATGCCGGCACATAAGGGCTTTCTCTGGATCGATGCGGAGTTCGAAGGATGTGCTGCTCACGGGTCCCGGCCGGATGAAGGTGTGGATGCCATTGTTCATGCCGGCTGCTACCTGGCGGCCCTGAAGGAGTTGGAGGCCCGTCTAGGCCAGGGTCCCGAGCATCCGCTCCTGGGTTTTCCCTCCTTTCACGCGGGAACCATCGAGGGAGGCACGGCCCCGTCTGTCTATCCCCAGGACTGCAAGGTGGTCCTGGAGCGCCGGACGCTTCCGGGGGAGGAGCCCGGGGCCGTCCTCCAGGAGTTCCAGGAGGTTTTGGAGTCCCTCAGCAACGAGAACCCTGAGATTCGGGGGACTCTCAAACCGGGGCTCTTCCGCCCAGGGACAGAAGTCACAGGAGATTCACCCCTGGTCCGGCTGCTTTCGGCTTCCCTGGAGGCCGAAGGGGTCCGCCCGGTTATGGAAGGAATGACGGCCTGGGTAGAAACCGCTTTTCTGAACGAGGCGGGTATTCCGGCCGTCTGTTTTGGGCCTGGTTCCATCGCTCAGGCTCACGCGGCGGTGGAGTGGGTGCCCGTGGAAGAGCTGGAGATCGGCACCCGCGTTCTCTACCGTTTTGCGGAGAGTTTCTTTGGAGAGGACGGCTAGTTCTCTAGGCGTCTCAGGATGAGGTTGATGATGCCCCCTGGGTAGCCAGTTCCAAAACGGGTCGTGGCGTCGGACGCACTTAAGAACCGGATCTCTTCGATTTCCTCTACTCCGAACTGGCGTAGGACGGGGAGTTCCCCAAAGCGTCGGCCATCCACAAATACCACTGGATAAACTCGTCCCGAAGTGGTCTGGACGGAGCCACCGCGCCCCCTAAGCCAATCCCGGTGGAGCCGCTCCACGGCATCCCGGGCGGTAATCGAAGGCATGGCGTCCAACTGCTCCCGGTTGATCAGGTTTCGGTTGGATCCGGTGGCTTTCTGGGGGGCCCCGCCGGTCGATGCGCAGCCCAAGGCAAGGGGCGCAAAGAGAAACAGGGCGAGCATGGCGGTACGCATTCCTGGAAGTCTCCCTTATTTTTCAGCTTGATTCGGAGGACTGATGGAGGATAACCTACCTTCTATCACTCTCCTAAACCTCCTTCACTTGAGTGTGGGTATGTTCATGTTCCGAAAGAGCCTTCTCTTTTCAGCGGTGGTAATGGTCGGTCTGGCTGGTTGTTCCTCTCCCGAGGTCCCGGCCGATGTTGTGTTCCTTGGTGGATCCGTGTGGACGGGAGTTCCGGGTGAACCCATGGCCCAGGCCATGGCCGTGAAATCCGGATTTATCCAGATGGTGGGCTCGGACAAAGAGGTGAGAGCTTTCAGGGGCCCTGATACCGAGGTAGTTCGCTTGAAGGGGCGCATGGTTCTGCCCGGCTTTATTGATAGCCATACCCACTTCATACCCGGGGGATTTCAACTCTCCAGCGTAGACCTTAGAGACGCGGACTCCAGGGAGGAATTCGGATCCCGGATGGTGGATTTTTCCCGGGGGCTGGAGCCGGGGGAATGGATCACCGGAGGGGATTGGGATCATGAGAGATGGGGTGGTGAGCTTCCGACGAAGGACTGGATCGACTCCGGAACCCTGACGAATCCTGTCCTCATTTCCCGTTTGGATGGGCACATGGCCCTGGCCAATTCCCTGGCCCTGGAACTAGCCGGAATCACGGCGTCGACGGCGGTTCCGCCGGGGGGTGAAATCGTGGTGGATGAAGAAACGGGGGAGCCGACGGGTATCCTGAAGGACGGGGCCATGGCGCTGGTCAACCGGGTTATCCCTCCCTACACCGAGGAGGAGTTGGACGGAGCCCTGGACGACGCCATTCAGCATGCGCTTTCAATGGGAGTTACGCAGACCCATCACATGGGTGGATGGGCAGACCTGGAGACCTTCCGAAGAGCCAGGGCCGATGGTCGGTTGAAAATGCGGGTGTATTCGGTTGTGCCCATCTCCACCTGGGAAAGGCTTCGGGATTTCGTAGCGGTGAACGGACAGGGTGATGATTTCCTGTGGTGGGGTGGCCTGAAAGGGTTCGTCGACGGATCGTTGGGATCCACAACGGCCTGGTTCTATGATCCCTATTCCGATGAGCCCGGCACGTCGGGCCTGCTCACTACCGATACGGCCTCACTCCGGCGGTGGGCCAAAGCCGGCGACGCAGAGGGCTTTCAGCTGATCATTCACGCAATCGGTGATCGGGCCAACGACTGGCTCCTGGATGTGTATGAGGAGATCAACGCCGAAAACGGAGAGAGGGATCGACGTTCCCGGATTGAGCATGCTCAACATCTCTCACCGGAGGCATTTTCCCGTTTCAACGAGCTGGGGGTCGTTCCGGCCATGCAACCGTTCCATGCCATCGATGACGGACGCTGGGCGGAGAAGCGGATTGGGCCGGAACGAATTAGAACCACCTATGCTTTTCGGAGCCTTCTGGAGGCCGGTGCTGATGTGGCCTTCGGCTCCGATTGGACGGTGGCCCCCATGGACGTTCGGGAGGGGTTGTACGCCGCACTCACCCGCCGGACCTTCGATGGTGCGAATCCTGACGGATGGGTACCGGAGGAGAAGATCAACCTGGAACAGGCTTTGACGGCCTATACTTTGGGGAGTGCCCGAGCCGGCTTCATGGAGGAGAAGGTGGGGAGTTTTGAGTATGGGAAGTTCGCCGATTTAGTGGTACTGTCCCAGGACCTTTTTGAGATGGATCCCGTGGAAATCCCCACCGTTGAGGTCGATCTGACCATGGTGGACGGGGAGATCGTGTACCGCAGAGAGGGATGACATGACCGAGGCCGGCGGAGGTGCGCTGGGTCCTACCAGACAGAACACCATCGATGCCCTTTGTGAGCATTTCGCCAACGACGCCCTGTCGGTGGAGGAATTCGAACGCCGGGTGGATGCCGCCCATAAGGCTGAGTCCACCACCGATCTCGCGAAGCTCCTGGCGGACATGCCCACCGGCGACCTACCTGCACGCCAGGGGGATGTCACCGTAACCTCTCCGTCTACGGCTATCGATGGACCCAAGGCCTCCGTGCCGGCTTCGAGGGTCAAAGAGAAGGGCATGATGGTCGCGGCCCTGGGTGGGGTGGAGCGGAAGGGGCGTTGGATTCCCGCTCGGCAAAACTATGCCGTGTCGGTTATCGGCGGGGTGTGCCTGGATTTCAGAGAAGCCCTTCTTCCCCCTGGCGAAACGGAAGTGTTCGTCTTTACGGCCATGGGCGGGGTGGAGATCATCGTCCCGCCGGGGCTGGGCGTCGAATCAGATGGGATTGCGATCCTTGGCTCTTTCGAACACCGGGAGGACGTGTTGATGAGTCCGGATCCGGACACGCCCTTCCTTCGCATCAAGGGCCTTTGCATCATGGGTGGTGTGGAGGTGAGCGTCCGTCTTCCCGGGGAGACTCCCAGAGAGGCCAAACGTCGGCGTCGGTTTGCTAAAAAAGAACAACGAATTGCTTACAAGGAGCAACGAAAGAGGCTGAAGGACGGCTCCTGAGGCCCTGCTCTTTTTATCCCGGATCTTGGAAACCAGATGGCCCGCCGGGCCGTAGAGTTAAAAGCCAGCGTCCTCGGGAAGGGGATTCTATTGCTATGAGGAGGGAACCGAGGTGAAAGGAAAAAAGACAATCTGGATAGAGCAGGTTGCCCTGAATCTCCTTCGAATCGTCTCCGGATTCCTGATCTGGCAACATGGGGCCCAGAAGCTCTTCGGTTTTCCCGGAGGTGAACCCGTCGGGGACTTCTTCGGAATGATGGGGTTGGCGGGAGCCCTGGAGATGCTCGGTGGGACGCTACTCGTCCTGGGTCTGTTCTCCCGGCCCGTGGCATTCATTCTCTCCGGAGAAATGGCCTGGGCTTACTTCTCCGTCCATGCGCCGGGGGGATTCTGGCCGATCCTGAACGGCGGGGAGTTGCCGGCCTTCTATTCCTTTCTTTTCCTCTACGTGGCGGCCCGAGGTGGCGGCGTTTTCAGCCTCGATGGCCTGAGGCAGCTCCGCCAGGGGTCCAAGCCCAAAGAAGTAACCGCCGCCCCCGGGCCTGCTGCGGCATTGCCCGCGGACGACGATTTTCCTGAACTAACCGAGGAAGACCTGGCCGAAGATCCGGAAATCGCCAAACTCCTCGGCGACAATCCCTGAGGAAGTCCGGCCTGGGAAGTTACCCTGCGCAGTGCTCGTTGAAGGCGGCCTTCAAGGCCTCCGCGATTTCCTGGTGTGTGTGGCCTTCGATCTGGTGCCGCTCCATCATGTAGACGAGGCCTCCGTCCTTGAGGAGTGCGACAGCGGGGGAAGAGGGCGGATATCCAACGAAATACTCCCGGGCCTTTTCCGTGGCTTCCAGTTCCTGACCTGCGAAGACCGTAGTCAGGATCTCGGGTTTCGCTGCGTTCTGCAGGGCCAGGGCCATTCCCGGTCTCATCCCCCCAGCCGAACATCCACAAACGGAGTTGACCGCAACCAGGACGGTTCCCTCTGATTCCAACAGCCCCTCTACGTCCTCCGGTGTTCGCATCTCTTTGAACCCGATCCTGACCAGGTCCTCGCGCATTGGGGCTATCATGAGCTCCGAATAAGGCATTCCACGCTCCTGTAAACTTGGTTCGGTTTCCCGTGAAGGAGTGGTATCCTCCCGGGAAGTACGAGAGGAACCCCAGCGGGCCCGGGGAAGTTCCACGGTTAGCCCTGGGAGCCTACCAACCGTGGATCCGGGTGTGCGAGAGAGTTGGCCCTGGGGGTGGGGGCGAGCTTCCACCACCTCGAAGGGCGTGCTAGAATTCAGCCCTTCCACTAAGCCAGTCCCGGCGAAAGGTCGGGCCAGATCGGAGGCGTTCGTGTTGAAAACAAAGAGCTCCAGGAGGCCCTCCTATGTCGGCCGGGCGGCTCCCTTTGTTTGCAGGGTTCTGTTGGCTTGCGGGGTTCTCTTGGCCGGTTGCACCGGGGGCGATGCTGCTCCAAACCAGGCGGACCCTGAGGGGCCCCCGGCGGATCCCGAGCTCTGGGACGGGGACGTAGTGGCGGCCACCAAGGCCCTCCGTTCCCAAGCGGGCACGGAGAGGGATTGGGAGGTTTTCAGGGCCACGGTCTCCAAGGCCTGGGCCGAGGGCATCGAGACACTTCCACTGGGCGAGGCCATCGTGTGGTTCGGCCTGGAGTTCGTTGGGGACCCGTACGGACCCGGTACGTTGGAGGTGGCGGGTGAGGAAGATGTAGTCGTGAACTTCGAGGAATTCGATTGTGTCACGCTGGTCGAAAACGCGGTATCCCTTGCCCGCTTCGTGAAGTCGAACCGACCGGAAATCCTGGCAACCGAAGGTCAGTATCAAAAGGCCTATAGAAGGACGCTGAGAGAGCTCAGGTATCGGGGGGGTCGGGTCGACGGCTACCCAAGTCGACTCCACTATTTTTCCGACTGGATTCGGGATAACGAAGGCAAGGGGTTGGTGGTGGAGGTGACCCAGGAGCTGGGTGGGGAAGAGGACCTTGCGACCATCGATTTCATGACGACCCATATCGAGTCCTACCGACAGTTGGCGAACCGGGCCAACGTAGCGGCCATCCAACAGATTGAGTCTGAACTGAGCTCCCTGGTGCGATACAAAATTCCTGAGGGCAAACTTCAGGATTGGACGTCAGAGATTCAGAACGGGGATGTCATAGCCGCCACCAGCACTGTGGACGGCCTCGACGTGGCCCACACCGGACTCGCTTACTGGCAGGGGTCCGAGCTGTACCTCCTCCACGCCCCCCTTGTTGGAGAAGTGGTGGAAGTCAGTGCTCGACCTTTGGCCGAGAGGCTTCTCCGGATTCAAGGCCAGGATGGAATCCGGGTGGTGCGACCCGTGGAGGCCACGGGAGCCCCGAGGGGTGAGCTGCCAGAGACTCCGATTCCGTGATCTCCCCTCTATCGGTTCTTGTGGCGGTGGGTGTGATCCTGGCCGTGGCCGGGTTGGCCTTTCTGGCCATGGACCGGGCAGCCGTGAAGATGATCCGACCGCCCCTGAAGCCCAATCGGCGGAGGGCCGACGAACTCCCGTTTTTGTCCCGATCCATCTCCATCCCTTCTGGTGACCAGGAACTATCGGGGTGGGTGGTAGAGCCGAAGGAAGACAATGGAGGCCCGGTCCTCGTCCTTGTTCACGGCTGGGGGTCCAACCACGGGACCGTGGCCCGTCTTGCAGAGCCTCTCCTGGGGATGGGATACCCGGCGGTTCTTTTCGACGTCCGCCACCACGGTGAGAGTGGGAAAGCCCCCTTTGTAACTGCCCGGCACTTCAGAGACGACATTCTCGCCACCCTGAAGATTTCTCGAGAGCTCTTTCCAGGCCGGGCCCTGGTTCTGATCGGACACTCCATGGGTGGATCCACCGGGGTCCTCGCAGCTCTCAAGGATCCTCTCTTGAGGGGTTTCATTTCCATCGGGGCGCCGGCAAACCTGTGGGGGGTCTGGGCATATCAGCTCAACCAAAAGGGTTTGCCAGGACGGGCCATCGTCAAAGGGCTCAGCTATTTCCTGCGCCGAAGGGCAGGGGAGCCGTGGAATGCCTTGGATCCGCTGAAGCTAGCCTCTAACCTCCGCCTTCCCTTCATGGTTTTGCATGGGGAAAAGGACCAGAGTGTTCCCGTGGAACAGGCCTTCCTCCTGGCCGGGGCGGCAGGCGTGCAACCGTGGATTATCCCTGATTGGGGACACACGGACGTGCTCGAGAGCCCCGAACTTCACGAAGTTTTGGGGAAGGTCTTGAAGGGCCTTACGGGCTGAGAGGGTCTCCTCACCCCCCCGGTCCGGCTAACCCCCAGTTCCGGAGGCGAGGGTTGTAGCCCAATCGGGCAGGACCGAAGGATCGATGTGAAAGACCGCCGATCCCAACAGATAAACGATCCCCGCGATAACAAGGGCCCCGATCAGGTTCAAGACGATGCCGATCCGGGCCATTTCCCCGACGGTCAGTCGCCCACTTCCGAATACGATGGCATTGGGAGGCGTCGCCACAGGCATCATGAAAGCACATGAGGCTGATAGGGTGGCCGGTATCATGAGGATGAGAGGGTGGGTTTCAGTGGCTACGGCGATGGCTGCCAGAATAGGAAGGATCATCTCCGTTGTGGCCGTATTGCTGGTGAGTTCCGTAAGAAAGGTGATCATCAGACAGACCAGGAGGATCAGGGCGAAGGTGGGCAGGTTGCTCACAGCCTGAAACTGATCTCCCACGAGTAGAGCCAACCCAGTCCTTTGAAACCCTGCCGCCAGGGCGAATCCACCACCGAAAAGCAGAACGATATTCCAGGGTAGCCTTGGAATCACATCCCTTCCCATGATTCTCGAATCACCCCGGCTGCGGTCCCGTGTAGGGATGAAAAAGAGGAGTGAAGCCATGGTGATAGCTACGGTTCCATCGTCGATCATCCCGGGGAAGGGGAGGAGACGGGACCAGCCGGGGATGGTTGCGATTCCGAGCTGGATATCCACACGGAACACCCACAGCAGGGCGGTGGATGCGAATACCCCCATCACCACTTTTTCTTCGAAACTCACCGGGCCCAAGGCAGCCCTCTCAGACGCCACCACATCACGGTCAATCGTCAACTCCGCAGGCGCACGGTAGAAGACTCGGGTAATCATGAACCAGGCACAAAGGAGCATTGTCACGCCCAACGGGAGCGCCATGACCATCCACTGCCCAAAGGCGATAGGTGGTGCCTCGGGAAAGAGGATTTCGAAAATGCGTACGAACGAGAGGTTGGGAGGTGTCCCAACCAAGGTCATCAGACCTCCTACCGAGCACGAATAGGCGATGCCCAGCATGAGCCCGACCGAGAAGGTGTGGGAGCGATCTTTGCCGAATTCCTCCTCCACCTGAAGGATCATGGCCAGGCCGATGGGAACCATCATCACGGCAGTCGCGGTGTTGGAGATCCACATGGAGAGGAAGCTCGCGGCCAACATGAATCCCAGGATCATCCTGGCTGGACCACCCCCCACTGCATGGATGATTCCCAGGGCGATCCGTCGATGAAGATTCCACTTCTCCATCGTGAGGGCGATCATGAACCCACCGATGAACAAGACGATGACGTTGTTGAAATAGATGGGTGCTGTTTCTCGTCCGCTGAGAATTCCCAGGAATGGGAACAGGACCAGGGGAAGCAACGCGGTGGCGAAGAGCGGAACACAGTCGCTCACCCACCAGATGGCCATCAAAAGGGCCACGGCGGCCATCCGACTGGAGGGGGCGTTTCCGGGATCGATGGGGAAGATCATCAGGGCCAGGAAAGCCAGGAGTCCCAGCCAAAATCCGATTCGTTTCGCCCCCCCGCCTGTTCGCCTTTCCGTTGCCATGTCGCTCCCGTGAGTTCTCTTTGGGGTTGGTTCGTAGGTATCTTGGGCCCGTGGGGGGAGAAGGGGCAACCCAGCCAAGGAGGGTAGGTCGATGGAAAACAGAGGCCTTTACGAAGAGCGAACCGGGTGGGCCTGGTGGGTACACCTTCTCGTGAGCATTACGCTGGTGGCGGTGGCCATTCCTTTGGTCGAGCTGGCAAAAGGGAATATCGGGAGTGGGCCCGGTGCCATGCCGGTCTGGGTCGCTGTGTTGTGCGCCTTCTTGGGGTTGGGACTCCCCGGGGGGATCTACGCTTTCATGGGCCAGCTCCGGAGCCGGGTTACCGAACAGGCCATCGAGATCCGGTGGGGTTTCCTGGAGGTCATCAAAAAGGAGATTTCCCTCGATTCAATCGAAACCGCAGAGGCTGTCACCTACTCCCCCCTGGGGGAGTTTGGTGGATGGGGGATCCGTTTCGGGGGGAAGAAGAAGAAGGCCTGGACCGTTCGGGGGAATCGGGCCCTCCTTCTTCACCTGAAAGACGGGACTAAATTCTACCTGGGTTCAGACAAGCCGGAGAGGATGCTGCAGTGGGTCGTGTCGGCCAAGAAGAGGAGAGGTGAATGAACAAGGACAGTGAAGGCCGCACCCCGAGAGCGTCCGAATCTCTCGTTTCCGAGTTGATGATGCCCCATCAGGTGAACAATCACGGGCACGTGTTTGGTGGCGTGATCCTCTCCATGGTGGATCGGGTGGCTGGCGTGGCCTCCATGCGGCATTCGGGGAGGCCCTGTGTCACCGTCTCCTTCGACCGGGTTGATTTTAAAGAGCCCATCTTTACAGGAGAGCTGGTGACCTGTAAGGCTCGTGTGAACTTCGTGGGCCGGACCTCAATGGAGATCGGAGTCCGGGTGGAAGCGGAGAACCTCTTCACCCGAAACAGCCGGCATACCAACTCCTGTTATCTAACCTTTGTTGCTATTGATGCGAACCATCGGCCGGTGCCGGTCCCGCCCCTGGAACTGGAGACTGAAGAGGACAAACGGCGGTTCAAGGAAGGCCGAAAAAGGCGAGAAGCTAGGATTGCCCTGGAAAAAGAGCTGGCCGACGGATGAATATTCGGCCGGCCCCTGATGGACTCTTGCACAGGGCGCTAACGGAAGGACGAGCCCTTTTCGGCAATTAGTTGACATGGTCCTGAAAAGGCTCGACACTGTCAGAACAATTCGTTTGGCGGGTGGGTCATCCCGGAAGCCGGTGCGAAACCGGCGCGGCCCCGCCACTGTGAGAGGCCCGAGAAGTTTCGGAACGCCCTTTCGATTAAGCCACTGGGGAAACACCCCGGGAAGGCGAGTCGGGCGGCCTCAAGCCAGGAGACCTGACCCACCCCGCACTGATACCGACGTCCCCGCGGGGGGGCACGGGCCAGATCCCGGACTCGACACCGGATAGCCCTTCTCTCCCGACGGAGAGAAAGGGCATTTTTTATGTTTTGTCCCCACGCGGGTGGGAACGGCAAACACCTTCTGGCACTTCTTCTTCTCCCGGTTTTCCTTCTTCCTGGTCCGGCCCACGGCCAGATTCGTCCCATCGAGCTCGAGGGGTTCATCGTTTCGGGGACTCCGGTTCCCCGGGCGGAGGGTTCCGTTGCATCCCATGTCACGGTCCTGACAGGGGAAGACCTTCGTCTCAGGGGTGTGTCCCGGGTCCTGGAGGCCCTATCGGAGGTTCCTGGTTTGGTGGTGGTTCAGGGCGGCTCCTATGGTAGCGTTGCATCGACCTTCTTTAGGGGTGCGGAAAGCGACCACGTGAAGGTTCTGGTGGATGGAGTGACCATGAATCAGGCGGGTGGAGCTTTCGATTTTTCCGGACTATCCATTTCCGACGTGGAACGAATCGAGGTAGTCAGGGGACCGGCGTCGGCCCTGTATGGGTCGGATGCCATGGCGGGTGTGATCCACATCATTACCCGTCGGGGGCGGGGACCCATGCAGGGCACCCTGTCCACGAGTGGCGGTAGTTACGGAACCCTGAACTGGGGGGCGGATTTTCACGGCGGAACCGATAGAACGGGGTATTCCTTTTCATATGCCCAGGAGACCACGGACGGGATTCTGGAGTTCAACAACCGATTCGAAAACAAGGTTTTTTCAGGTAAACTCCTGGCCAACCCTGATGAGAAGACGAGGCTCAGGTTGTCCGGAAGGTATGGGGACCGGGTCTACCACTTCCCTACTGACGGGTCGGGGAACGTGGTGGACCAAAACTCCTTCTCGTTCGGGGAGGAACTGAGCCTTTCGGCAGAGGGAGGTCGTGCCGTCACCGATCGGATGGAGCTCGTAGCCACCTTCAAACTCAATCGCTGGGATGGAGGGTCGGACGATCGGGCCGATGGGCCGGCGGACACCCTGGGCTTCTACGGCTACGTCAGCGACGATTCGTTTCGCCGCACTACGGGGGACGTAAGGATGAATCTGGCCGCCTGGTCCGGCTCGGTTCTTTCTGCTGGGGTGGAAGTGGAGGACGAGAATCAGGACTCCCGGTCGGATTCCTATAGTGAGTGGGGTCCATCCACGGGTGAGGATTCCTTCAGCCGGCTGAATCTCGCCTACTACGCCCACCTGGTTTCTGAGGCGGGTGGATGGGCCGGAAACCTCGGTGTCCGTATCGACGATAACGAAGAATACGGAGGCTTCGTAACCTATCAGGCAGGCCTTTCCTACTCCCTCCCGGCCCTGGGAACCCGTTTCAGAGGAACGCTGGGCCGCGGCCTCAAAGAGCCCACCTTCTTCGAAACCCACTCCACCGGCTTCAGCGTCGGGAATCCAAGCCTCGAACCGGAACAGAGTAGGGTCTGGGACCTGGGCTTGGAGCAGTCCTTTGGCGAATCGGGTGTAGCCGCTTCCCTCACCTGGTTCCACCAGTCCATTCTGGATCTCATCCAATACGCCTACCAGCCGTCGGATCCCGCCGGGCCCAACTACTTCAACGTGGCCGAGGCTCGGGCTCAGGGCCTTGAAGTGTCGTTGACCGCTCCCCTGGGAGACCTATTTCTGTCTGGGGGCTATACCTATCTGGACTCGGAGGTCCTGGACTCAGGCGTCGACGAAGGAGAGGGCGCTGTGTTCGTGGAGGGTGAGGCGTTGATCCGTCGTCCGACCCACATGGGCACCCTGGCGGCCTTCTACCAGCTGCCGAGGGCTGTGTTGAGCGGCGACCTCCGGTGGACCGGCGCTCGGGACGACCGGGATTTTTCGGCCTGGCCGGCGGCTCCCATCGCACTCTCGTCCTACGCCCTTTTGGGACTGGGCCTGGAGGTGGATCTATTCCAGTCGAGGGAGGGGCGGCCTGGGATCGACCTGAGGCTCCGGGCCGAAAATCTCCTGGACGAAGAGTATCAGGAGATTTTCGGGTTCACCTCGCCAGGCCGGTCCTTTCTCGTCGGGCTCAGCGTGGATTTCGGGGGATAGAACTTTTCCCCGGGCTATGAAGGCCACCGTTACTCAGAGGAGGCCTGGAGGCTTATCTTAGATTTCATTCATCAAGACTGCCTATACCCTGCTTCCTGGTGATCATTCTGGATGAAAGCCGTCACTTTTGATGTCTCGGTTCCTCGTTTCCTCCTGGCCAAAGGCCTGGGCGGCGTGACCCCCTCCGTGACCTACGGATCCCTGAGTGGAGTCCGATATCAGGATGTGACCGAACCCACCCTTCCTGGCACGGACTGGGTAGGGCTGGAGGTCCTCCTGGCGGGAATCTGCGGATCCGATCTGGGAAACATCACCTTTTCGAGCAGCCCGGTGATGGAGCCATTCGCCTCCTTTCCGGCCGTACTCGGGCATGAGGTCCTGGCCAGGGTTACCGAGGTAGGGCCCTCCGTCACCGGCGTGGAGGTCGGACAAAGGGTCGTGGTCGACCCCATGCTCTCCTGCCAGGTCAGGGGTTATCAGGATTATCAGTGCCCTTCCTGTTCGGCCGGCATGTACGGAACCTGCGAACAAGCCGGGGAGGAAGGTCCCCTCGAGGTCGGCGACGTTCCCATCGGACCGGGCATGACCATCGGGTATCACAAGGATCTCCCCGGAGGCTGGGGCGAGCGGATGATCGCCCACCAGAGTCAGATATTTACTGTGCCGGATGAGATGGATGACCGAACCGCCGTACTTCTCGAACCCTTTTCAATCGGGGTACATGCGGTTCTGAATGCCCCTCCCACGAAGGGGGATCCAGCTTTTGTCATCGGTAGCGGCCCCATCGCCATGGCCACAGTGTGGGCACTACGGGCCCTGGGTTTCGGCGGGGAGGTATTGGTTCAGGCGAAGAGGAAGAAAGAGGTGGACCTCGCCCTGGCTCTGGGTGCCAGCGACGTGGTGAAGCCAGGACCCGAAGCCAGGCAGTCCCTGGTGGATAGGGGGTCCATGGCGTACCAGCCCATGGTAGGGCCAGAGGTCTATTCCGGAGGGGGCTTCCCCCTCATCTATGATTGCGTCGGAACCCGGGAGAGCCTGGATCAGTCCATCCGGTTTGCAACGCCAAGGGGCAAGATCGTGGTCCTCGGGTGTTCCGCTCAGATTCGGAAGCTGGACCTGACCTTCCTCTGGGCGAGGGAGCTGGAGATCAGGGGATTTCTGGGCTACGGCAGGGAGAGCTGGGACGGTAGGGAATTCCACACGTTCGAGATTACCAGGGAACTCCTGCTACGGAAGCCTCTCCCCATCGACCAGATCGTGACGCATATCTTTCCACTGGATCAATACAAAGAGGCTTTGAAGGCGGCCATGAATCGGCGCCGGAGTGGCGCTATGAAGGTGGCTCTTCAGCCCTGACGCCTGATAAGCGTGAGGTCGGTAGTTCGAGTCTACCCAGGCCCATTGTTCGGAATCCCTTGTCCCACATGGCTTTTCGGCCGTGTGGGGCTCTCCGTTTCCTGCCGTTTCCCCCCTCTGGTGTCAGTAACATGGTGTCAGCGGGCTACTGTTTTGGCCCTTGGAAGGGCCTCCCAAGCTTCCCGCACATCATCCGTGGTCACTTCGTCGTAAACATCCCGGAGCGTCGTGTACCGGGTCCCTGCTATGGTCTCCTGGATCTTCGCGGGCAAGGCTCGGAACTCCGGGTCCCTCACTCCTGCCCGTTTCTCCGCGTGAAACCCCACGCCCCGGAGTCTTTCCTTCCAGGCTCCCCGGTCGGGTTCCGGCAAGGAGTCCAAAAACCGGGCTTTCGCTCGTTTGAGCCAGGTCTGAAAAGTGCCTCCCGGTGTCGGTTTTGATGGATCTTTTGCTGACGGGAAGACCGGCCCAGCGATTCCACGGGAAGGAGCCCTGCGGAGGATATTCTCGGCTTCCTCCGAGATTAACGGAGTAACGGTCTCCTTCCCGTCTTTGTCGAACTCGCCCTTCCATCGGATCGTCCATTCTTTTTGGTCGATGTCCGACCAGTCCAAGCGCCGGATGGAACTGTTCCTCCGGCGGGTGTCTCGCCCTAAAACGAGTGCCGCTTCGAACTGCCAACCTGGCTCGTGTTGAACCAACGCTGCCCTCATCTCAGGAGTCATGGATGGCCGGTGGGGGGTTTTCGTCTTGGGCATTCCCCACCGTTGTGACTTTCTGATCTCGGTACTCCAGGGGCTTCCTGCTGGGAGATACGGGCTCTGACTCCCTCTCGGGTTTGCACCAACTCCCCAGTTGAGAACCGCCACCAGAAACTTCAAGTCGTATTCGACCTGCCGATCCTTCACCGGGCCCCACCCAGGGATGCTTCCTTCGCGCCGGGCGGTAATGAAGCCGTCCCAGTCCCTTCGGTCCAAGGTGCTCGGGTGACGGTCACTGCTTCGCCCCCTGTCCACCTGGCCGTCGAAGTAGGCAAGCCATAGCCTCTGAGCCCGCAAGTCGTGCCCTTGCTTTCCTTTTCCTTTTCGCGGCGTCACCTCCTTGATGTAGTCCTTGATGAGTTGGGCCAGGGTCACGGGAACCTCTTCGGGCTGGCTTACGAGGTCCGCGAACCTCTCTGCCAGCTCCTCAGCCTTCCGAACCGCACGGGATCTGGTCTGGTCTTCTGGCTTGAGTTTCCGCCGTCGACGTTGCTCGGTCACCGTCACAGCTCCCGTTTCGGGATCGGTCACCTCGACTACCTCCATCCAGTCCAGGTAAAGAGAACGGTCCCGGTGGTGCTCAAAGGCCCGCACCCTGTTCCGGCCGCGTTCGCCCGCTTTGTGGGACCAGGGTTCCTTCCGTCCACGTGTTGGATCCGCCATCATTGCTCTCCTTCGATGACGTCACGCGCAGCCTGCGCCTGAGAGGATGCAGGACGGACGGCCCCCTCGTCAATTCCGAACCCCGGTTTTCGGGGCAGATGCATCCGGAGGATGAGCGGTCGGGTTTCCGTTCCCGAGTTCGGGAACTTCCCAACCCGAAGCATCCGGGTGAGGTGATTTCGGGTATACCCAGACTCCAGGACGGCGGCCTCCAGCGTGAGAGGCTCCAGGAGAGAGTCGGCTATCCGCTCCTCCACCTCTTTCGCCGCAGCTTCCCACACGTGGGCAGCCCGTTCCGACGCTGCCAGCTTTCGGGCTGTTGTAGCGTTGTCCCGAAACTCCTGTGGTAACCGGGAGAGTGGGACCAGTGCAGAGGTCAAAGGCAACGCGGTCACGTCGGACACGGGGTCCTAATCCTCCTCGGGTTCCTCTGCGTCGGCCTCATCTCCCGCGAAGCCAGCATCAGCGAGGATGTCCCGGATCCGGTCTCGGATGGCCGTCGCCTTCAAACCAGGATCGAAGGCGGTTTCTGCGATTTCTTCCAGTAACGTTCGGTTTGACATGCTGAGTCCTCCAGGGATCGAAAGGATCGAGTGGACCCTGGCAGAAAAATGATTTTCTTAACTCCTGTCAACCCAAACGCAATCCCGTTAAGGCTAGCGTGACAACACTTTTCGGGATTCTACGAATTGACAGGCGGTCTGTTTTTTTGAAAAAAATGGCTCTTTTGGGCCCATTTTTCTGTTTCCAGCATATGTTCCAAGGTCTTTCGGGGTTTTCCCCAAAACTGGGCTCAGTGTAATCCAGGATATGTCCCAGGATATGTTCGTGGTACTTTGGTAGGAATTGCGGCCCTGGATGGTCGGAAAAAACTCGGAATCTTGGGATCTTCCGGGACAGGTTTCGACGGCCGGTCGTCGCCGGTGGCACCATTCGAGGCTGCGGCCGGAGCCTCTGTTTTTTCTGCAAGGGGAGTTTTGAATGGAACCTAA
>CAYOVN010000044.1:0-22205 GCA_964407425.1 uncultured Gemmatimonadaceae bacterium
ATCTGGCATAAACCGAGCCTAAAAAAACCCGTGATTACATTACATTTCACAATAACAATTGCCACGCTCGCCGTTACAGATATCCTATTTATTACAAAAATGCAAAAATGAGCAAATTCCCCTGAATTGAAAGTGCCCTTCTTCCATGACAAATCACCTATGAGTTTTTCTTTTCGTGGACTTAAACTTTTTCGTATTATGTCAACTGATTGTAATCACGTAAATATTTATGCTGTGTTACATAATCTTCACTTTTCGAAATTCTCCCAGATCGTAATAATCTCAACCCTTGCCTGCAAGCACAATTCATATGTTTGTTCTGGTAGTCTTTTTATTAATTGGTTGTAAAATGGCTCTTCAGCTTGGGGAATAAAAATGAATTTCCATAGTCGCAACTCAATAAAGGTTTCAACTCAGTGGGTTTTGTTCAAACAACTTAAGACTTGATGTGCTTGACGACCTTATGTCGTAAGATAAAAAATTGAGGACTATGAAACAAAACATTCAGCTTATTTATAAAATCAGTGAACATAGAAATCATACATATAGGCGACTATGCTTTATGCACCCCGCTCGCCTCCAAGAGAGAAGGTTATTTTTTACGCAATGTCATTAATTTTTCAAGTTCCCCGGCAATCATCGTATAGGTGTGTTCGGCACCCGGGAACCTGGACGCCCGCACATCGTTACAATATTCTTCAAAAACTTTCAGCATTTCAGCGCCTATATTGGCATATTTTTTAACAAATTTTGGTGTAAAAGCCTGAAAAATGCCCAGGATATCTGAACAGATCATCACCTGACCATCGCATTCAACCCCCGCCCCGATGCCGTAAACAGGTATCGGCAACTCGCAGGTGATGATTTTCATCACTTCCGGTGGAACCGCCTCAACCAAAACAGCGAAAGCGCCGGCTTCATAGACTGCCTGCGCGTCTGCGATAATTGCCTTTGCCGATTCCGCTGTACGGCCCTGTGCCTTAAATCCACCCAAAACGGCTGAACTCTGCGGCGTCAGGCCTACATGACCCATGACAAGCATGCCGTTGTTTGCAATGGCTCGAATAATTTCGGTAACGCCCTGTCCGCCTTCCAGCTTGACGCAATCCACGGCACACTCTTTGTAAAATCGTATAGCGTTGCGTACCGCATCTTCGACGCTGGCATGATAGGCCCCGAAAGGCATATCGCCTATCACAAATGTGCGAGGGGCGCCACGGCGAACCGCCTCAGCGTGACAAATACATTGATCCATAGTCACGGGAAGGGTGCCCGCGTATCCATAAACAGCCATTCCAAGGCTGTCACCCACCAGCAACATATCCATGCCGGCCTTTTCGGCCAGCTGTGCCGTTACGTAATCGTAAGCTGTCATCCAGACAGCTTTTTCACCGTTGGTCTTCATCTGCTGCAGATCAAACCGATTCTTTTTCATATCAGTCCTTTCTTTCTTCTCAATTTACGCGATAAATCCAGCTGTATCTATCTTTAATGGTGCCATACTGAATGCTCGTGAGTGTGTCGAAAAATTTTTGTGTCCATTGGCCGGTCTTATTCTTGTTAATGGTATATTCCTTTTCATCATAGTTGATGGCTCCCACGGGGCTGATCACGGCCGCTGTTCCGGACCCAAAAGCCTCGGTTACACTTTCGGATTCAATTCCCTCCACAAGCTCCTCGATAGTGAGCAGACGTTCTTCGGTGTCAATTCCCAGATCACCAGCCATTTCAAGCACTGATTTACGTGTAATTCCAGGCAGTATGGTGCCGGTCAAAGGCGGCGTCACCAGTATGCCGTCAATTACGAAAAATATATTATTGGTTCCGACCTCTTCCACGTAGCGGTGTTCCTTGGCATCGAGCCACAATACCTGACTGTATCCCTTGGCATTTGCACTTTGGGTGGCAATGATGGTTCCGGCATAGTTTCCACCTGTTTTGGCTTCACCGGTGCCTCCCGCTGCGGCGCGGGAATAATTCTTTTCAACCATCAGACGCACCGGATTAAATCCTTCTTTGTAAAAAAAGCCCACTGGCGAAAGCATGATAAAAAAAAGATAGCTATCAGACGGCCTGACGGCACCCAAAAGAGCTTCCGTGGCGAAAACCACCGGACGGATATAAAGGGATGCTCCTTTTTGTGCGGGGATCCACCGCTTCTCCACCTTGAGAAGTTCGGACTCTGCCGAGACAAAAAGATTTTCGTCTATGGTGGGCATCCCCATGCGCGACAGGGAGCGGTTTAACCGCCTGGCATTCTCGTATGGTCTAAATAGTAGAATGTCATTTTCTGGCGACCGATATGCTTTCTGTCCTTCGAAAACTGACTGGCTATAATGAAACATCATAGTTGCAGGTTCCAGTGACAATGCCTGATAAGGTTTTATTTCCGCATGCATCCACCCTTGGCCAGAACGATATTCCATCGTAAACATATGGTCAGTATAGGTTTTCCCGAATTCAAGCTGGGTTGCATCCTTAAACAGCGGTTTTAGATGCTCAGACGCTAAAAGTTCCTTCTTAATTTCCATTTCGATCCCTCCTGTTGTTCAGTCTGCTGCATATTAATGCACAATACCTATTCAGTACTACCTTAGACTTTTTGAGAAGCAATCTCCGATTTTCCCGTCTGACCATTATAACGTTCAGTCCTGAATAGATTGTCCTGAAACGCCAGATACTCTCTTTTAGTCATGGCCGAGACGTAATTTGTCAGAATCGACTTCGCTTCCTGCGCATCATCCCAGAGCAGATCTATGGCGGTCAAAGACAACGCTTTGGCAGGGCCGAGATAGGCAAGGTCCTTATCCGAGATTCGCCAATTTTGGCTGTGGAAATCACCGGTCGCTCCCCCCATGGACGGATGAAATGCCGGCATTATGTGGCCGATGTCTCCCACATCGGTCCCGCCGCCATCATGTCCGATTTCGACAAACTGGCCTTCACCAAAAAGATCGATGATATTGGCTCGAAATATCTCCTTCAGATCCGGGTCGTCGTTTAAGGGCATACATCCTGGGATCGTTTTTATTTCGACGCTTGCTCCGACAGCAAGCGCGCCAGCCCTGAGAGACCGATCCACCTTCGCATCGGCGTCTAGTATACTTGCATTTGTTTTTCCCCGAACAAAGGTCTCCATACGCACATCTGCAGGAACGACGTTCACTGAGTCACCGCCCTTGGTCAAAATCGGGTGAACACGTATAGAGTCTTCATCGCGAAACGTCTCTCGCTGAGCATTGATCGCGGCTAAAGCTAATTGTGCTGCATTGAGGGCGTTAACGCCCTTTTCAGGATCTGAGCCCGCGTGGGATGCCCGGCCCATGAAGCGAGCCGATTTTATAAGAAGACCATTGCAGGATTCGAGCGCAGCCACCTTTTTGCCAACCGACTCGTTGTGGGTATGAACGATCAAGGCCATATCGACATCGTCGAAATGACCTAGCCGTATAAGCTCTGCTTTGCCCACAACCAAGCCTAATTTGTTTTGGTTTAAAAGTTGGGTCCGATATTCAATCTCGATGCACTCCTCCGCCGGCACTGCGAAAAAGACGATCCTTCCAGACAAGTGTTCAGCAGCATTAGCCACCACCAGACCCATCATTGCCCCTAAAAGGCCTGCTATTTGCGCGTTATGACCACAGCTGTGAGCGGCCCCGGTTTTAGGATCGGCCATGGGATGGCCGGCAACGTGTAACGCGTCTAACTCACCCAAAATCGCGATTGTGGGCCCCGGTTTTTTACCGGACAGGATGCCTTTCACACCGGTTATTCCCAGACCCGTCTCGTGCGGGATACCAAACTTCTGCATGGCAGAAGCGACAATCTCAGCCGTTTTAAATTCCCTGAAGCCAAGCTCTGGTTGATTCATTATGTGGTCGCCGATAGTTTCGATTTCCACCCGCAAGCGGTTGATTTCTTGGCAGACCCGTTGTTTTAAGTCCGATTTTTTGCCCATTTTCTGTTAGCCTCCTCATCCTTATTCTGATTAATGATCTTCCAATCAAGGTATACTGACGGGTAAGGTAAATTCGATGTTTCCGAAACCCAGACAACCTTGCCGGGTATGGAGCAATTTCGATCCGCAGGTTCATGGGTGCCTTGTCCATTCATAGCAGCTAACATTCATTGAGAGGGTAGTGACAATGATAGAAATGCATAGGGCCCGCCTCAATGGCAAGCGGAAATTCCAGGCGGCAGCGTTCGCGCACAAAAGGGCACCGGGTGTGAAATTCACATCCTTGGGGGCGGTTCCATAAACTGGGCACTTCATCTCGAAGCTGGACAGTTCTATAGGGTTTCTGTTTTTCGGGATTAGGGGCGGCAGAAAGCAGTGCGTGTGTATAAGGATGCCGAGCCCGCTGGAAAATTTCATTGGTCGGTCCCTGCTCAATGAAGCGTCCCAGGTACATGACGGCTATACGATCCGTAACATGGCGGACAATGGCCAGGTTGTGGGTGATGATCAGAAAACTCACAGCCGAGTCGCTCTGAAGCTTTGCCATCAAGTTCAGCACTTCCCCCTGCACGGATACATCCAGCCCGGCGGTTGGTTCGTCAGCGATGATCAGCTTTGGCGACAGAGCGAGCGCGCGAGCCACTCCCACACGACGCGCTTGCCCACCGCTCAACTGGTGGGGATACTGCCTGGACATCGTCAGCGGTAGCCCCACCATGCTCAATAGGCGTTCCACCTCAGCCGAGAGGTTCCGCCCGGTCATCCCGTGGATCCGAAAAGGCTCCTTGAGAATGGAACGTACACGCAGACGTGGACTCAGCGATGCAACGGGGTCTTGAAACATCATGGTTACCTTGCGGCGATAACTTTTTAGGGCTTCTCCGTAAAGACGATTCAATTCCTTCCCATCGAATCGTATATGCCCTTTTCGGGGTTTGAGAACACCCATAATGGACTGGGCCAGGGTCGTTTTCCCAGACCCGCTTTCCCCAACCAGACCGAAGGTCTCACCAGCGTTCATGGAAAAGGAAACATTTTGCACCGCATCGAGGAAAGGGTTGTGATCGCGTTGGAACAGGGTTCGCAACTGGCCCTTTTTCCGATAGGACACTTGAAGTTTTTCCGTTTCGAAAAATTTGTTCATGATCTACTTCCAATAGAAAGTCGGTAGCAGGCTGCAAGATGTCCTGAACGAATCTCACTCAGGGGCGGTCTCGTTTGTTCGCAATGAGCCATAGCTACCTTACAGCGGTCCAGAAAGACACATCCGGGCTGCAAATCGACCAGATCAGGAACCTCACCAGGAATCGTCGGCAGGATTCGTGTTTGGGTTTTAATGCGGGCGGGGTCGCATTCAACCAACGCCTGGGTGTAAGGGTGTCCCGGCCTTTCAAGCACATTTTCCGTGGTGCCCTTTTCGACGCACTCACCCGCATACATGACCGTCACCTGGTCACAGATTTCAGCCACCATCCCCAGGTTGTGAGAAACGAACAAGATGGAGAAATCGAACTGTGTCTTGAGTTCCAACAGTAGGTCAATGACTTGAGCTTCGAGAGTGGCATCCAGGGCAGTGGTCGGCTCATCGGCAATCAGCAGTGACGGTTGGGACAATAGGGCCATGGCAATCATGATGCGCTGCAGCATGCCGCCGGAAAATTCGTGAGGATAGTTCCGAATACTTCTACGAGGATTCGAGATGCCAACCCGCTCCAGCATTGCTTCGGCGCGCTGAAGTTTCTCCTTCGTCCCGATGGGCTGCCAATACTGAATATCGGTAATTTGCCTTCGAATGGGCAGCATGGGGTTGAGGGATGTCATGGGGTCCTGAAATATCATGGAGATTTTGTTGCCTCGGACACGATTGATCTCCGCTGGGGATAGTTTCAGGATATCCCGGTCCTCGAACATGATCGTCCCTGAACTCACAATGGCGTTTTCAGCCAAAAGCCCCAATATCGCCAAGGCCACGGTGGATTTGCCGCAACCACTTTCCCCCACAAGGCCGTGTGTCCGCCCTTTGGGAATCTGGATATTCACCTGCCGTAAGGCCAACACCCTTCCTCTTGATGTGAGATAATCTACCGACAAACCATCTATATTCATTAGATGGGACGTGGACATTCCTATAATTCCTTCTGCAGCTTCGGGTCGAACAGGTCGCGCAGCGTTTCACCAAGAAAGGTAAATCCTAGGGTCGTCAAAATAAGCGGTATACCCGCGGCGATGACCAGCCAGGGGGTTTCACGTATAAAGGCAAACCCGTCATTCAAGATGCTGCCCCAACTCGGTGTGGGGGGCCGTACCCCCAGACCCAGAAAGCTAAGCCCCGCTTCCAATGTCACCACCGCCGGTATTTCCATGCTGGCGATGATCAGCATCGGGCCAATTACATTAGGTAGTATGTGTATCGTCAAAATCCTCAGCATGCCGGCACCCATTACCACTTCGGCCATGATGAAGTCACTGTTCTTAAGGGTCAGGGTCTGAGCCCGCGCGATACGGCCGTATATTGGAATCGATGTGACGATGATGACCAGTATCACCGTGTTCAGGCTAGGACCCACGATGGTAACCACAGCCAGGGCGAACATGACCACCGGAAAAGAACGTATGGTGTCGAACTGAATGATCATGAGTCCATCGAGCCAGGGTGGGCCGTAACCGGCGAGAAGCCCCATTGTCAATCCCAGAAACATGGATATGGATATGGATACCGCCGCTACTTTCAAGGCAATACGGCTGCCCATGATGACTCTTGACAACACATCTCGGCCGAGTTGATCGGTTCCCAAAGGATAGGTAACCGACGGTGGTTGAAGCCGATATTTCACGTTAAGAGCTGAAGGATCATGGGGCATGATCCAATCTGCAAGTAGGGCACTGAAAACAATCGTCAATACCAGAACGAGACCAAGCAACCCGAGGGGTGAATGAAAAAGACGGTTCAATTGGCCTCGAAACCAGCCGCTTTTTTTTATTATGGAGTCATTTACATTCTCCCGCATTATAGCTTCTCCCGCAGTCTTGGATCCACAGCCGCTGCCACGAGATCCGAGATCGTGGTACTGATAACGAACAGGATGGTCATTGCCAGAACCGTCCCCATTACCACCGGATAGTTACGTGTCCCTACCGCATCGAAAATCAGCCTACCTATCCCCGGCCGGGCAAAAATAATTTCAATGAAAACAGCCGCCGACAGAAGATATCCGATACCCACCCCGACCAGAGCGATAACCGGCATAATGGCAACCCGCAGGGCGTACCGAAAAATGATCAATCGCTCAGGAAGACCGTAGGCTCGGACAGTACGAACATGATTTTCCTGCATGACTTCCAGCATCGAGGCGCGCACCAGTCGCGAAACATAGCCTACCCAGCTTAATCCCAGGCAAAATGCAGGCATGATCAGGTGGATGATCTGATCCCAGCGATCACCATCCCTGCCGGCACCGATGGCCGGGAGCCACTGAAGAAACACCGCAAAAACAAGCAACGTGTATATGGCCACCACAAAAGCCGGTATGGCAATGGTACCCACCGAAATAACACCAATGATTTTATCGAGAATGCTGGTACGCCAAATGGCGGAATAACACCCCAAGGGGATGCTGACCAGCAGTGCCCATGCCAACGCCGTCAATATTAGAATGATCGTGTATGGCAATTGCTCAAATACAATCCGGGTGACAGGTCGATTTGTAAACACATCTTCACCCAGGTCACCTTTCACGACGTTAAATAGAAATCGCCCGATCTGCACATGGAAAGGCTTGTCAAGGCCCATTCGTTCGCGAAGCACCTCACGCATCTCTTCGGTAGCACGGGGCCCTAGTATGATGCTGATGGGGTCGCCCGGCACCATGTGGATCATGCCGTAGAGCAGGGAAACGGATATCACGATGATCGCCATCCCAAGCCCAATACGCTTAACCAGATAAAGCAGCATGTTAAGTCCTTTTCTTTTTAAGACGACCAGGGAAACGGCATTGTGTATGCCTTTCCTGCATGTGCGTTAAATCCATAAGACCTGAGGCCTGTGGGCATTACCGTCAATTCTTCCTGATAATTTCTCCTCTTCAATCGAAGAATCGTGCAATGTCCAAGGCCTCAGTTGACTTGCCAGTGCGTTTTCATCACGAACATGGATACGAATTATAGGAGTACTCAACCATTCATCTTGAAATAGCGCAGCAAAGGCATCCCGTCCGGGCGCAGGGCCGGGATAATATTATTGCGATAAATCACGCAAATAGCCTCATGGGTGATGAACTTGAAAGCGCCAGATTCCTCCATCAAATCCTGCATCTGGATATAGTATTCAGCACGTTTGGCCTGGTCCGATTCGACCGTAGCCATGTCGTTGAGTTTGTCGAATTCCGGATCACAATAGCGCATCCAATTCCATATACCCTTTTGCTCGCAGGTATACCAGTTCATCATGTAAAACGGATCTGGTCCTGTAGAAAAGCGTGTCAGTATGAGTTCTATGTCTTTCCAGCGATCACCAGCAGATTCACTGCCTAATGTCCAGTAGGATCCGCCTTCATGGCTGTCGATCTCGATACGAACACCGATCTGTGCCAGGTTAGCTTGAATAACTATGGCAGCAGTGTTAAAGACTGTTTTATTCTGGACGATCAACGTGAGGTCGAGGCCGTCCGCGTACCCAGCTTCAACCATTAACTTCTTGGCACTTTTAATATTCCCAGCAGGCGGAATCAAGGATTTTTCTCGATGCCCTACAAAACCCGGGCATACGAATCCAGTCGACGCTTCGGCGGCACCTGAGTAGGCAGCATCCAGAATTGCGGGTACGTCCACCGCCATCTGAATCGCCTGTCGCAGCTTCTTGTTCTGCAATTTGGGGTTGTCTACATTCATTCCAAGCCAGTGGTTGTAAAGAGACGGGAAGATAGCCACCGTGCTGTTCTTAGGTGGCTTTTTTTTGTAGCGGACGTAGGAGGAAAGGCTGATTCGTGTGAAATCCACATCCCCGGCCTCAAATGCAATTTCAGCGCTCTTCTCGTCTTCGATCGGATACACCTGGATTTCGTCGAACTCCGGTTTCGGTCCATTCCAGACCGGATTGGGTGTAAGTATGCTGTGCTGTTTGGGTTTCCACTCCTTGAGCACGTATGGGCCTGAAAAACATGGTGGTGCTGTGCCGTAGTTTTTACCTGCCGAGTCGAGTGCTTTTTTTGACAGGATGTTGCCTGCGATATAAGGCAGGGTGGTCATCCACATGGGTTCAAATGGTTTGGTAAGGACAATCTCTCCGGAGTATTTGTCGTGGACTTTGACTTGCTCGAGTGAACCCCAATCACCAACCTGGGGCGAGGCCATTGCAGGATCGATAATCCGTTCAAAGGAGATTTTGACGTCTTCAGCGCTCATTTCACCGAACCCGTTGGAAAACATGGTTCCCGGTCTCAACTGGAACGCTATGTGGGTCGGGTCCAGGACCTTGAGGGATGCGGCTGCATCCTTCTCCCATCCCCATTTCATACCGGGTTTGTAATAGGTCAGCTTGCTCATGACGGCTCCGAACATGTTTTCGTCGGCCAGGGAGGTGCCAAGCGCCGGATCCCAGGTGGACATGTCCAGGTAATCGCGAACTTTCAACACTTTGGACCCGCTGCCCCAGGAGATCTTCGGGACGCCTGCTCCGGTTAATGCCAGAGCCCCTATACCCATTCCCTGCATAAATCGGCGTCTGTTGATCGGAACTTTCATCCAGGTGAAGTTTGGAGCGTGTTGATCGGTGGCCTCTTCATTTCTTTCATCTTGCTTTTTCTTGATTTCAATCATCATCTACCTCCTTGTTTATGGGTTTTATTTCCGACTAAGAGTGGTTTGTGAATCCGTACGCTTTGGCTTATTATCAAGATGATGCGTCGCGTTGATCGATTTGACACCCCCCGTCAACTGTATCGAACGAACACTCTACCTGGAGATCAGATAGCCATAAGACTCCTCGATAATAGGGTGCACCATGACAAACGATTCGCGAAAAGCCGCAACTGTTTTATCCACATCTTCTTTCTCCATCGGTGTTGACAATGCATATTCACCCCTCTCTGCGATCCAAATACCATTATTCAGATGGCACAAATGAACATGGGAAGACAACTGCTCTGCTTTGTCCATAGCGCTTTTCGCATCCCGATAATTTGAAACCTTGTCGCGTGTGTAATGAACAAAAGACAACGAACCGAAGCCGCACACATGCGCATTTATCGATAGCTCTTCAAAAACACGTTTGTTTATTTCCTTGCGAAAATAATCGCCTAAATCATTAACTCGGCGATAGGCCTCTGGAGTCAAATCTTTTAAAGTCGCCAATCCCGCGGCCATGGTGACAGGATGTCCGTTAAACGTTCCCGACTGCTTGAGTTTGTTTTTTAGCGGAGAAAACTGAGACATGATCTCCAGGTTTCCCCCGAAAGCCCCAACCCCAAGTCCGCCACCGATCAGTTTGCCGATAGCTGTCAGGTCGGGCGTGATCCCAAAAATTTCCTGTGCTCCTCCCGGCGCAAGGCGAAAGGTCACAACCTCATCGAAGATGAGCACAATACCCAATTTTCGCGTCGTTTCGCGCAAAAACGCCAGGTATTCTTTGGTGGCAGGGATTACGCCGGCAGCCGTCATGATCGGCTCTATGATTACGGCCGCCAAATCGTCTCGATTCGCTTGAATCAAAGCATCAGTTGCCGCTATGTCGTTGAAGGGCGCCACCACCATATTTTGGAAGACGTTTCCGGGAACCCCGAGCGACGACGGCACCGGCGTAGGAATCTTTGGATCGCCCACCTTGTCGAGTGCCGGGAAAACGCTGATTTCCACCAAGTCGTGGGTTCCGTGATAAATGCCTTCCATTTTGAGAACCTTGTCGCGGCCTGTGAATGCCCGGGCAGCTCTAATTGCAAACATCGTGGCTTCCGTCCCGCTATTGCAGAATCTTACCTGTTCAAAACATGGAATACGCCGGCACAATTCGTCAGCTAGCAAGATTTGATTTTCATGCGGAGCAGCAAAGTTCATGCCCATTTGAAGCTGTTGGATTGCCGCCTCTCTCACGGCGGTGTTGTTGTGCCCTAACAATTGAACGGTGTAATTGTTCAGATGGTCGATATATTCATTGTCATCAACGTCATACACCCTGCAACCATTACCATGGGCTATGAAAGTCGGGTAGGGTTCGAAATAAACAGCCGAACGCGTGTCCCCGCCGGGTAACGATTTTGAAGCGTTTTTCTGCAATTGCCTCGATTTTGCTGTGCGTTGGAAATATGTCTTCTTTATACCCTCGATACAGCTTTCAGATGTCGCTTGTTTACTCATTCTATTTTCCCTGTTCTTTCATTGATGAATTTATATAACGCCATCAATAGCTACTCGGAGTATCCGAAATTCCTAATATTTTACGAACTTGCTGGGGTGTTGCAATATCACGGTTAAGCTCATGCGCGATACGTACTGTACGTTGAACAGCCTGGGCATTGCTCTTCAATTTTTCACCTCGCTTGTAATATATATTGTCTTCCATACCAACACGCACATGCCCCCCCATCAGAATGGACAAGGTCGTCATGGGAAGTTGAAACTGGCCGATGCCCGAACAGAGCCATAAGCTGTCTTTGGGAAACTCCCTCAACAGCCCGACAACATTTTCCACCGTTGGGAAGCTAGACGTCTGGTAGCCCATCACTGTCTGGATCCAATAAGGTTTCTCAAGCAGATCATTCTGGATGAGATCCCGGATAACCCAGGCACCCCCCGGATGATAGGTTTCCAGCTCCGCTTTGATACCGCGTTTCTTTATTTCTGAGGCAAAGTGGTTTACCGTCTTATAAGAAAATGGCAGGCACCCATCATATTCAACTTCAGGATGCGGATGTTTCAGGGGGGGCGTACGTGCCTTCAATCTGAATTTACTCATGTCCGGGACCAAGTTCAATGAGGCAATTTCCGGACCTGCATCCAGGCAACATAAACGCTCTTCCATGGTCATGTCAAGGTCACCACCCGTGGTGTTGTTGATTATGATATCCGGACAGCGCTCCCTCACTTTTCGGTTGACATCATGCCAGATTTCAGTGGTTCGAGCCCCGTTTGCAATGTTTTCAGGATCACGTGCATGAATGTGTACCATTGACGCGCCAGCCTCATAAGCACCGTAAACCGAATCGGCCACTTCATCGGCTGTCTCAGGTAGATTGAAGTTGTACTCCTTACCCTGTATACCGCCATTACATGCCACGCAGACGATAAGCGGTGGCATGCCATCGACAACACGTTGCATGAAACCATAGGAATCTGTGTAATTCCAGGAATGACTATCTAATTCAGACATTTCGGTCCTCCCTCTATATAATGAACTGTATTATTTTGACACCTTCAATTATTACGTCGAATTACTTTTCCCGGTTTCAAACCGGTGTGATTCATTCTTTCGTACACCATCTTACCGTTGACAATTACATTTACAATGCCTGCAGGCCGCACCTTCGGGTTGTCCCAGGTACCCTTGTCGCTGATCTTTTCATAATCGAATAAAAGAATATCAGCATAAGCACCAACGGATAGTATTCCTCTCTTTTTCAGATTTAATCTTTGCGCTGGAAGATAGGTTGCTTTGTTAACGGCATCCTCCAAACTGAGAATAGCTTTCTCTTTGACATATCTCCTTATATATCTTGGATAGAAAGCATAAGTAGCTAAACCGGGTTCACCGGCAGCGATGCCACCCCCTCCCTGCAAATCATTTTCTCCAAAGGGAACTATCGTTAGATCCGTAGCGACAATAGCAGATGGGTGTTTAAGAAATACGGAAACTGTTGTTTCGGTCCATCTGGGGTCCTTGCAGTTGTATTTGGTATTTGGGTCTTCGATTAAGATATCTAATATTGTTTCGAAAGGATCGGTATTCCTTTGCCTGCTTATATCGCCAATGGTTTTACCTTCAATGGATTTATTGCTGCACCGAAGGATATATGGGCGTTCCATCCAACAAAAATCAGTTTTTGGATTGATCATTAATATTTTGAATTTCCCACCGGCAAACTCCTTTTTCAATTCTTCTCTAAATTCACTGATTTTTATATTGTCAACAAATCTCTCTTCAGAACCTATTTTTTTGAGCCATGCAGAGAATAAATCAATCAATCGCGGGCCTGAAATAAACACCCCATGTAAATCCTCATCCGGTAAAACATCAAAAGTTAAATCCACTCCATCGTCTACGGCTTTTTCAAAAAGTTCCAAGGTTGCCTTTGCAGCCGCCTCTTGAAGCTTTTCGGGGTAGTGCTGATAAATATTATAGGCCGGGATTACATGTGAAACGTGCCCGGGCAATTTTGCTTCTGTGGCAATTTTGATGGCTTCCATAATTCCATTGTATTTGTCAGCCGGCATTTCGTCAGGCGAAAGACTATGACATATGCCATAACCCCACTCCTGGGGGTCTTTCGAGGGATAATTATTGTCGCTGTTTCGCGTATGGGTTGCATAGAAACCCTCATATTTTTTAACGACCTTGGCCAGTTCAATCACTTCATCTGTAGGCGCAAAATCTCCCGGTCCACCGTCAAATCCGGATGCCATTCCTAAAGCACCACTTTTCATTGCCTCCTCCAGATGGGTCCTCATCTCTTCAATTTCTTCGGGTCGGGCTCTTCTCTGAAAATCTTCACCCATCACCGCTAATCTAATAGTGTTGTGGCCGACAAGGGGCGCGTAGTTGATGGAGGCGCCGGATTCATCAACCTTGTTGAGAAAATCTCCAAATGTTTTCCAGTCGATTTTGTATCCCAATTTCTTTTCCAATATTTTGCGATACTTGTTTAGCGGTAATAACTTGGGAGGACCATATGTATCCGGCTCAATTTCATGCCACCATTCACCAACAATACTGGGTGTAAAGATACCAAAAGGCATGAAGTCATTTACCGGCGCAAGTGACAAGCCACAGTTTCCACCGGCAAACGTGGTAACACCCTGCATCACAAGATTCTCAGCAAGCGGGTACTGTAAAATGTTCAAGTCTGCATGACTGTGCATATCTATGAACCCAGGGCACAATATCAGTCCTTGACCATCTATTTGTATGTCTGCATTTCCATTAACTTCGCCCAGGGAGACAATTTTGTCCCCTTTGATTCCAAGGTCTCCCTTAAATGCCGGAGAACCCGAACCATCAATTATACTGGCGTTCTTTATAATTATATCATAATGTTCTGGCATTATTGATTCTCCTGATACATCAGAATACGCGGCTTCTTATTAAGTCATGTTACCATGGGCCATTTTATGGTCGGGCTGAAATCGAGTCGCTTCATTATTTGTCTTGTTGTAATTTTTGCTTTTTCGAACAGGTTTTTTTCATCTATGTTTACAAGGTGTCCGTCTCTATATATGACTTTCCCGTTGACAATAACCCATGACACAGAATCTGATCTGCTCGATTGCATCATTTCCTGTACGTTGTCGATTCCTGGCTGATATTCTTGGATGCTATTCTTGCGTATGACCAGATCGGCACGTTTGCCAGGCTCTATGCTACCAATCATGTTTTCGAGACCCAAGGCCTTTGCGCCGCCGATTGTTCGCATCTCCATTAGTTTTTCAGGCGAAACATTACTTTTACCGTGGCGTGCCACCAGAAAGCCAAGGAATTCCATGTCACCAAAAGTCCATATTTTTGCAACATCAACCCCAAAAGATACGTTGATATGATTGTCCATAAGCTCCTTCATACGGGAGTTAACCATGGACGATATTCCATAGAACAAGAAATTACCAGGCTGCCAGGCAATTGACATTCCGGACTCAATGACGGGCTTTAACTCATCGTCACGAACAACGTTCATATGAGCAAAAGTGCAGTTTTGACCCAGCACACCTATATCATTAAAATGGCACAGGGTATGTCTTCCATGATATCTTAAGTCCTCCTGTTCCGTTGTTTCCGGAATAAAATTCACGTGCATATTAAAAATGACATCATTGTCATCTGCACACCTTTTAGCAGCAAGGATAAGCTCGTCAGAAGCGGATCCATCCCCATAAAGAGACACATGACCGCTGATTAATGAATTGGAAACCTTGTTTCGCCACAACTCTTTTCCCATGACCTTCAAAGATCTGTCTAAACCACATGGGGCACGCTTTAAGGTTGCAGCTAACCCGTCTTCCCCTTCGGGTCTGTCCCAGAGGAATGGATCAGAGAGAGAAGCGCGGACGCCGATCTTCTCGGCAGCAGCAGCCAGCATGTCGGGATTAAAAGCTGTTCCGGCATCCATAAAGGCAGTATATCCTTTTGAAGCCATTTCAGCACAGAATGAAAGACCCGAAACATATTCGTCTTCTTCACGCATTTCATTGAGCCAGTCAAAATAGCCAATAGTCCGTTCAGCAGATTGGTTGTCCGTGATTGCCCCCCTGGATAAGTGCAGTGTTGCATGAGAGTGGGAATCGATAAAGCCAGGGTGAACAACCGCGCCACCGGCATCCAGGATTTGTTTAGGATTAAAAATAGGTTCGATTTTCCTTTCGGGCCCCACAGCGATTATTTCATTTCCTGTAATAGCAATGGACCCGGTTGGATAGATTGTTCTTTCTTTGTCGACACTGAGAATATATGCATTGCAGATAAGGATATCACAAACTGCCGTTTCCTTATTACCCTGGGGCTTCATAGGGGCTTTATTTTTCATTGGACTCCCGTTTCACGGTTACCTGTTTGCTATTTTTCAACTTTGCCCAAAAGCTCCTTGGCCTTCTCGACAGCAAGGATAGCATTGGGTGCATACCCATCGCCACCAATACCAGCCACAAATTCTTCGGTGAGCGGCGCGCCTCCCGCAATTATTTTCACCTTATCCCTCAATCCTGCATCGACAAGTGCCTGGATAGTTTCGCCCATTTTTGGCATCGTTGTCGTCAATAAGGCGGACATGGCCAGGATGCCAGGATTATGCTCCTTTGTTTTTTCTACAAATACCTGAGGCTTAACATTTACGCCCAGATTTATAACGTTAAAGCCCACCCCTTCAAACATCATAGCAACCAAATCTTTACCGACATTGTGGATATCTCCTTCAACGGTTCCTATCATGACAACACCGGATCCGTCTTGATCTGCCTCCATCAAATAGGGTTTGAGACATGCCATGGCAGCATGCATGGTTTGGGCCGAGTGAATGACTTCCGGAACATACATATCACCAACCTTAAATCGTTTTGCTACAATTTCCATTCCTTTTAAGAGGCCCTTATCCAATATGTCCTTGGGTTTTTCTCCTTGGCTCAACTTTTCTTTGGTCGCCTGTTCAATTTCGTCTATCGAACCAGCTACAATCATTTCAGCAATATTATTATAAAAATCTGGCATGTGATTTCTCCATCCGTTTCCATGTGAATTATTCAGTCCATTCAGGGGGGGTGATATTTTTCGATTTAGCGTGGTCGTGTACATACTGTTTTATTCGTTTGAGTGAATCAGGGGGTGCAAGGTATTCTAATGGTTTGCTTAAAATGTCTTCCACACGTTCGTGCGCTCTTGCGAGCATGGTATTTTCTTCCCCGGGCAAGCCGGTGTGATTGAACGATCCGCCATAGTAGTGTTCTCCGCTGCGAACCCAGTTACGTGTATGGGCTTCTCCAATATATGATCCGCCATGTCCGACTTTTACAACGGTATCATAAGCCAATGTATCATCATTGACTTCTATTTCCGTCGCTATACGTTCACTCATTTCCCATATGTCATGGTCTATTACCACCTGCTCGTAACTATGATGTGCAGCGCAATTTAAGGGCCCACCCATATTAATCAGATCGACATTGCTTTGGGTTAGGGTTAAAATTGCCGCCATTTTTTCTATTCCCGCTTGAACATCGGGATAAATCGAATCGCTGTATCCACCCATTCGAAAGGTAGGAAACCCATAAAATTTAGCTAAGGCCAGCTCTGCGCTACTCAACAAGCAGGTTTCGGCTGCACCCATAGAGAGATTTGCAGTTCTCATATTTAAAATTGAGCCACACACAGAATGTATGATTTTTGCCCCCGGCCAGATTGTGTTTGCAAGGGTAATAAGGAAAAGACTTTCCGCATTTGATACGGACAGGGTCCCCGCCAGTGTAAATGGTGTAGCAACCCCGGCAACAGGCATCGGTGCGACATCGATGGGAACATGTCTTTCAAGAACATGAGACATAATATCCCCTTCTCTGTTTCCAAATGTCAATGGGCTTGTTGTGTTGACCTCCACCCATGTTCCTGGATTCTTATCAGTGTCTTCCGACCCAACGGCGACCGAAGCCAAATCTAATGACGTTCTAGCATCGTCGACGGTCGAAGGTGCTACAATGCTTATTTTGCCGGTTATTCCTAAAACCAGGCCTAGAGTGTCCGCAATATCGATTTCTGGAGGCACGTCGCTGGAAGGGTACTGAATGGCAACGGTAAAATCAGCACCTGCAAGAGCATTGGTGATTTGACAGAGATTAATGACATCCTGTCTTTTAGGAGGTCTTATTTTATTTGTTCCATATTCCAATATTTTGGGCATTTTGACCCTGGTTCCACCCATCGGGCGTTCACAAGGTAAGGCAAATCGATGCCCATTTGGATGAACCATCTCGAACTTCTTTGTTACCTGTTCCAAAGCTTCAACGACCATGGCAGCAGGCAGCCGAATGACATCGGTTTGCCCGACTCCTTTGCCTCCCGCTTTTTTGAGTATATTACGACATTTTTCATTCTCGACCAGTATACCGATATTCTCTAATATTTTTATAGATTCCTTGTGTATTCTCTCTAAGCTTTCTCTTTTAAGTAAAGAAACATTTTTCCGCGTCATTTTATCTCCTGATTTTGAATTCGGTTCTTGATCATTATTATTATGGTTTATTTTATCTCCATTTTATTGCCATTAACTAAATGTGCGTCCAGCACCAATAGCTTTTCCGAATAGATCCTCACCGGGTTCAGATCTATCTCTTTGATTTCCGGGTTTTCCACAACCATGCGCGACAGAGATAGCAGTAAATTGATCAACGCTGGTATATTTTTTTCTTTTTCTCCTCGAACACCTTTCAATATCCGATATGCTTTCAACTCCTCAATCATTTCTTCGGCATCGATCTCTTTTAATGGAGCGATCCGAAATGAAACATCATTAAAAAGCTCGGTATAAATACCACCAAGTCCAATCATGATTGTCGGTCCAAAAACCGGATCGGTAAGACTGCCTGCAATGAGCTCCAGTCCCTCTGGCGCCTGCTTACAAACCATTACCCCTTCCAGTTTTGCATCAGGAGCTGCTTTCTCAATACTTTCAAGCATATTGTCATACTGTCGCTTTACCTGTTCTTTATCTGCAAGGTTTGTAATGACGCCCCCTACCTCTGTCTTGTGTATCACACCCGCTGAAACCACCTTCATTACAACTGGGAATCCTAATTTCTCTGCTGTATCAGCTGCCTCCTCCGAACTTTTCACCAGCTTAAAATCAGGATATGAAATACCGTACTGTCTGATCAGTTCTACGACATTCGGCTCCAATACTGGATGGTTGAATTCCATTTTCGATGGGAATCCGTATGATACTTTTTCATTTTTTTGGTTATGCAATTCGCGTTTTCTGAGATATTCAGACCGCCAGTAACAAGCCGAAATCCCCCTGATCGCTCTTTCCGGGGCTGAAAAAACTGGATATCCAGATCTGTTTAAAGCCCATCTTCCCTTTTTCTCTTGTTTCCCTCCAGCAAAATAACTTACAATTAAAGGCGTTTTTATTTTATTTGTCAGTTCCTCGACCAAATCTTTATCCTCAATCATTGGGTCTGCAAAATTCAATAAAATTACATCTGCGGCATCTTGCCGATCGATTTCCAAGACGGTTTTTCGAAAATGGTCTGTTACGAGACCGGCCAGATCGATAGGATTTGAAAAGTCGGCTAGTGGTGAAAGGTTTAAATCATGAAGACTCTTAACTAGTTCTTCAGGCAATGATGAAGCCTTCAAATCATGGGAATCGATTTCATCCATTGCCAAGGTGTTTCCACCGCCTGAAGTTGAAACGGAAACGAGTCGATTTCCCTTTAACCTTGGCATGGTCGCCAGCGCCTTTGCACAATCATAGGCCGTCTCGATGTCACGGGAGACAACTGCGCCTACCTGCCGGCATGCGGCTGCGAATACCTCGTAACTTGATCCCATTGCACCTGTGTGTGAGGCTGTGGACCTTAGACCTGCCTCGGTTCGTCCGCCTTTAATGATGACCACCGGCTTTTTACGGGCGGTTTTTTCAAGTGCAGACAAGAAGACTCTGCCGTTGGAGACACCCTCGAGATACATCAAGATGACTTTGGTACAGGGGTCCTGACCAAAATAACTTAGGTAATGTGATTCATTGATGTCCACCTGATTTCCCAAATTGATACCGGCCGATATCCCCACACCCTCCTCGCATGCCCATTCGCATAGACCTGTAGTAACCGAGCCGCTTTGTGAAACGATGGCCATCGCACCAGACAAAGTGAACACCGGGAAAAATTGGGCGCACATTTGGTTGGGAAGATATGCAATCCCCGATATATTCGGACCAAGTAGCCTAATGCCCTCCTTAAGACCGATTTGCTTCAATTCGTCCTCTAGATCAGGACGGCCAGCCTCGCGAAAGCCTCCACTGCATATTATGGCCCCTATAGCACCCTTTGCTGAAGCCTCTTTAAGAACGCTTGCCACAAACTTGAAGGGCACAATGATTACAACCAAGTCCAAGGTGACAGGGATTTCCATAAGCGATCGATAGGTCTTTAGACCGAGTATTTCACCACCCTTGGGATTAACTGGAAAAATCGCACCTTTATAGCCCCCACGTATAAGGGTATTCAGCGTCATGAAACCAAATTTGGATTTGACGGACGATGCGCCTACGACGGCGATGGATCGTGCTTTAAATATTTTATCGATGGTATCGTCTGTTGCTGATTGGTCATATGAGAACTGAGTTTGATCCAAATCGATAATTGAAGATGTCGAATTAGGGTTTGTCTCCATATGAATCCTTCTTTTTTGGTATCCTTTGGGGTTTCACTTCTGACACCCCGGCAAAACATAGGCCAAGTAAATATTGATTCTTTAGTGTGACAATTCTTATTTTTTTTTGACACTTATAATTTCAGGACACGATGAGAAACAGATTGATAGGGTTTGCAAGACAACAAATAACAATATCGTCACGATCGTTGATTTATTATCATTCACATATTTATTGTCAAGAAGTATATTGAACTAATGCATAGATAAATACTGGGATATTATCGAGCCAAAAGTCGTTCATATCTCAAATAGCTTGGGTTTTAAATACTGTTACGCTTTCGAGTGCATTCAGACATGCCTTAAAAAAATATGCTCACCTAATAACCATATAATTCTCTGTTTTTATATGATTTATACTTTTTTGGATATGCGGTGATCAACTTTTGAAGTTTTCTGGGTTTAGTAAATAATCATATTCAAAAGAGTTGTGTGGCGCAAAAAAACCTTGAAGATAAATATACCACAAATTGGCTTGAACAACACCTGAAGTAAATATTT
This sequence comes from uncultured Gemmatimonadaceae bacterium, assembly GCA_964407425.1. Lineage (GTDB taxonomy): Bacteria > Gemmatimonadota > Gemmatimonadetes > Longimicrobiales > Gaopeijiaceae > JABDNZ01. Next base: position 20,574 of record CAYOVN010000044.1, read on the forward strand.
GTTGACATATCAATCACAACTATAATAACAAGTTCTAAATATAGTTGTGATTCTAAAGGAAAGATATGAGCCCTCAAAAGACCAAGAATAGAGTAATCTCGGCATCGCAAATCAGCACTCGAAAAACTCTGACCGCAGAAGATATCGCTAAGGTCCGCTCGGTCCTAATTTCAGAGTTGAGGAACCTGCTTCTTTTTGACATTCTTACTCAAACCGGAGCGAAACTCAAAGATGCACTGAAACTTAAAGTGGAAGATCTGGCCGGGTTGGAGATTGGAACAAGATTGCCTACATTATTTGATGGCGTCAACAAGCCCACTCTAACAAAACAAATTGTAGAGACCTTCACCTTATATCTTAGAGAAAGCCAGCTGCTTCCGAAAGACTTTCTCTTTAAATCTAGAAAGGCATCAATACCCTTAAGCATTACGAGCGGTTCACATTTAATCCGCAAGTGGTTCCGAGATGCCGGTTTTGCCGGGTTAGAGGGTGCCAGAAGTCTTCAAAAACACCATAAGGCTTCATTAGAGAATTTGCGAGATATGCAATTCGATGATCAAGACCCCCAGACTCATCCATCTAACAGTTCGGTAAAGTCCCTAAAACCGGTTGAAGTCTCCACGATGCAAGAAACTGTATATAAGCAACTATTTCAAGCTATTATATTGGGGCATATCCCTCCTGGAGCCCCCATCGTTACAGGCGATATCGCCAAACAGATGAAGGTTAGTTCTATGCCGGTCCGGGATGCGCTCAACCGGCTTGAGGCCACAGGTTTTTTGTCGCGAACAAATAATCGAGCTTGCACCGTGAATAGACTCTTGGCCAGTGATTTGAGAGAAATTACTCGTATTCGTCTCAAGCTGGAGCCTTTCGCTGCAAGATACGCAGCGGTACACATACAAAAGGAGACGATCGATGTTCTGAGGCGAATTCATAAAGATTATACCCGATCGATCAAAAAGCGCGATAGCGAGAAATTTCTTGAGCTCAACAGGGAATTTCATTACACAATTTATCGTGAGTCTAACATGCCGATTCTTTTTGAAATAATTGAAAGATTATGGGGACGCGCGAGTCCTTATCAATATATTCTATGGCGTGAGGGTGAACGGGCCGATGTCGAATGGAGCATAAGATCACATGCTGATATTATTGATGCATTGTATCATAATGATTCGGAAAGAGTTGAGGGCGCAATTAAGAATGATCTATCGATTTCGAGCAAAAACCTGACGCCGATGTTAGAGAAGGAGTGGGGCAAGGATCGCTGAATCAGGAATTGGCGGGCTGTTCAATATTGATAAAGACACGAATGCGCGGTCTGCCGTCGTGGAAAAAGGATTTCTATTCATTCAGACCTTGTGATTTACAAAATTAATCTTCAATCCAGTTAAATATAGTGACAATGACCGAGTCATTACCGAGATAATAGCTATGGCCACAAAATGACTCCTTTATGGATCTATGAATTTGCTGATATTCAAAATTTACACTGGCAGCCATCCTAACTGGTATTTGTTCAACACAGAAGACTGCAAACGCTAATGGCAACTTGACTTTTTATTCCGGGAATGAAGATTTCAGCAAAGATGGCGGTCACGGTTCCAATTGATTTTATGATTGGATACG
>CAYOVN010000045.1:0-22200 GCA_964407425.1 uncultured Gemmatimonadaceae bacterium
GGAACCGAGAGGAACCGGTTGAAATAGAGAATCGGAAGCCACCCGAGGAGGAGGAATCCCATGACGATCCAGTCGTTCATATAAGCCATGGTCGACGAGGTCCCATACCGGAAACCAGCCGCCGAGTACTTGATGAAGCTGTACGACCCCACCACCGTCGCCACACAACTGAAGGTGATGAGCCACCAGGAGAACCGCTGTCCTCCCATGAAGAAGTCTTTTGTGGACCGGGTGAATCGGGAAAAGTAGAAACCGAAGCTGAAGATCAGGACGAAATAGCCGATGATCACCCAGTAATCGAGACGAGTCCCAATGACAGACGTCGCGTCCATGTCGCCCTACCCGGACCCGGCGGCGTAAAGGTGCCAAGCCGAATGAAGGGCGAGATAGAACAGAGCCGCCCCGACGATGGAGAAAAGCAATCGGCGATCCGCAGGCTTCTTCAGGGAGTAGTCACCGGCCCGCCAGGGGATAGCGATTCCGAAGGCGAAAAACACGCCTCCCACAACGAACTGGTACAGAATCGATGTCGCTTCCATGGCTCAGGCGTCCAATCCGCTCAGGTCAGGCCGTCTCAGGTGCCAGTCCGTGGATCGTTGGTAGGCGTTGGCCACTGCCAGAATCTTATCGTCGGCAAACAAATCCCCGAGTATCGTGGTCGTGAGGGGCTGGGGATTGTCCCCCCCGAAATCGTACGGGACTACCACCGCCGGGTGCCCGGTTTGGTTGGTGAGGCCCACCTGTCCTCGACCACTCACGAACATGTCGAACCCATCCATGGCCTCGGCCATTTCCTTCATGAGGAGATGGCGCCGCCGTTGGGACTGGACGAAGTCCAGGGCCGAAACGTCCCGACCACCCCGGAATCGAGCCCGCCTCCGCCCCTCCTCCTCCGGTTGGGGTTCCGGGGCCGCCGCCTCCGCTTCGAGTTGCGGCGCGATATGAAAATCCATTGCTGCGGCGGACTCCACGTTCAGGGCGTTGGAGCTACCCCTGGGGACCTCGGCCATGGGCACAGGATCGGCGCCCAAAGCTCGGAGAGCCGCGACGAAGGCCTCAGGGGCATCCTCATCGTAGCCGATCCGGAACGTGGACAGGTCCGGGTTTCGCTGGAAGCTGAAGGGGGTGGTGAGCGTGGCCGGATCCTTTTCGTCGGCGCCGTGGATGGTACTGAAGACCAGTGCGCAATCTTCCACCGACCGGCAGAGGGGTCCCACCTTGTCCATACTCCAGGCCAAAACCATCCCTCCATGCCTCGATATGCGGCCGAAGGTAGGCCGGAGAGCACTCAATCCGCATCTCCGGGCCGGGGAGGTGATGGAGCCCTGGGTTTCACTTCCTATTCCGAAAGCGACACACCCCGCAGCCGTGGCCGAGGCCGGGCCCGCCGACGAACCGCTGGATCCCTGTTCCACATTCCACGGGTTCTTGGTTCGGCCCCGATACCACTGATCCCCCATGGCGAATTGCCCGGTGGAGAGTTTGGCGATTAGCACGGCGCCAGCCTCCCGCATCCTTCGAACCACCTCGGCGTCCTCTTCCACTACCTGGTTCTGAAATGCCTCGGCCCCCCAGGTGGTGGGTGCCCCCGACACGGTGAATAGGTCCTTTACTCCCCACGGAATCCCATGCAGCGGCCCCTTCCACTCACCGGCCCGAATCTCCGCCTCGGCCTGCTGGGCCTCTTCCCTTCCCCGCCCCTCCAGGATCGTGACAGCACAAAGGAGGATCGGATCGTACCTCTTCAACCTCTCCAGATAGATCTCGGTCAACTCTGTGGGAGAGATGTGGCGATCACGAAGGAGGGCGGCGAGACGATGAACGGGAAGGAAGGCCACGTCTTCCTCCGCCCCTGGAACCGGGCCGCTCCACGCCTCGATTTCGAACGGCACCCGCTCGAAGGGTAATCCACCACCCTCCCTCCACAGCTTCTCCAGAAGAGAACCGGTCCCCCCCGGATACGCCTGGAAGGCGAAAGCAGGTGGCTCGCCATTTCCTAGAGGAACCGGGGGGGGCGCTTCCTGTCCCACACCTCCCGGTCTCCGCTCCTGCCCGAGGAGGGGTCCTGTCCCCAGCGGACCCGGAACAAAACCGGAGGCAGCAGCGGCGCCGGCCGCCAATTTCAGGAAATGGCGTCGATCCACACCGGTCGGGATACGAATTTCGGAAGACATTGCAGTCCCTCAGGAAGAAATAGGACAAACAAAAACACGGTTGAACGCCTCAGCCCCCGACCCGCTCGGTAACCAGATTCACCGGCGTTCTGAGTTTAAAAACGGGGTAGACCTCCGGGGCGGAACTCCACTGTGTGGCCAGGTATCGGTCGAAGAAATTCCAGTACACCATACCATCGTCACTTTCGGGTTCCAGCAAAGACACGGCCAGGGCCCCGAGGGATTGGGCAGTTGTAACGAAGAGGGTCCCCGCAGGAAACTCTCTTTCCACCGTGGAATAATCTCCGGACACTCCGGTGGTGTAGTGACCCTGGTTCAGGCGAGGGGCCCCCGTCACCTCCGTCACGTTGAACTGATCAACCGTCAGGGACACCGGCTGACTGAGGCGCTCCACCGCTATTCCGTGCTGGAGAAGTTTCTCCACGACCCTCTCATCCTGAACCGTGATGAGATAGCCATTGGGCCAGGGCACGGTCCGGGTGGGAGCCCAGTTCGCCAGGTAGGGCACATCATTGTAGGTGCGGAGGGTTTCGGTGGGTCGGGCCCGATTTCTCCCACCGGCTGTCTGGGTGACCTCCATCTCGTATCCCTGGATGGTGATCATGAAGTCGATGGCCTGGGCGTCGAACTCCACCGTGAACTCCCCGGGAGAGGTGCTCCTGCCACGCTCCGTCACCCTCCGGTCCGCGTCCCGAACCAGGGCAACGACCTCCTGCTTGTTGTCATAGAGGTAGTCGAGGAAGGTCCGGAAGAGGTTGTATGCCCCCATGACCCGGGTCTCGAAATCAACGTAAGGGTACTGCTCATTCAGGACTGAAATCCGGTTCCGAAGTCCCACGTAGTTGCTCAGATAGCGGGGCTGGGGACCCAGAGGAATCCAACCTGCCGCTGGATCGCTGGCGTTGATGAAGTCCCCGTGGGGGATGGTGAGAAGCCCGTAGTCCTCCCGGGTCCGCCTGGTTATCTCCGGGAGCACGACATCGGCCATGTAGGAAAAGATCCCCGGATCCCCGTTGGGGTTCAGCCCCCAGGTCCAGGTCACCGGTTCCTGGTGATAGGAGCCGTTATGGGTGTGGCTATCCAGGAAGAAGACCGGATCCCAGCGAAGGAAGATGTTCTCCACCAATCCCGACGCTTCAGGGCTCTCCAGCTTCATCCCATCCCTGTTCAAATCGAGGTTCTGTCCATTGTACCGGATTCCCACTCCACCTTCCGGGCCTACCTGATTGGTCCGGTTCTGGGTGCTGATCTTGTCATTGCCATCAGGATTGAAGTTCGGGCAAATGAGGATGACCAAACGATCCAGGTAGTTTCGTGTGGCACCTTGGACGATGTCCCGGGCCAGCATGAGGGCGGCCTCTTTCCCCTCCACCTCTCCAGCGTGGATGTTGGCCTGGATGTAAACCACCGCCCGATCGTCGAAGCGGAGGTCCTGGGGGGAAGCCGGTACGGGGTCCCCGATCACGATGACGGGCAGGGGCCTTCCCTCAGCACTCACAGCCATGGTCTCAACCCGAATGAGCGGGCTCAGAGCCTGAAGTTCGGAGACAAACTCCAGGACGTCGGAGTGGAGGGAGGTCTGCTGGAAGCCGGTAGATTCCGCCACCGTGAGGAGTCCGCTCTGACCCTCGGCGAATTGGGCGGGCACCAGGCAGGCAAAGGCTACGAGGGCCGAGAGAATCTGCCCGCGGGTTTGGATAGTCTGCAGTTTGATCATGGTCTCTATTTCGTCCCCTTCGGCGGTAATACCGGCTTCACCCTATACAGCTTCCGGACCACGGCCTCATCAAAGGCCTCCGCCTCCCGCTCCACCTTGAACTCCCCGGAGGCGAGGTACTTCAGTGTCGACGTGGTGTGGGCCAACCCCACCTGACCCATAAGATCCATCCACGGCCCCCTGGCGGTTTCATCAGGCGCCTCTGTTGTCACCGAGAAATAAGTGATTCGAGGGGAGTTCAGACCAGTCCCGATGCTCTCGTTCCCCTTGAGGCGCATGCTGACCACCATGCCGTTGTGAAAGTACTCGGTGAACCCATCCCGGTCCTGCTCGCCGTACTTCTTGTATCGGGCATAGAGGCGCCGATTCATTGCGTCTACATCAGCATTTCCGGTGACGGCAGCGGCCATGGAGTCCAGGATGGCGAACTGGGCCGTCTCATAGTCCGGGTTCTCCTCGTCCTCCACCCATGAAAAACCGGGTATGAACCATCCGCGGGGAGCCCACCACATCCTCGGGCCGACTCTCCGGCCTCGGGCCCAGGCGCTGTAGCCTGCGAAGTACTGAACCCACTCATGGCTGGGGTAGCCGTGGGGATTCAAGTAGATGTCCGGAAGCCAGGCCTCCCTTATCAGCTGTCGTGCTTTGGATTCCGGGTAGATGGGATCGTCCGAACTTCCACCGCTCGTGGCATCGGATCCCAGGGCCCCGGGTCGGCCAGCATGTAGCATGTGATCCGGGTTCACCAACTGACGAGCATAAGCCAGTGAGGCACCGTCCGGATTGGTGAGGGGGTGCAGAACGACATTCACCTTCTTCAGCATCTCCCGATGAGCGGAATCGGTGACCAGAAGCTCTCCCAGTTTGAGTATGTGACTCGTGCTGGAGACCTCGTTTGCATGCTCCCGACCGGTGACAAAGAGGGTGGGCTTGAGGGCATTGAGCTTGGCCTGGGAAACATAGGCAGCACTCTGCGGCGGGAGAAAATCAGCCGCCCACACCTGGTTCCCGAGGAAAGAGTTTGTCAGGTAGTAGACGTTCACTCCTGGGAATGTCCCGAGTTTACCCAAAAGCTCTTCATTCTCTTCGATGGAGATGGGGGTGTTCCACTGGACGATGGGCTCCCCTGAATAGGTCCATCCCCCTGCCGAAAGGCGGGGGTTTTCAGTGGACTTCGGATTCCGGCTCCGGGGCAGAACCACACTTCTCTGGAACGTGCTGTCCTTTTCCAGGCGGAAATCCAGGACCAGCTCTTCCACCCTGTCCCAGGATAGGGCGTCCTCCATGAGCCCCTCCTGGTGGAGGCGCCGAATGGACCGAAGCATTCCCTCCAGGAGTTCCACATTCAGGAACTGTCGGTCGATTCCAGACTCACTGCTCCTGGCAGCGAACTCCTCATACCGGTCCACGGAGTCGGGCACCGTTACCCGAACCATGAGCTGCCGGAGTCCCTCCTGTCCATCGGTCAGGACGGCCCCCACCAGGCCCGGATCCTCCACGGGGAGGGGCGTCAGCTCGTACAATTGCCGCAGCGGTTCCGAGCTCCCCTCGGCCCAGCTCCTGACCACCAACTCCGGATTTCCCCTCTCCTTCCCGGTGAGGACCAGACGAGCCACACCCGGCTGGCCGGCTCCGGTGGGATCCACAAATGGAAGGACCCTGCCAGGATTGGAGAGAGATGTCTGGTAACGCCCGGCGATGAGGCTGAAGAGGGTGTGGGTCTCGAAGTACAGGTCCTCGTGGAGGGCCTCCAGGGAGCTGATGATCTCCTCGTCCACTCCAATTCGATAGTCGGGCTCGCTGAGACGAAGGTCCACCCGGAACTCATCGAAGAAAGGAGCATTGTCCCCGGCTGGTTTCCCCTCCTGGGTATCCATGATGTACTCGATGATGTCCCCGTAGGTCTCGGTCTGAAGCCGATCCCAAAACCGCTCCGGGTCCGTGACCACCCGTTGGTCCAGTAGGACCTCACCCCCTGAAGAGGCGGTTATCCATCCGGTGGTCACCCTCACCTGCTCATACTCGGGGAAAAGGTCGAAGAAGGGCCTCACCACATAGTGAGGGTCGAAGGTCTCGCTGAGGACCACCTCGCCTGACGCATCCCGGGCCTCGAAGAGGTAGATGGGATCCTTCTGCCGTGTGGGGTGGAAGGAGATGGCCGAGTCAGGAACCCCCAGCTCCCGGGAAAGGATGGCGTCGATGGGGTAGACCTCCTGCAACCAGCGGGTCTCGGCGGCGATGGTCTGCCACCTCACCTCCTCCGACTCCTCCAGGGTGTGGTAGGTCAGATCGATGGATGCCACCGACTCCGACCTGAGCCTGGGAAGAAGGACGTCGTTGATCCAGGAATACCCTTGTTTGTATGCACTCAAGACCCGAACAGAGGATTCGGGTGCCCCCAGGTCGGCCAGGGCAGTCCGGATTTCCTCCTCCAGAGCTTCACGAACCTCAGGAGGCTCACTCACTCGTACCTCGACCTCCGCCGGCACCCCTGACCTGACATTCGGATACACGTCGGTTTCGAGGAGCTCTCTGACCTCATCAACTTCCCAGGGGATATCCCACTCCTGGGCAAAAACCGTGTCCCCGACCCCAAAACCTGTGGTCCACGTATCCACCGATACCTCGGCGTTGGGGAACCGATCACGGACGATGGTCTCAGCCAACCCTTCAATCCCCTCCCCCACTTCCAAAGCCGCCAGCTCCACCTCCACACGGGCCGGCGGGTCGTCGGCCATCCGATCCATCCAACTCCCCAGTTTGGTCAACGCCAGAGCAACCTGCCCCGGTGCCTTCCGGGCCTGGAGGAAACGGCGGACCTCGGTCTCGGCGTCAGCGAGTCCATATTCCCCTTTCCCGTAAGTCCAGAGGTAGGGGGCCCGATAGGCGAGCCATTCGGTAGCAGCCGACAGGCCTGCGTCATCTCCCCCTCCCACGGCCAGGGCGTTTCTTTCCCCAAAGGCTCCATCAACGAACTGGACGAACCCTTCCCCTGGGCCGACCTCGGTTCCGGGCAGCTTCCCCTCCTCCTGGAGGCGGCCGATCTGATAGTGGTCAGTCCCGAGGAGCACGGGGAAGCCGGAAGTGGTGGGATCATCCACCTGATCGTTCAGCTTCACCAACGGAAGCCGGATCCCGGCCGTTTCCAACCCGATGCGGGTTGCGAAATCGATGACCGCCCCGGGCGCCCCACCACCCTTCAGAGAAATGAAGGCGGCGGTTTCGTCGGGCACCAGGTCCCTATTCGTATCCCGGAAGAGCCCGCCGACCTGGTAGAGTTCCGGAAGGCTGAAGGAGGCGTCCGCCCCCCTCCGGAAGGGAGAAGGAGCCCGTACCTCCCAGGGCTCCTCAGGACGAAGGGTGATGGTCCGGGAATCGGCGGGGGCTTCGATCTGGACGTCCAGCCGGTGCAAAGCCCTGAACTCCAGGTCGGAGAGGGAAACCTCGTCACCCTCTTCTTTGTCCCCCTCCTTCTCGGCTTCCTGCTCCTTCTCGGCTTCCTGCTCCTCCTCAGCTTCCTGCTCCTCCTCAGCTTCCCCTTCGGCCTCGCCTGAGACGGTGTCCGTTTTGAGGAAGGCATCCACGGCCGGTTCAAAACCGGCCCCGTTGGGGATCGACACCGCGAAGTGGGCTCGGGCAACCCCGGGTCGGGCCCCATCCACCACGATCCCTTGGAGGGAGACCGTGGCCCCTTCTAGATCCTGGGCCTCCGCGAACTCCTCGATCTTCTCAGCCACTTCCCTCCAGGAGAGGCCTGAAGGGTCCCAGACACCTGGGTAACGGCCGGAGAGGTATTCGGCCGCGGCTAAAAGGCCGGAGGCATCATATCCGAGGATGACCACCCCCCCGGAGGGGAAGGTCCGATCAGGTTGAAGGTGAACGAGGGAGCCTTGTCCAGGGTTAAGCGTTTCCAGATGCCCCCCGAATCGGTCGGCATATCCCGCCGCTTCAACGGCTCCCGACCCGACCAGGACCACAGGGGTTCGGTGCACCTCCCTGGTTCCGGCCCGACCCACCAGGCCCAGGTCCGTGGCGGAGGTCTCGTAACCGAATCGTGCCGCCAGATTCGCCGCCGCCCCGACCTCCGCCTCCCCAGGGTTCCTTCCCAGGAGAATCCGTAGCTCAAGATCGTCGACGACCCCGTCCCCGTTTCGATCCTGAAGCACGATGCCCGTATCCAGGACCGCCCTGAGGTCGTGGAGGCCAGGAACCTCACCGGGGATGACCGGAGTCTGACCCGATAGGCCGTTGGGGATAGGGGCCAGGAGTGCCGAGAGCACGAAGAGAATCCTGGAGGGGGGCGTTGCCCTTTTTCGATTCCGGTGGATCATGGTCTTCGGGGTTTAGGGGTGAAAACAGTTCAGGAGAACGAGGAAAGTACTTTGCCGTTCCCGCCTCCGCAGCACCCGTCGGGCTGCCGAACCGGGCCTGAGGGTAGAATGCTGCGGCTTGCCCAATTCCTGATCCCCTCTCATTCTTTCCCCGGGCTACTCGCTGGACTGTAACGGGTAGCCACCCTTTTCCGGGAGCCGCCGGCTCGGCCCTCGGATGCCTGGTCAACTCCGACGGGCCGAATCAGCCGTCGTTTCAACGGTGGGATTCCCCGTCCTCTTTGTGGCAAATCAAAGCATTTCGTTACAGATAGAAGCCCCCAATCAAAAAAAGGGAGAGGACCATGAAGAGGTATGGAGCGGAATTCATCGGTACGTTCTGGCTAGTTCTGGGTGGGTGCGGGAGCGCAGTCATCGCCGCCGCTTTCCCCAATGTCGGCATCGGCCTTCTCGGTGTCTCACTAGCCTTCGGCTTGACTCTTCTGACCATGGCCTTTGCCATTGGCCACATCTCCGGGTGTCATATCAACCCGGCCGTGTCCATCGGTCTTTGGGCTGGTGGACGTTTCCCAGCCAAGGAAATCCTTCCTTATGCCGTCGCCCAGGTACTGGGTGGAATCGTCGCAGGTGGCGTCCTCTATGTCATCGCAAGCGGCCAGGCGGGTTTCGATCTTGCGGCCGGTTTTGCTTCCAATGGCTATGGAGACCACTCGCCCGGCGGATACTCCCTGGTCGCAGCGCTGGTCTGTGAAGTCGTAATGACCATGATGTTCCTCCTTATCATCCTGGGTGCCACGGACAAGAGGGCTCCCGAGGGATTCGCCCCCATCGCAATCGGATTGGGGCTCACCCTCATTCACCTGATCAGCATTCCTGTCACGAACACGTCGGTAAACCCTGCCCGAAGCACCGGTGTCGCTCTCTTCGTTGGCGACTGGGCCATGGGGCAGCTGTGGCTCTTCTGGGTAGCCCCCATCGTGGGTGCGATTCTGGGTGCCATGGTCTACCGTTTCATCGCCGAACCCCAAGACTGAAGGAATAACCATGGCCAAGAAGAAGCTGACGACTTCGGCGGGAATTCCGGTTGCCGACAACCAGAATTCCATCACTGCGGGGCCCAGGGGGCCACTCCTGGTGCAGGACTGGCAACTCTTCGAGAAACATGCCCACTTCAACCGGGAACGGATTCCGGAACGGGTGGTCCACGCCAAGGGATCCGGGGCCTACGGCACCTTCAAGGTGACCAAAGACATCACCCGTTTCACCAAGGCGAAGATCTTTTCCAAGGTTGGGAAGAAAACCCCCTGCCTCCTGCGCTTTTCTACCGTGGCCGGGGAGCGGGGAGCCGCTGATGCGGAAAGGGATGTCCGGGGGTTTGCCCTGAAGTTCTACACCGATGAAGGAAACTGGGATCTGGTAGGAAACAACACCCCGGTCTTTTTTGTTCGGGACCCCTACAAGTTCCCCGACTTCATCCACACCCAGAAGCGGGACCCGAAGACCAACCTCCGTAACCCCACGGCCATGTGGGATTTCTGGTCTCTCTCACCCGAAAGCGTGCACCAGGTGACCATCCTGTTCTCGGACAGGGGACTACCCCGGAGCTACCGGCACATGAACGGCTACGGGAGTCACACGTACAGCTTCGTCAACGCCAAGGGAACCAGGTACTGGGTGAAGTTCCACTTCAAAACCATGCAGGGAATTCAATGTCTCACGGACGACGAGGCGGAAGCCATCATCGCCGGGGACAGGGAGAGTCATCAGCGGGACCTCTTCGACTCCATCGAGACCGGAGACTTCCCCAAGTGGCGAGTCATGGTCCAGGTCATGCCCGAGAAGCACCAGGAGAAGGTGCCCTACCACCCCTTCGACCTGACCAAGGTCTGGCCTCACAAGGACTACCCACTCAAAGAGGTGGGCATTCTTGAGCTGAACCGGAATCCTGAGGACTACTTTGCAGAAATTGAGCAGTCCGCTTTCTCTCCGGCGAACATGGTTCCAGGCGTCGGGCCGAGCCCGGACAAAATGCTCCAGTTCAGAATCTTCTCCTATGCCGATGCCCACCGGTACCGCCTGGGTGTGAACTACGAAGCTCTGCCGGTGAACGCCCCCCGTTGTCCGGTACATACCTATCACCGGGATGGATCCATGCGGTTCGACGGGAACCCGGCAGCCGTCAACTACGAACCCAACAGCATGGGCGGCCCGGCGGAGGATTCGGCCTATGGCGAGCCCGGCCTGAACATTGAGGGTAAGGCCGATCGTTACGACCACAGGAAGGGGAACGACGACTATTCCCAGGCCGGAAACCTCTACCGTATCCTGCCGGAAGACGAACAGGACCGTCTACACAAGGCTCTCGCCGGGGCCATGAAGGGGATCCCCCGAAAGATCATCAATCGACAGTTGGCCGTATTCGCCAAGGCCGACCCAGCCTACGCCGAGGGAATCAGGAAGGCCCTCAAAGGCTCCCAGTAAGAGACCTACCCACCGGCAGGGGGGGGAGGGCAGCCTTTGGCGGACAGCCCTCGGCGGCCCCCCCCTGTCCAAGGAGTTCCCCAGATGTCGCTGACCAAACGCTACACCGGCTACCGGTCCTTCCAGTACCTGGAGGAAGGCAAAGACTACCGGCCTTTTGAACTCGCGAATGAGACTGGTCGGGTCGAACCCTACTTGGTGCCGCTGAGCGACGATGAAGAGAACCGGGTGAACGAGCATCTCGAAAACACCGTCCTGGTTTCTCTTCATGAGCACGTCGGCCTCTTCCCGGCCGATGTTTCCCAAACCCCTACCATGGTCAGGGAAGGCCGGCAAGCCACGGCTTTCGAGGGTCTCGCCCACAGCCACTGGGACTGCATATTCGACAACCTCCTGGACGGCATCTGCACCATGCAGTCGAAGGGGGGCTGGAAGTGGACGGAGATCCTCCAGGATCTGGGCATCAGACTCTGCGACCTGGCCCACCAGGACTTCCTCGTCCACGCCACCAAGGTGGAGGACATCCTTCTGGCCCACCATGAGGGGAAAGTGGCGTGGGTCGCCTCTATCGAGGGTGCGGCCATGATCGAGAACGAGCTCGATCGGATCGAAGTCCTGTACGGCTTCGGGGTGAGAGCACTCGGAATTGCCTATTCGGAAGGAAACGCCCTTGGCGCGGGCCTTAAGGAGCCCCGGGACGGAGGCCTCACCGTGTTCGGGCGAAAGGCCGTTGAGCGGATGAACAAGGTAGGAATGCTCATCGACTGTTCCCACTGTGGAGATCAAACCACCCTCGATACCATCGAGGTCAGTGAGAAGCCCATTATCCTGAGCCACATCGGAGCCCGGGCTCTTTGGGACTCCAACCGGCTCGCGCCGGATGAGGTCCTGGAGGCTTGTGCGAGAAAGGGGGGCCTGATCGGAATCGAGGCGGCCCCACACACGACCCTCACCTACAATCATAGGACCCACGATCTCGAAGCCTTCATGGAACACTTCGAGTATGTGAAGAACCTGGTGGGAATCGAACACGTGGGATTCGGCCCCGACACCATCTTCGGAGACCATGTGGGGCTCCACCGGACCTACGCGGCAAACCTCTCCATCCAGGAAGCTCATGGAGGCAAAGGAGGTGCCGAGACCGATCCGAGGATGGACCACGAGAAGGTGGAGTACGTGAAGGGAATCGAGAATCCAGCCGAGGGTTCCATCAACATCCTCCGCTGGCTCGTGAAGCACGGGTACTCCAACGAGGAGATACAAAGAGTGATGGGGGGGAATGCCCTCCGGCTCCTGAGAGATGTGTGGGGATAGAAGGCGGAGCCCGGAAGTGCCCCCCGGTTGGCGGACAAGCCGTTGGAGAGCTCTAACCGTTCTCCTCGCCGCACTCCTTCCAGGTGGTGCGGCCCAAGGCCAGGGCACCCTCCTGACGGCCCGGGTGGAGGTGAGCCTTCCCTCCTCCAAAGACCCAATACCCGTCGTCTCTTCGTTCACCCTTCGTCCGGACCGGGACGCCCATAGCATCCCCGTCTCCCTCCTCAGCCCCGAACCGATTCGCCTCCTCTCTCTCAGAGTCCTGATCGATGGGCATGAGCTGGAATCGGACGGGGATGAGGGATCCAGCTTCATCTTCGAGAGGGTAAGGGAGCACTACTGGGAAGGATCGGCCCAACTTCCACCGGAGACCCAGGGAACCCGGGATTCCATCACCCTTCAGATTTCCTATTCGGTGGAAGGGGGATGGACCGAAAAAGGCAGGGCCACCATCCCTCTCATCGTTCCCCGGTGGGTACCCTTCGAACCCCTCCCGGAAACGTTCACCGCGAGAATAGCCGTCCCCGAAGGGCTCACCGTCAGCGGCTCCTTCCCCACCTCGGTCATCAATAAACCGGACCCCGGGAGGGAGGGGACTTATGAGCTGGGCCTCCAGGCTGTCCCAGCCATGCTGATTCTCCGAACCGAGGATGGGATCGGCTCCCCCGTCACCCTTGAGCGGGCGCTGGACCTGGTGGTGGTCCTGATCCTTCTGGTTATGGGTGCGGCGGGCATCCGCTTTCTGAGGAGGAAAGACGGATGAGGAGCGTGCTGGAGGCCGGGTTCATCTTCTGGGGCCTCTTCCTGGTCTTCGGCATGATCGTCGCAGGATATCTCCTATGGATGTATCTGGCGGAGCGAGATGAAGACGATACCGATCCCCCGCCCCCGACGGGGGTTCCATGAACCTTCAATTCTGGGTCTTCGGCTCCTATTTCCTCATCATTTTCGGAATCGGCTGGTATAGCCTCCGACAAACCAAGAATGAGGCCGACTACTGGATCGCCGGAGGTAAACTTGGATGGGCCCTTGGGGGAGCGACGTTGGCGGCGACCCATACCTCCGCCGGCACTTTCATCGGAACCATCGGCGTCATGTACACTGTGGGGTGGTCCTTTGGCTGGCTGGTCCTTTCAATCCCCCTGGCCTACTGGTTCGTCGCCGCCGTGTTGGCCCCCCGCTTCACCCGGGACCGGAAACTTACCCTTCCGGCCTTTCTTGAAACCCGGTACTACAGCAAGGGAATCCGGGGGCTTTCGGCAGCCATCATCCTCGTCGCTACGGTTGTGTACATCCAGGCCCAGATCGTGGCCGGCGGCCTCATCGCCAATATCGTTTTTGGCGTTCCCCTGAAATGGGGAATGGTGGGATTCACCGTGATCCTTCTGGCCTACACCGTCGTCGGGGGCATGATCGCAGTCGTATACACGGATTTTGTCCAGCTAATGATCATGATTCTGGGCGTAGTCCTGGCGGTCCCTCTGGCGATTCGACAGGTGGGAGGGGTGGACGAGCTATTCACGTACGTGCAGGCCGTAAATCCCCTGACCTTCACCTGGGACGGACTCCCCGGCACCCTTCTCTTCACCATGGGCCTGGCCTTTTTTCTGGGGTCCGTGGCGACCCCGGAAAAGCTGATCCGTCTTTACGCCATGAAGGACATGCCTACGATCCGCCGAGGAATCCTCTTCGCGATTTTGGTAATCACCGGCGTGAATCTCCTTGTCTTCATCCTCTCTCTCACGAGCGTCATCCTCTTCCCGGTCCTCCCCACGGGGGACCTGGCCATGCCAATGATCGCACGGGCGGTTTTGCCCCCCACTCTGGGTGCCCTGATGCTGGCGGCCATCACATCGGCAATGATGTCCACCGTGGACTCCCTCCTCATCGTGGCCGGTTCCGCCCTGTCCTATGACATCTTTCAGAACCTCGTGCACCCTCAGGCTACCGAGCGCCAGAAAATGATGGTGGACCGGATCGGCATCCTGGTCGTGGGTTGCATCCCCGTCATCCTTCTCCTCACCGGTGTGGGCGAAGGGGAGTTGGTCCAGTTCATCGTCCTGCTCTTCACCGCGCTAATGGCCTCCGCCTTCTTTATGCCGGTGGTGCTGGGTGTCTACTGGCGAAGGGGAACCAAGGAGGGTGCGGCGTCGGCCATGGTAGGAGGGGTGGCGGCCACCTTCTTATGGAAGGCGTTCGGGCCGGACACCATCGACCCTGTCCTCCCCGGGTTCCTGATCTCCGCCGTCCTCATGGTCGGAGTGAGCCTCCTGACCGAACCCCCGCCGAAGACAGCCCTGGATCCATATTTCCCGGAACTCGGGTAAAGCCTCAGCCCGGTGAAGCCAAAAAGAAGGCCCCCTCCTGGAAAAGGGGGCCTTCTGGATCGCCGAGTTGGTCCTGCCGAGGAGCTAGTGGCCCCCCGACCCACGATCCGGCATCTCATCCTCGGACACACCCACCAGTGACTCCGGATCATCCTCGATCTTCTCGATGGTTATCCCCGTGAACCCGTAGAGCAGAGAGATCAATGGGGAAGCGAGGTTGAGGAACGCAAAGGGCAGATAGGCGAAGCAGCTCACTCCCAGCACTCCGGACATATAGGCCCCACAAGTATTCCATGGAATAAGGGGTGAGGTGAGGGTGGCCGAGTCCTCCAGAGCCCTGGAGAGGTTCTTGGGGTGCAGGCCCCTCTTGAGGAACGCTCCCCGGTACATCCGGCCCGGAACGATGATGGCCAGGTATTGATCCGAGGCGAGGACGTTCATTCCAAAGCAACTGAAGATGGTCACTGCGATGAGTGAACCTGTGGATCGGGCCATGGTGAGAATGGCCGCCGCCATGCGCTCCAGCATCCCTGAGACTTCCATGATGCCGCCGAAAGCCAGGGCCACGATGATCAGGGCAATGGTGTCGAGCATGAATGAGAGTCCTCCCCTGGTGAGGAGTTCATCAACTGTAGCGACCCCGGTCTCACTCACATACCCCGTGTAGAGCGATTCTACTAAACCCCCGAGATTCCCGGCCCAACCTCCGCTGGGATCCCGTTGGAAGACCAACAAGAGGACAGCGCCGACCCCCACGCCAACCACCAGGGCAGGTAGCGCCGGGGCCTTCTTCCACACCAGGAAGAGGACTGAAACCGGCGCGATCAGCAGGAATGGAGACAGGTTGAAGGATGCTTCCATGGTGGACAGCATCAGTAGGTAGTCGGCCGTTTCTACCGAGCCCGAAGCAGGCCTCACGATCCCGATAATGCCGAAGATGACCACGGAGATGATGAGGGCCGGGACGGTCGTATAGACCATGTGCCGGATGTGGGTGAACAGCTGAGTCCCCGCCACCGCCGGAGCCAGGTTGGTGGTATCCGACAGGGGCGACATCTTGTCCCCAAAGTAGGAACCCGAGATCACCGCCCCCGCCGTCATGCCATTCGGAATTCCAAGAGCCTGGCCGACACCAATCATCGCCAGGCCTACCGTGGCCGCTGTGGACCAGGATGACCCTGTCGCCAGGGAAATGAGGGCACAGATCAGAACGGTGGCCACGAGGAAATACCCCGGAGCAAGAATCTTCAACCCATAGAAGATCATGACCGGGACCACGCCACTGGCAATCCACACCCCGATCAGGAGGCCGACGACGATGAGGATCAGGATAGCTGGAAGGGCCGCCACGATCCCACCGGTGAGCCCCTTCTGAATGTCATGCCAGGACATGCCCAGATTCACCGCCGCGATAAGGGCGGCCACAGTCGCGCCGAAAATGAGGGGGATATGCCCGGATCCCTCCAAGACTACAATGGTGTAGTAGAGGGAAAGGATCAGAACAACCACGGGAACAATGGAGATTCCCAGACTCGGCTTTTTCCTGAGCTCGTCCGCCAAACTCTTCCTCCTCGTCTCGGTCCTAAACAACCCCCGGATCAGACGATCCGGAGTTCGGACAGTAAGGGGCGGGAGGGCCTCCCGCTACCCGATGACATGAGGGAATCCCCCATCGACCAGGGCGCGGTTAAGGTCCGTCAACTCCCCACCTCGAATGGCCCCCATACGGTCCTGGGCATCTTCCAGTAGGCCCTTCAGCACCTCATGGACCTCCAACTGCTGCTCGGTAGGCGGAAAGTCCGATCCCGCTATATAACCTGCCAGACTGGTGAGTTTTGCGAACAGCTGCCTCGGCCAGCGCAGTGAATCCTGCCCACCTGCCATTCTCAGGTCCGTCAATCCCATCTCCAGATCAATGAGGGCCTGATCGAGAGCCCGGGCGGCGGCCAGAACCTCGGCAACGCCATCCCTTCCGGCCAACCGTCCCGAAAGGTCCACCACCTGGGCCCGGATGGACTCGGCTCCATCGATGAGATCCACCACGGCGTTCGTCTCCTCCCGGAGCTGGAGAAGGACCTGGAATTGAGCCCGGATATCCGCCTCGGAGCCAGCCGACGCCGGGTCCTTCAGGACCGTGAGTGGTACCGTGAAGATCTCATCTCCCACGGTCAGCTGGACCGTGTACTCACCGGGAGGGGCGAGGGGAGAAACCCTGCCCCCGTCCCCGGCGGATCTCGTGCCGTCGTCCCCTAACTCGACATGGGAGTGTTCCAGCACTTTGGTGCGCATCAGTGGAGAGTCGGAGGAGGGATACCGAAGGTTCCAGTGGACCCTGTGGAGCCCGGGATCTCCAGAAATCCGGCCCATTTCGCTCACGACTTCCCCATCCTGATCCAGGATGGCGAGGCTCACACCTCCCTGGACGTCGTCCCCGAGGTAATAATGAATCGACGCACCGAATTCCGGGTTCTGCCCTGCCCCTGGGTCCTCCGGCTGGCTGACCCGGCCTTCCTTGTTCCGGAAACGGTAGGCGGGCCGAGGCTGAAAGAGGTGGCCACGGGAAGCCAGAGCCTCAGGGGTCATCTGCTGGAGGGGCGTGATGTCATCCAGGATCCAGAATCCCCTCCCGTAGGTGGATACGACCAGGTCGTTGAAGTGATCCTGGATCGTGAGCCAATAGACCGGAGCATGGGGAAGGTTGGTCTGAAGGGAAACCCACTCCCTACCATCGTCAAAGGATACAAAGAGGGAGTTTTCCGTTCCCATATACAGTAGGCCAGGCCTTACCGGATCCTCACGAACCACGTGGACGTTACTGAAGATGCTCTTGGGAATATCTCCGGTGATGAGGGTCCAGCTTTCCCCAAAATCCGACGTCTTGTAGGCGTAGGGATCGGTGTTGTTCACCTGATGGAGGTCCACGGAGATATAGGCGGTGCCGGCGTTGTACCGTGACGCCTCGATGTTGCTCACCGTCCCAAGAGGTGGGAGGCCAGGGATATTCCCGGTCAAGTTGGTCCAACTCCCCCCACCGTCTCGGGATATATGAACCAGTCCGTCATTGGAGCCGGTCCAGATGACACCTTCCTCCACCGGAGACTCGGCGATGGCAAAAAGGACCGCCGCATAAGTTGGGCTGGCATCATCAGGGGTGAGCCCCCCGGTCTTCTCCTGAAGGCTCTTGTCATTGGTGGTCAGATCGGGACTGATGACCGAATAGCTGTGGCCACCATCCGTGGTCACATGTACGTGCTGACTCCCTACATACACACGGTTGTGATCGTGAGGGGAGATGGCCACAGGAAAAGTCCACTGGAAGCGGTAGCGAAGGTCCCCGGCAGGCCAACCCTCAGGGTTGTTCGGCCACACACTGACGTTCCGGGCATGCCCCGTCCGGAGGTCATATCGATCCAGTATCCCCTCGTAGCAACCGGACCAGACGATGTTGTTGTCCACCGGATCTGGAATTGCGAAGCCCGACTCACACCCACCCACCGAGTGCCATTCGCCGATGGAGATACTCCCTCCGGTGAGGCTGTTGCTGGGTCCCCTATGGGAAGCCCCGTCCTGCCTGTTCCCGTAGACGAAGTAGGGGATCTGATTGTCGGTAGAGCCATGGTACATCTGGGCGATGGGCAACCGGGGGCGTAGCCAACTTTCGCCTCTCGTAGTGGAAATGTGCACGCCTCCATCGTTTCCAACGATCATCCGATCCGGCTGGAGAGGATCGATCCACATGTCGTGGTTGTCACCACCGGCGCTGCCCCTTCTTACCGAAAGCCCTCCATCCAGGGAGGTCGTATGGCTGGTGGCCAGGAAGTGAACCTCATCCTGGTCATCCGGGGCTGCCACGACACGGGAGTAGTAGTGGGGCCGCTGAACCAGGGTGTGGTCCGCATTCACCATCCTCCAGGACTCGCCGCCATTGTCCGACCTCCAAAGAACCCCCTGGTGGTCGGGGAGGGGGGCGAAATCCCGATTCGAATTGGTTTCGATGAGGGCATAGATCCGGTCCGAATTGTCCGGGGTCATAGAGAGTACGACTTTGCCGATGGGTGGCCGGGGTAGGCCGTTCCCCTCCAACCGTTCCCAGCTGTCTCCCCCATCCTTGGACCGGAAAAGCCCGCTTCCCGGGCCTCCGCTCTGGCGGCCCCAGGTCCATATCACCATCTCCCACATTCCTGCGAAGAGGATGTTGGGATTGTTGGGATCCATGACCAGATCAGATGCCCCAGCATTCTCGTTCGAAAAGAGGACCCGCTCCCAGCTCTCCCCCCCGTCTTCCGTCCGGAAAACCCCCCGCTCCTCCTGAGGCCCGTAGAGGTGACCGAGAGCGGCGACGAAGACGATGTCCGGATCATGAGGATGAACTACGATGCGGCTGATCCTTCCGGACTCGCCCAACCCCATGTGGCTCCAAGTCTTCCCACCGTCCAGGGTCTTGTACACGCCATTTCCCACACTCACGTTACTCCGGATGTGGGCCTCACCGGTCCCGGCCCAGACTACGTTGGGATTGGTGGGATCCACCGCCAGGGCACCGATGGACTGGGCCGGCTGATCGTCGAACACCGGATTCCAATGAACCCCGCCGTCCACGGTTTTGAACACACCCCCCGAAGCAGCCCCGATGAAGTACAGGTTGGGTTCTCCGGGTACGCCAACGACAGCGCTTACCCGATTCCCTACCGGGCCGATATGCCGGTATTCAAGCTCTCCGAAGAAGTCCCCTCCCAGCTTCGCGGCCTCCTGGCCTTGAACCGAAACCGTAGAAGCGAAAAGGAAGACGACACTTATAAGCGCTTCTTGAAGGGCTCTTCTTAGTGCTCTCTGAACGGACATTGCGGATCTCCTGGTAGCATGGGTCTCGGGAACACTCTGACGCCGAAACGGCCCTCGGGAAAGGGGGAGAAGGTGCATAATTCCCTGGGGGATCCTATCATTTCTCCGTTCCCCCAGACCGATCAGGCCCGCTATGCGGCCCAGGTCTCCCATTTTTTGCAGTCGAGGACGGTGGCAATGAAGAGATTCTTAGGAGTTCTACGTGGAGCGCTTCTTCCGGTGCTCATGGTCCCACTCCTGGGGGCCAGTGCACAGCTGGCTGGCCAGGAGGCCGTAGTCGTGAACCAGTCCGACGACCCCATTCTCCGGGAATTCGTCTGGCGATCCATCGGGCCGGCAAACATGTCGGGGCGTATCGACGACATCGAAGCGGTAGTGGGTGACCCGAGTACCATCTACATCGGGTTCGCTACGGGCGGCATCTGGAAGTCCACCAATATGGGGACAACCTGGGCACCCATCTTCGATACCTACCCGGTCTCCTCGATTGGAGACATTGCCATCGCTCCTTCGAACCCTGACATCCTATACGTGGGTTCAGGGGAGTCCAACAACCGGCAGAGCACGACCCGGGGTGACGGCGTCTATAAATCCACGGACGGGGGAGAGACCTTCGTTAACGTGGGATTGAAAGACACCCATCACATTTCCCGAGTCCTGGTGGATCCAGGAAACCCTGACGTGGCCTACGTGGCGGCCATGGGCCCGCTGTTTGGGGGCGGGGGTGAGCGAGGCCTTTTCAAGACCACCGATGGGGGCAGCAGTTGGACAAATACCAACCCCATCAATGAGTTCACCGGATTCACCGACATCGTCATGGATCCTCGGGATAGCCAGGTCCTCTACGCGGCTTCATACCAGCGGCAACGGACCTCCTGGGGGTTCAACGGTGGTGGCCCCGGAAGTGGTATCTGGAAGACGACGGATGGAGGCGACAGCTGGACCCGCCTGGAAGGGAACGGCCTGCCCGACGCTGAACTCGGCAGAGTCGGCTTGGCGATATTCCAGGCCGACCCGGATATCGTCTACGCCCAGATCGAGGTTCACAATCCTGAGAGAAGGACGGGCGCTGCGGCCCGAGAGGTGAACCCAGCCTACAGTGGTGTTTGGAAATCCACGGATGGTGGCCAGAGCTGGGAGATCCAGGGCAACAACAACAGCCGGCCCATGTACTACAGCCAGATCCGAGTCGATCCCACGAACTCGGACATCGTGTACACCATGGGGGCTTCCTTTTACAAGTCCGTCGACGGAGGCAAGACCTTCGAGACCGTAAGAGGAATGGGGCACGGGGATCACCACGCCCTCTGGATCAACCCGGACAACCCCGACCTTCTGATGTTAGGCACCGATGGCGGATTCAACTTCAGCTGGGACCAGGGTGCCACCTGGGACTTCGTGAACACGATGGCCGTTGGGCAGTTCTACGAAGTCGGCGTAGACATGAGGCGCCCCTACTTCGTCTGTGGCGGTCTTCAGGACAACGGAAGCTGGTGTGGACCAAGTGCCACCCGGAGCGGCGTTGGCATCAACAATCACGACTGGTACAGAGTTGGCGGCGGAGACGGCTTCTACGTTCGGATCGATCCCACCGACTACAACACCGTCTACTCCGAATCCCAGCAGGGATCCATGTCCCGCAGGGACCTCAGGACCGGGGGGAGCACAAGCATCAAACCGGCCCTCCCATCCGACCGGGGTGGCCAGTTGAGACCCGGAAATGTTCTGGGTGTCACGGAAATGGATGAGCGATACCGTTTCGAGTGGAATACGCCCATCGAGTTCTCCCCACATGACCCCAACACCATCCTCACGGCCGGCAATCGGTTCTTCAAGTCCAAGGATCGAGGAAACAGTTGGACGGCCAGCGAAGATCTTACCAAGCAGCTGGACCGGGACCAGTTCAGCATCATGGGTGTTCCTGGAACCGAGTCAATGGCCTCCAAAAACGATGGCCAATCAGCCCCAGGGCAAGCCACAACTGCGGCCGAGTCTCCTAGCCAGCCGGGGATCATCTGGGTGGGAACCGATGACGGGAACCTACAGGTGAGCCGGGACGGAGGGGCGACCTTCAGCGACGTGACCGGAAACCTCCCTGGAGCGCCGGCCGGCTATTTCCGGGTTACCCGGGTCGAGCCTTCCAGTTTTGCTCCGGGAACTTGTTACGTGACCTTGGACAATCATCGGAACGAAGACTGGGCACCCTACGTTTACGTGACCCGGGACTTCGGGCAAACCTTCACGTCCATCGTTAACAATCTTCCCGTCGGGAGTCCGAAGGTCATCACCGAGGATCCCCGGAACCCGAATCTGCTCTACCTGGGAACCGAGTTCGGCCTCTTCGTCTCCCTGAACGGTGGCCAGGAGTGGGAACGGTTCCAGAACGGGTTACCGACTGTTCGCGTCGACGACATAATGGTCCACCCCAGGGACAACGACCTTGTGGTGGGTACCCACGGTCGAAGCATCTGGATCATCGACGACATCACGCCCCTCCAGCAGTTCACGCAGGAAGTGGCCGACGGGGATGCCTTCCTCTTCGACATCAGGCCGGCCGTCCGGTGGCTGACCGACATACAGAAGAGTGTCACCGTGGGTGGCCAGAAACACTTCAGGGGCCAGAACCCGGCGGCCGGGACGTCTATCAACTACTACCTTCCCATCAACCTGGACGGGGAAGTGGAGATCACTATTTCCGATGGGACCGGCGAGACCATCCAGACGCTCGAGGGTCCGGGAGCTCGGGGAATCAACCGGGTTCAGTGGGACCTGATGAAGGCCGCACCCCCGGCAGATCCGGATCAACCTCAGCAACGACGTCGGCCCGCCCCGGTGGATCCAGGAACCTACCTGGTGAAGATGACCGTCGGCGGAAGGGAACTGGTCCGATCCGTCGTTGTCCTGGAGGACATCTGGATAAATCAGACGCACTGAGGAAAGCCTCTTCGGAAGCCCGATAGGGCGCCCGGAAAGAAGGAAAGGGAGAAACCGGGGACCGCTTCCAGCGGTCCCCG
>CAYOVN010000046.1:0-21957 GCA_964407425.1 uncultured Gemmatimonadaceae bacterium
CGCTGGTGGAAGCCGGGGCCCTGGGAACCATCCAGAGGGGCAGCCTCCCCTTGAAGGTCCTGGACGGACATGTCGTGTCATGGGCCCAACTCCCTGAGCTTCCCGACATCAAGCTCCTGGACACCCAGTACGATGAAATTCGCCAGATGGCGGAGGTAGGGGAGTCGGTGGAGTTGGAGTTCGATATCCGGAACTGGTTCAAGATGGGCCCCGTCCCCTATCACAACATCGTGGGGGTTATTCCGGGAACCACTTACCCCGACGAATACGTAGTCCTCGGCGGCCACTTCGACTCCTTTGACGGGGGTACGGGCGGGGTCGATGATGGTTCCGGATTCAGTCCCGGGATGGAGGCCATGCGCCTGATCAAAGAGGCGGGGGGCGCTCCGAAGCGATCCATCGCCATGATTCTCTTTGCCGCCGAGGAGATCGGGTTGGTGGGATCCCAGGACTGGCTGGCGGATAATCCGGATCTCCACAACAAGATCGTCACCATGATCAACCGGGATGGGAGCCCTTCCGCCATTACCGGGGCTACAGTCCCCCCAGGGTGGCTTTCGGCCATGGAGGGCATCGCGGCGCCACTGGTGGACCTGAATCCACGTTGGCCCTTCGAACTCGGCGTGAACCACTATCCCGGCCTGAAGCCGGTGAACCCCGGGGGTACGGACGCCTCGTCCTTCTCCATGATGGGGATTCCCACGTTCCGGTTCCGAACCGAGTCGGATTATTCCTATGGCCGGGCCTGGCACACGCTCTATGACACCTATTCGGAGTTGGTTCCCTATACGGAACACCAGGAACATTCGGCTCTGGCAACGGCCGTCGTGGCCTACGGGATCGCAAACCTGGACGAACCTCTCACCAGGGAGGGGTCCTATCTCCCGGATGGCCTCTTCGCCGATATCTCCACCTCGTCCGGGGCCCGGGTCATCACGAGTTTGGATTACGAGAATGCCCCTCTCCAGACGGCCAACTTCATTCGTCTCGTTGAGGGTGGGGAGGGCCCTCCCCAGGGCCGAGGGAGGGGAGTGGCGGCGGTTGGCCTGATCGAGGATGTGAGCTCAGGGAGAATCAATGCCGTACTCGATTCCGAAATCCAGCGATCCATGGAAGTCGAGGATCTTCCGCTGGTTGCGAATCCGGCGGTAAAGCATGATGGACCCGGCGTTCTAGGGATGGCTGGCCCCAGCAGTTTCTACCTGACCTTGGAACGAGATTCCGATCTAGACGGTAGCTTTACTGCATTGGGCCGTGTTATCGCCGGGGCCCACGTCCTGGGGGACATCTCTGCGGGAGATCGAATCCGGAGTATCAGGATTCTTCGATCCGGGGAGGCAGCCCAGGCATTCCGAACCGATGACGAAGCATTTCGTAGGCTCCTCGGGGGCCGGTAAGGTCTGTTTATGCGTATTCTGATCGCCGAAGACGAAGGCGTATCCCGGATCGTCTTGGGTACAAAGCTGAAAGAGCTCGGCCATGAGGTCGTGGAAGCCAGGGATGGCACCGAAGCTTGGTCCATCTTCCAGGAGGAGACTCCCCGGATCATCGTCACCGATTGGATGATGCCGGGAATGGATGGTGGGGAGATTTGCCAGCTGGTCAGAGCCAGGCGGGACCAGCCATATACCTACATCATCGTCCTCACCTCCCTGAGTGGAAAAGGGAGTTATATGGAAGCCATGGACGCCGGGGCCGATGACTTTCTCACGAAGCCGGTGGACATGGACGAACTGACGGCCCGGCTTCGGGTGGCAGAGCGGGTCCTGGCTCTCCAGACCGAAGTTCGCCTCATGCAGAAGCTTCTTCCCATCTGTATGTATTGCGGGAAGATCCGGGACAAGGATGCCTCCTGGGAAGACCAGTCATCGTGGGAAGAGTTGGAGGCCTACGTGTCGAAAACCACCGATGTCCAGTTTTCCCATGGAATCTGCAAGGATTGTTATGTGACCAAGGTGGAGCCGGAGCTGGAGGGCTCCTGAGGTAGGATATTCAGAGATAGGAAAAAAGCCCTGGGAGCCGATTATCCAGACTCCCAGGGCTTCTTTCTTCCGTCTCCCCCCTAATTCAGCCCAATCATTCCCCTGCCTCCCCCTTAATCTCCTGCAGGGTGAGAATACGAGGAGGGGGATCAATCTCCGCGAGGCGGGAGAACCGGCGGTTCGAGCCGGGGAAGTCCACACCCATGGCGAACCCGGCCGCTAAGCCCATGATCACGGCCAGAAGGACAGTCCCAGGGGTCGGAGCGTGAATCCAACCCGCCGGCGGAACAGCGTCGATTCCTGACAGGGCCGCACCGATGACCACCGAAGCGATAGCGAACCAGTGATAGATGTGAAGGGGGCCCACCAGCTTGGTCTGCGGCTCGGCCCTGTACGATTCCTCCATGAACCGGGCCAGGCCGTTCAGGAGAAGGTACGTTCCGGCCACAAACGTTGGAGCAACGCCGAGGGACCATAGCCGAACCAACAGGGCCCCGATGATGAGGTTTCCAAGGATGGAAATCAGGGGTGTTGGGTAGATGGCCACCCCTGCGAGGTCTGCGAGGCGGGTTACCCGGGATCGATTGTGAAAGTATCGGATTCCAAGGTGGGCTGGGGCCGGTCCGCCATGGCAGCATCCCTGGATCAGGCACCTGAACCGACCAATCGCCTGAACCCAGGGTGCCGCAACCGCGAATCCGCCGAACAGTACCCACCCATTTCCCGCCACTATCTGGGAAATGACCACCCCGGCCGACACGCCGAGGACGCTCCCGTAGAAACCGAAGGGCCGGAGGAGGGCCGGAGATCCCTCTAGCTTCTGGGCCCAGGCTGCGGCCCCGAGAAGCCCTAGGAACGCCACGATGGCTCCTCCGGGCAAGAAATCCGGCCCCACGGCCATGCCGGCGATCAAGACTCCCACCGCCATGCTCGCCCCCCCGAAAAACCCATGGTTCACTACCCGTACGGGTCCTATCCGCCATTCCCTCCAAGCGTTCGCCACGGATTCAGACCCCTGCCTCATCCACGACCACACACGGTCATATCGATGGAAGAGCGGAAAGAGGAGGAGGGCAAAACCCACATCGGCCGAGGAGTGCATGCCCGTGGTGATACAAGACAGAGCAATGCAGGAAGCCCAAAGGAAGACCGCTGTCCTGCGGCGCCCGGGCCAGGCGGCCGCGGCGAAGAAGGCCCAGAGAACATGGAAAGCCGGGAAAGCGGCTACGGTATTGTTGAACCCCTGTTCGTGAGCCAGCAACCGGCCCAAAAGGGTTGTTGCTACAAAGGGGCGGGGTGGAGCGATGAGGGGTACCGTCAGGTAGATCACCGTGACCACCACCGTCGCAACCAGGGCCGACATGGAAAACCGGTGAAGTGCCTTTCCAGTCGATGCGACGAGGGGCGTGAGAAGGACCAGAAAATAGACACTTGCGTATACCGCTGTTGACCACTCAAGAACCGGCCAGTGGGCCTCGAATGGGAAATGGGAGACTACACCGTCCGGCGGGACTCCCATGAACTGGACCGCTTCGTAAGCCACGGTCCACGGGAGGAAGACCAGGACAAATACCGAAGCTCGGTTCCAAACCGTCGGGGTTTCGGCATCGGGTAAGGGGAGGTGGAGCCTCGGTGGTCGATACCGGTCTCCAAACCGTGCCCGTAGACTTGGACCCTCATACCCAACCACCAGAGCGAAAGCCGCCAAAGCCACCGCAGGGGTCACCAACCAAAGTCCACTTGCGGACCCGGTGACCAGAGACACGCCCCCGCAAGCGAGAACGAAACCCACATAGATCGGGTGGCCGAGAAGCCCGTACACACCCCGGTCCACAAACCTTGGAGGAGGAAAGGCATTCATTGGAAGGCCTCCACCATCTCTCCAAAGAGAGAAAACGGCCGACATCATCATGAGCAAACCGATTCCAACCACGGCCCCTCCGGCCCCTCTCGCCTCGTAGCCGGGCAAACCGATCATGTCCTCAGTGGCCCTGGCCCAGGCGACCAACCCGAAGGGGAGCACGGCGACAAAAAGGAACCCGTAGAGGAGCTTTCCCGCAGCCGCTTTCAGGGATTCGGCCATTCCACCACCTCGTGGATCGCCCACCCCTTTATCGGATCGGCCCCCGTGCGGTGCCACTCCCCCGGGCTCAGCCATTTCCTCTCCACCACCCGGTCCAGACCCCCGGAGATCCGTCGAACCAAAGGCGGCATGGCGGCCAGAATATCGAGTACGAGCCCCTCTCGTAGAACCCTCTTCGGACCCAGATGCAGCTGGCCTCCGTCACCTGGGAGATGGATTCCATCTGAGGAAACGGTCGCTCCCGGCTTCTCCTCTCCATTCACCAGAACCAGAGGTGGGTTGTCGGTGCCCTTCCAATGAACCCAGATCAGGCTCGCACCCGCCGCCACGAACCGCCCCCACAGGAGATCACCCGATCCAAGTCTCCAGGGTGGGGCGGAAAGGACAAGGCTCTCCGCGTACCCAAGCCCCTCGAGGGATTCGGCCCCGAGTCGGAGGGCCACTTCTGCCGCCGGAGCTATACAATTCCATTCTGCGGCGCCGGATGGACTCTCGAACAGGCGTCGCTGGATAGGCGAAGACGTGGGCATCCAACGTCCGGACAGCCCGAGGTCCTCGCATTCCCAAGAAATGGCCCCGTCAGGCAGCCGCTTCGGGTCTGGGGAGTGACGGATGGTGTGAGTGTCGATGGGGGCCGAACCCGGCCGGCAGAGTAGAGTAGCCCTGTACCCACCCTTCAGAGGGCCCCAGGTCAAATGCGCGGCGTAGCCTACGAACGCCGTGCCTTCGGCGGAGACGACGTCGAAGTACCACTTCTTTAGCCGAAACACTCCGGAGGATGCCTCCCCTGGTCATCGGACGTTCGGGAATGGGCGAGCTGGCCTCATTGGCCATCCCGGAACTGTTGCCCCCCGTGGCCGGTGCTGTCAACTAAGCCAACCTCATCGGCCACGACGGAAGCAAGGAGGGAACGACTCCTCCAGCTTGACACCCCTATGGGGGGACCTAAGATACCGGCGATCTTCCATCCCCGCCCGCAACAGCGGATGCACCGAAAGAGGATAGACCCATTGAGAGTTTAGGTAGGAAAATCGCGGAGCATGGGCTCACTATCGGGGCCATCAAGCTCAAGCCGGACACACCGTTTCAATGGGCTTCAGGATACCGGATGCCCATCTACAACGACAACCGGATGTTCCTGTTTCACCCGGAGATGCGGAGGGTCATCGCCCAGGGACTGGCCGACATCATCCAGGCGGAGGGAATCTCTCCCGAGGTGGTGGCGGGCACAGCCACGGCAGGGATTCCCCACGGAGCGCTTTTGGCGGATCTCCTCGCCCTCCCCTACATCTATATTCGGGACAAACCCAAGGCCCATGGTCTGAAGAATCGCATCGAAGGGTTGGATGCCGATTCGGATCTGGAAGGCCGAAGCATAGTCGTCATCGAGGATCTGATCTCAACCGGGGGAAGCTCGGCCCGGGCGGTAGAAGCGGTCAGGGAAGCCAACGGAGATTGCACCTGGTGCCTGTCCATCTTCAGCTATGGACTCGAAAAGGCTTCCGAGCAGTTCGAAGCTCTCACTCCGCCCTGCTCTTTCGACTCGCTGCTGACCTTCCCCACCCTCCTGGATGTAGCCCGGGACGGAGGGTTTCTGACCGAGGACCAGATCGCCCTGCTGGCGGCCTGGCGGGAAGACCCCTTCGGTTGGGGGGAGAAGCATGGGTTTCCCAAGGTCGAAAAGGGTTGAGCACCAACAGGAACGGGAAAGGACTTTATCTGTGATGGAGCTGTCGCCTAAGGAACAGGCAGCCAGGGAGATGGTTTGCCTTCCCCTGGACAATCTGGAATCCCTAAGCCAGGTCCACGCCCTGGTTGAAGAGCTGAGTCCCTTGGTAGGCCGGTTCAAGGTGGGGAAGGAGTCGTTCACCCGGTTCGGACCGGAAGTGGTAAGGCTCGTCAGAGACCTGGGAGCAGGTGTATTCCTTGACCTGAAATACCACGACATCCCCAACACCGTCCGAGGTGCCGCCAGGGCTGCCACCGAAATGGGGGTGGCCATGTTCAACGTCCATGCGGCCGGGGGCAGCGCCATGATGGCCGCCGCTCTCGAGGGGGTGAAAGAAGCTGCCTCCGCCACCGAGAGGGTCCCGGCGGTCATAGCCGTGACGGTCCTGACCAGCATCGACGAAGGGACTCTCAACGAGGAAGTGGGGGTCCCGGGGGGGGTGGAGAATCAGGTCCTGCGCCTGGCGAGGCTGACGGAGTCCGTGGGCCTCGACGGAATCGTCTGCTCTGCCGCGGATCTCCATGCAATGAAGGGGCAACTCCGGTCGGGATTTTTGTTCGTGACCCCGGGTATCAAAGGCACGACCACCCCGGCGGGGGCGGATCAGAAAAGAGTTCTTTCCCCGGGGCGGGCTGTGGCAGCCGGCTCATCCCTCCTGGTTGTGGGCCGGGCCATCACCGGGGCTTCGGACCGAAAGAAAGCTGCCCTGGAAGTTCTCCAAGACATCGCTGGAGTCCTCTGAGAAAGAGGGCTTGAAAGAAGAGCCGCATGTACAACCTGTTGGGAAAAGAGATTCGAGGTCGGTTTGGATTCCCCTCCGGAGTCATTACGACCAATTCCGACGTAGCCCGTTGGATGTTCGATCATGTCCCGCAGTTCGGATTCTACCAGGGGAAAAGCACAACCATCGAGCCCAGGGCCGGAAACAGGGAGGACATCCTCTCCCAGCCGACTCCCGACTCCCTGTGGAACGCCGTTGGCTACACGAATCCAGGCCTGGAAGCCACGATTCAGGGCTTCGGGGACCTCCGGGAAGCCACCCCCGACGACGTCTTCCTGATGGCCCAGATCGGTGAGAGTTCTGAGGAGAGCTTCGCCCACTGTATCGCCGAGTTCGAGAAGGCTGGGAAAATCGCCGACGGGTACGAGATCAACGTCTCCTGCCCCCACGCCGACAAGGGGGGGATCCTCATCGGGTCCGACCCGGACAGCGTCCGGAGCATTACGGCCGCTTCCCGGAAGGCCACCAAGAAACCCATCATCGTCAAGCTGAATGCCGGTGTTTTCGGGCTGGAGGAAATCGCCGTGGCCGCGGGAGAGGGAGGGGCCGACGCCCTTTCCGCCATCAACACCATCGGCGGACCCAATCCCGAGCTCAGCAATCAGTTCGGTGGGCTGTCCGGAGCAGCCATCTTCACTTCAACCGTGGATGCCATCACCCGGATTCGGAAGGTTCTCTCCCTACCTATCATTGCCATGGGTGGCATACGGGGGGCCGGGGACATCCGGTGCCTGGAGGCCGTAGACCCGGCGCTCTTCTATGCGATCGGGACGGCCCTTGGAGGATTGGATTCGAGGCAGATCCAGGAGTATTTCGCCCTTCTCGAGAAAGATCTGGCCCAGGGTACCGATATAGCCACGGGAATGACCCTGAACCGGATGCTCATGGAGTACCACCCCTTCGTGGTCTCCGAGATCGACGTTTACAGCGACACGGTTCGGGTGATCAAATTCCAGGAACGGTTGGATGCGGACGTTGGAGTCGGCCAGTTCGTATTCTTCAAGGTCGGGAACTCCGACTCCAAGCCCTTCTCCGTGGCGGCCAACGATGACCGCCTGGAACTCCTGGTTCGGAGCGTAGGCCCCATGACGGAACGGGCTTGCCAACTGAAGGTCAACGATGTGGTGCGGATCAGGGGCCCCTACGGCCGGAAGTTTTCCCTTCCGGAAGATCGCCTGATCGTGATGGTCGGCGCCGGGGTGGGGATCGCTCCGGTCCACCTTGCGGCCAAGATCCATCAGGGACCCAAGCGCATCTTCATCGGAGCCGTCACCGCCGATGAGCTCGTCTACCATGACTCCTTCAAGCAGCTAGGTCCCACATCGGTCTCGACCGACGATGGTTCGGCTGGATTTCAGGGGTATATCGGCCAGTTGGTTGAGAAGGCACTGGGTGAGGAAGATCTGAAGGATCCCATCTTCATCAATTGTGGCCCCGAATTGGCCATGAGAGCTCTGGACGAGGTGGAGCGGAAGTATGCCCCGCCCCAGGACATCTTCCACGTGGTCGAGCGCTACACCAGCTGCGGCGTTGGGATTTGCGGTAAGTGCTCCATCGACTCCGGGGAGCGGACATGCGTGGATGGACCGATCCATAGCGCTGCCGAATTCACACCTGGTGGATCCCACCGGGACCTGACGGGGAAGAAGGTTCGCTATAGCTGATTCAACCCAGGGGAAGAACCGGAATGCTCCTGTCTGTTAAGTACAACTTCCTCTTCGTTCACATCGCGAAGACCGGTGGCACCAGCGTGCGGGACGCCCTTCAGCCGCTCCGTTGGAGGGATCCCTGGTACTATGCCATGGGGCTCTGCCACCGGCTGAACTGGCTCTCCGGAGACCGGATCGGGATGAAGCTTCCCCGGCACGCGAAGGCGATCCTGGCCCAGGAGATCCTTCCGGAAAAAATCTTCGACGGGCTGTTCAAGTTCACCTTCGTTCGGAATCCGTGGGATATCCAGGTCAGCTCCTACCACCACATTCGACGGTCCTGGCCCCACCTGACAGAGGGGCGGGAAGAGTTCGGTGACTTCCTGCGGTGGAGGTTCAGCCCGGAACGGCCGTTCGGTACCCACCTCGAGGATTCGAATCGTCTACAAACGGACTACCTGGTGGACCTCAACGGGGATGTGATCGTTGATTTCATCGGGAAGTATGAGAATCTTCAGGGAGATTTCGACGCCGTATGCAAAAAGATCGGTGTTGCGACGCCAACCCTCGGTCACAAAAAGAAATCAACGGATCGAAGCCAGGACTACCGGTCCTACTATGACGACTTTTGTGTAGAGCTCGTGGCCAAACAGTTCGCCCGGGACATCGAGATCCTCGGCTATACCTTCGATCCCCCTGAATCTGGCGCCTGACCCCCAGGGCTTTCGTTGTCCCCGGCGACCGTGGGCCTGACCCACTAGCCTCCCATCATCTCCACAACCTGACTGGCGTCCCCGGTAATTTCCCACCGAATCAAGGACATAGGGATGAGGCCCGAGGCCTCCATCTCGTCCATGAACCGCTTCAGGCTGTAATCGTCTCCAAGCTGAGCGGCTCGTTCGGTCATGAATTCCTCGATCTGGTGTTTCCCGCCCAGGTAGCTCGCCCCGTAGTATGGTTGCTGAAGGTAGAAGAACTGCTCCCCCCAGACCGTTTCGCTGTCTGCCGGCATGTATCCCCGAGGGGTCCATTCGGCGGCAAAACCCACCGCATCTTCCATGGTGAATTCGTTGGAGTGGAGAAGGAGCCCCGATATGGCCCGGGCGGCCCGTTGAGCCAGGAGAATGTAGATGAGTTCCCGGGACCGAGGGTTGGTGTCGAATAGCCCGGCGTTCATCATCCACTCCTCCATGCCGGTGGCGGTTCCCTCCGCCCGGCTGTCCCAGATGTTGTACAGGGTGGGAGTGGCTCGGATGGGGCTCGCATGGGGTTCCTCCGCCATCATGGCCAGGTCGAACCAGTGGTGCCCATGAGTTCTCATGGTGAGGGGGTCCCGGTAACTCACTTCCGAGAAGAAGCCCCTGAGTGCGCTTTCCGGCCGGACCGGCTGGAAACTCCCGATCCGCTCACGGAGGGAGGGTGCCATGTAGTCCCGCATGGTGAGGATGCCGTTCGCACCGAGGAATTCCACGTAGTCGTCCACCGCCTGATTCAGGAGGCGGTCGTACTCCGGGGCCGAGGCGATACGGGCCTGTTCTGGGAGGTTCCGGTTCCGATGCTCCTCCATCTTCAGGGCCGAGTGGGAGCGGGCCAGTTCCCGGCGGTGAATTCCCATCAGGTCGTCCCAGGTGTAGGGCACCAGGTGGACGTTTTTCAGATACCAGTTGTAGTCTTCGATGCCAACACCGGAGGGGCCGTTCTTGGATGGGGTTTCTTCCTGGAGCCAAGCCAGGAATGCCTGGGTGGCCTCGGTGGCGGCCTGAATCGACCGATCCATGTCTGAATTGATTCCCGCCACCTGTTCGCCGTAGGCGGCCAGGTCACGGATTTGGCCCCTCATGCTCCTGATCCCCGCCTGCCAGAAATCATGCCCATCCCCCACCAAGTTGGTCCGGGCCTGGTCCAGGAGGGCCGGGATCGCTCCAAAGCGCACTGCCAACTCTGATGCGTCTTGAGGGGAGAGGGGGTAGTCATAGCTCCAGGTGTCGATCCAACCATGGACAACCGGGCCCTCATGGGCAGGAACGTCACTCTGAGCCGTGAAAATCATCATGTAGAAGGCAGGGTTCCGGGCCCACGGCAGCATGACCCTGTGGTCGAACTCCAGCCCGTTCATCTCAGCGCGGATGACGTGGACGTCGATTTGCTCGGCCACCGACCATCCCGTTGTATCGAACGCCGCCAGGCGGGCCTGGTAGTCCCTCAACTCCCGGGCCTGAGCGGCCATGGCGACGACAGAATAATCCGGTACGCCGTCCACGACTTTGGGGTGCTGGAATTCCCGCCATTCCTGGAAGAAGGTGACGAGTTCCTGGTGTCGAGTGCCTGTGCTGCCCGTTGCCGTGGCCGTGGCCGAAACTCCGTCCTCAGCCCCATTGGCCGGGCTTCCTGGGCTGCATCCGACGACCAACAAAGCCAAGAGGGTACCGACGAGGGATTTCGCCGAGTGAAGGCTAGGGAAGCGCGGGTCACAAGAAGGTTTAGACATGGTCCTGTTCCTCCAACGACGGGAGCAGCCTGGAGAGCGGGGCCCGGGGACGTCCGCCATGATAGCCTCCGGCCACCCTCGGGCCAACCAACCCCCCCGGCTTGTTCGCCCAAAACTTGCTCCTTCCTTAACCCTGTTCACATTATCATCCCTGACTTCCGAAATTCCCGGCAGTAGAACCCCAGAACGAGGGGAATGATATGAACAGGCGGACCCTATTTTTCGTGGCCCCGGCACTGGCACTGTTTCTCGCCTTTGCCACTTCGCCGATCCGTGCCCAGAACCCCCAACTCCTTTTCGACCACAACCACACCTTCAGCGAGGTTGCTGACTACTTGGAGGCAGTGGTGGATGCCTATCCAGGAATCACCAAACTCCACAACATCGGAAAGAGCTTCGAGGGCCGGGACCTTCTGGTCCTGGAGGTCACCAACCAGGCCACGGGGACGGGTCTCTCCAAACCCGGCTTCTGGATGGATGGGAACCTTCATGCTGGGGAGGTCATGGGTGCGGAGGTCTGCCTCAAGAACATCGACACCCTTGTGAACGGCTACGGGAACGATGCTTTCATCACCGACCTGGTGGATACCCGAACCATCTACATCATGCCCAAGCTGAATCCGGACGGATCGGACTATTACCTCCACAATCCCGACGGGATGCGGAGCAGCGTCCGGCCCCATGACTCGGATCGGGATGGTGCCCTGGACGACGACCCGCCGGAAGACCTCGATGGAGACGGATACATCCTCCAGATGCGGGTCAGGGACGAGTCAGGTGCCCTGAAAACGTCCCCGGAAGATGCCCGGCTCATGGTTGCGGTGGAAGCGGGAGAGAAGGGCGAGTGGAGGACCTACTCGGAGGGGATCGACAACGACGGTGACGGCCGTTTCAACGAGGACGGGGTCGGCGGACTGGATATCAACCGGAACTGGCCGGGTCAGTGGCAGCAGGAGTACATCCAGAACGGCTCCGGGCCCTACGCCCTCTCCGAGCCGGAAACCCGTTATGTGGCCGAGTTCCTCCTTTCCCATCGGAACGTTACTGGCATCATCAACCACCACATGGCTGGGAACTTCGTGTATCGGCCCCCGACGGCCCTCCACTTCGATCCTGTCACTGGTGAAGAGCAGCCCCAGTCCCAGGCTGACCTGGCCGTGCTCGAGTTCTTCGGAAGCAAATACACCGAACTGATCAACGAGCAGAACGTGACGCCGGTCTTCGGTCGGGGCGGGCCTCCCCGGTTCGGCGCCATCTGGGGTGTGATGATCGGATGGGGTTATGACCACTACGGCGTCCCCAGCTGGGTTCCGGAAATGGGCTCCTACGCTCCGTTCTGCGACTACGATGAGGATGGAAATGCCACCGAGCTCGAACGCCTTCAATGGAACGACACGGAGATGGACGGGAAGATTTTCGTGGACTGGAAATCCTTCGACCATCCGCAACTTGGTGAAGTCGAAATCGGAGGCTGGGTATCCAAGGTGTTTGATGGGGGCAGGGGAACCTACACGAATACCATGACAACCCCGGGGCCGGTTTTTGAGGAGTTCCTGGCCGAGCACACGTCCTGGAACAACTGGATGGCCTCCATGTCACCCCTGGTTCGGGTCACCGAGGTCACTGCGACGCCGGTAGAGTCGGGGTTCATGAAGATCACGGCCACGGTCCAGAACCAGGGGTACCTCCCGACCAACGTCACCGAACAGGCAATCATGACTCAGACGGCCAAAACAGTGAAGGTGACCATCTCTCTGGACGGTGCTGGCTTGGTATTCGGAGACGAGACGCTGGACATCGGACACCTGGCCGGGAACCACTCCCTCCCGGAAACGGTAGAGTGGATGATCAAGAGTTCCGGTAGGGGTACGCCTGATGTGACCGTGACGGCGGTCTCGGAAAAGGGCGGGACCCACGCCAGGTCTCTTGGCCGTTAGTCGTTTGGCGGCTCCGAAACCTGAAGGTGGATGGAGCCGTCAGGCCTGATATGGACCGTCAATCCGAAGCCAAGGCACGGTACAAAGAGCTGAAGGAAACCCTGGCAGACGAAAAGAAGAGCAAGAAGAAGGCATCGTGGGCCCGCATTGTCGGGATCCTCGTTATTGGCTCGTGGGCGGCGGTTCCCTTGCTCTCTTGGCATGTGGACCTGGAGACAGCGGCCGGATCGGAGTTCTTCCGGAGGCCCACCAGCCACGAAGCCTATCTGCTGGACTTGGTACGGACCTCCCCCGAGGTGGGCACACCGGCAAGACAGTGGGAGACCGAGGCGTACCGGGCCATCGACGATCCCTTCGAAATGGGTCGGGCCTATCTGGAGGAAGGTCTTTTCCTCGAGGAGGTCCCGCAGGCAATTGGCGTCCGGATACATATCCCAGAAGGCCAGCGCCTCCGAGTCGGATTGGGGGCTCAGGGGAATGAGCACTCCAGGCTCTTTGTGGACATCTACCGGGCCGCCCCCAGGAGCGATGACTGGGTCGAAGGAGACCCAGACCCCCGACCTGCCTTCCTGAAAAGCGAGGAGCTAACCGGAGATCGGTTGGCCTTCGATCCCAGCCATGGTGGAGACTATGTCCTCCGAATCCAACCCGAGCTGGAGGCGAACGCCCTCTATTGGGCGACCCTCACGGTGGGGGCCCGGTGGGATTTCCCGGTGGCAAACTCCGGAAGGTCGGATATCGGGAGCGTTTTCGGAGATCCCAGGGATGGGGGCGCCCGGGAGCACCATGGAGTCGATATCTTCTCCCCCCGGGGAACTGCCGCCCTGGCGGCGGCGGCCGGGACGGTAAGCCGGGTGGACACCACGGATATTGGAGGTCGGGTGGTCTGGCTTCGGGAGGCCGATGGAGGGCACTCCATCTACTATGCCCATCTCGACAAACCCCTGGTTCGGCGGGGCCAGGAACTCCAGGCCGGGGACACCGTTGGTTTGGTGGGCAACACCGGTAACGCCCGGACCACGCCCCCTCATCTCCACTTCGGGGCGTACCGGCGGGGGCCTCAGGACCCTTGGAATCTGATTCTTCCGGTTCCGCCTGTGCCTCCGCGCCTTCAGGTGGACATAGGTTTTCTTGGAAAAGAGGGAGAGGTCCAGGGACGGGGTGTCGCACTCCGGAGTTCCGCTTCTTCTTCCGGATCGGTCATCGCTGACGTTCCTAGGGGAACCCTATTCAGGGTTCTGGCTGGATCCCGGAATTGGTACCGGGTCGCACTTCCCACCGGGGAGAAGGGCTTTTTGGACTCCGGGTCCGTGAGTTTTCCGGCACCAAACGGAACACAACAGGGTACTGAACCGTAGGGAATAGAGGAAACCGGTCTTAATCTTGAAATGACAGGGGCGCTCTTGCCCTCTGCTTTCCTTCCTCCAGAAAGGACACCTTGGCTCGTAAGCGGCGGCGGCAATCTTGGCTGGCTCTTCTGCTGGCCGTTGTCCTGGACCTCTTCCTTCATGGAAGTCCGGGTCTGGATCCCATATTGGATCCGATCCTGGATCCTAACCCGTCCCAGACGTCTCTGACGGCTGCCTTTGCAGCCCAGGCTCAGGTGACGGACGAATGGATGGGTAGGCCTGGTGTCGTGGGAACGGCCGTGGCCAAGGGACCGTCCGGGCAGGCCGTCGTGAAGGTGTATCTGACGGCCATGGGGGCTGCTATGCTTCCCCAGAACGTCGCTGGAGTCTCTGTGATCACAGAGGTGACCGGACCTTTTGTGAGCTACGCCGATCCTCCATCGGGGGCTGAGACCAGGGTCCTGGGAGATGAGGCCGATGGGAGAGTGGATCCTAAGGCCGGATTCCCTCGGCCGGTTCCCATCGGAGTAAGCACCGGCCATCCGGATGTGACCGCTGGGACCATCGGGGCTCGGGTCACCGACGGAGCCCGAGTCTTCGCCCTGAGCAACAACCACGTATTCGCAAACAACAACAACGGCAGGGAAGGGGACAACCTTCTCCAACCCGGTGTGGCAGACGGTGGGCGGAATCCGGACGATGTCTTGGCTACCCTTTATGATTTTGAGCCCATTCAATTCTGCGGCGGGATCACCTGCCCCTTCAATAAGATTGATGCGGCCCTGGCCCTGACCACCGTGGAAGACCTGGGTACCGAGACCCCCGAGGACGGCTACGGCACACCCCGTACCGAGACCATTGAAGCCACATTGGGGATGTCGGTCCAGAAGTACGGTCGGACCACCGGCTACACAGTAGGCCGGGTCACTGGCATCAATGCCATCATCGACGTGAACTATCGGACTGGATCAGCTCGGTTCGAGGGCCAGATCATGATTTCCGGGGACGGTTTCAGCACCGGAGGCGACTCGGGATCCCTCATCGTCTCAAAGGGACTCCTGGCGGCGGATCGCCGGCCGGTGGCGCTGCTCTTCGCCGGAAGCCCCACGAGCACAATCGCCAACCCCATCGACCTGGTGCTGGATCGGTTCGGCGTCCAGGTGGACGGAGGTTGACCTTGGACCCGAAACTCCAAGCCGCCCAGCGAAACCTCACCGCCCAGGTCATGGGCCGTCCGGGGGTGGTCGGTACAGCCATCGGAGAAAAGGGCGGAGAGCCCTGCCTCAAGGTCTACCTTTCGGATGAGCGGGTAGGAAAGACGATTCCCCGGAAGGTGGGAGGGTTCCCCGTTGTGTTGGAAGTGACCGGGTCCATCCGGCGGTTGTGATTTTCGCTCTCTGATTCCCGACTCACGAAGGACTCAGTCGGGAACTCCTACCAGACCTTCTCCCGCTAGCTTCTCCACATCTTCGGAGCTGTAACCCAGAAGGCCTTCCAGCACCTCCCGAGTGTGGGCCCCCAATCCGGGGGCCGCGTTCAGCGGAATCTCGGGTGCCTCCGAAAGATGAGGAACGCTCCTAGCGAAGTGGTGGGGCCCAACCTCCGGGTCATCGATCTCCGCCAACATGCCCCGAACCCGAAAATGGTCGTCCGCGAAGACGTCCTCGGCGTTGTACACCGGGCCGGCCGGCATGCCGGCAGCGTTGAGAGCATCCACCACCTCGCTCCGGGTCTTGTCCGCCATCCACCCCTCGAGGATCGGTTGGAGGAAGTCGGCGTTGGCCGCCCTAATCGGCCCCGTTGCACTTCGGGGGTCGTCTACCAGGTCGGGCCTCCCCACTGCGGTTGCCAGCCGGGCCCATATCCCGTCATCCGGGACATTTAGGGCGACGTACCCGTCCGAGCATTGAAATGCCCCCCTTGGCCACAGGTGCTCGAGCTTTCCTCGTTGAGGTGTGTCCCCTGAGACGGAATAGAGGGCCACCATCCGCTCGTTGAGGGCCAGCATGTTGTCCACCAGGGAAACATCCACCAGCTGCCCTTCCCCGGTCGTTCCCCTCATGAAGAGGGCCTGCATGATCCCGTAGGCTCCAACCATCCCCGAGTACACATCGGCTAAGCCGTACAGGGTGGAGGTGGGTGGGCGGTCTTCGAACCCAATGAGGTCCATTACGCCGCTCATGGCTTCGGCCACGATGTCGAAGGCGGGCCTTTGGGAGTATGCGCTCTCCAATCCCGGCATGCGGCCGAAACCCGAGATCATGGCGTAGACGAGACGAGGATTCAGTCTGCTCAAACCGGCATAGCCTAGGCCGAGATCGTCGGTGACTCCAGGCCGAAGGTTTTCGACGATTACATCAGAGACGGCCGCCAGGCGCCGGATGACCTCCTGGCCCTCGGCGGTCCGAATGTTCAAAGCCAGGCTCTTCTTGTTCCGGTTATAGGCCATGTACCCACCGGCTTTCTCGGCGTCACCCCTCCTGGCGAACGGGGGGATGCCTCGGCGGGGATCACCCTCGTCCACGCGTTCGATCTTTATGACTTCGGCGCCTGCATCCGCCAGCAGCATCGTGCAATAGGGCCCCGCTATGTACTGCTCCAGGCCGATGACACGGATGCCGGAAAGGGGGCGCAGGGGTTGGACTCGCTTTACCACGGATGTGGCTCCTCAGGATGTCAGGGTCGAACCGGGGGACGCGATCTCGATGGCGGAAGAATGCACCTGAGCCTCACGGTCGGGAAGGGGGCTTTGGGCGTTTCGGCTCCCCGCTCCTTCGGAACCGGCACGATCCCTGCCGATTATTGGTCATTGACACCAACCACAGGGACTATTGATGAACGGCGTTTTGCCCAACCAGAGGCGGCAATGGGGGCTTGCTATTGGTACTAGCGAGCACTTCCGATGGCTGTACAGTATCGCCAAGTGGTTGCTGGTGTTGAACTTGTTGGACGGGATCTTCACTCTGATCTGGGTCGAGCACTTTGGCGCGTCCGAGCTCAACATCCTGATGAGCGACTTGGTGGAGAGCAGCCCCCTCATGTTCATGCTGGTGAAGCTCACCCTCGTGTCGCTGGGCACGCTCTTCTTGTGGCGCTACCGCAGCAATTGGCTGGCCGTGGTTTCCCTCTTTGCGGCTTTCTTCAGCTACTACTGGGTCCTACTGATCCACCTCGAATACTCCTCGATGGTCTTTCTCTAGGCCTACTCCAGGAACATCTGCCGGGCCAGCTGTTTTCCCTTCGCCGTTTTGAAGATGGTCTCAATGGCATCCTCTTTTTCTTTGGGGGTGCTTTCCCTGTGGCGGCCCGGGAAATTCACCAACCAGTCCGAATCCCAGAGGATCTTGAATTCGAGGGTCGTTACGATAACCGGGTCCTCATCGCTGTGGTGGTTGGCGACGATCCCACAGATATGGTCGACGGCCGCTGCCGGGACCTGGTGGCGAGTCAGAATCTCCCGGGCGATGGGAGGCCCTTCGATTTCCTGGTATTGCCCTGAGCTCGATCCATGCACTTCCCTGGCCTTGGGGATCCCGATGTCATGGAGAATGGCCGAGGCCCCGACAACAAAAGCATTGCCTCCCTCAACCTCCAGGATCTCCATGGCGTAGCCGTGGACCTTCAGGGTGTGATCGATCATGCCCCGGGTCTCGGAGAAGACCGCCTCCATCTCTGGGAGGAGGAAGTCGGTAGACTCTGCCTCCTGTGCGCTCAAGGGAACGGACCCGATAGAATAGGCGAGGCTCAGGAAGAGGCCGACCGCGAAGAGGCGGAAAAACGGTAAACGGATCATGGTTGGGATTCTTGTCTTGAAGGTGAGTGAGATTCAGGTCGTTCCAAGCCTTCTGCAGCAACTTCGGCGATGGCTGCCAGAGACTTCGGAAGCTGTTTGCTGAAGACGCGGCGAAAGGGGATGGCGAGGAGGGACTTCGGGAAGGGTTTCGGCCGATAGTGGAGTTCAGCGCTCAGGGTTGTCCCCTCACCGTCCTCTTCGAGGATGTAATAGAGCGTCGGCTCCAAGACCGGGGTCTTCCCGAGGATTCGTTCACCATACACGAGCCGGCCAGGCCCAAGGTCGTCGGTGACCGTCTCGAAGTTGATGATGTCTCCGTCGATCACACATTGATGCCGTGTCCCGGCGCGATTCACCCGGCCTGGATCAAAGATCAACTCATCGACGCCTTTGGTCCAAAGGAGCCGGAGGTCGAAGTTCGAGATCAACTCAAAGGTCTCGGAGATCGGTAACGGGACTCGGACCATGGCTGAGACGGAATGGGTGCCTTTTGTGGGCTTCGCCCTGGCCGGCTGCTTCGGGATGCCATTCTTGAGGGGTCCGAGAGGGACGTGCCGGTAGGAAACCTCTCCTAGCGAGTCGTAGGTGGAAGAGCCCTGAACCAGTTCGGCCCAAACGGGCAGTCCACCCCCGGCCTCAGGCACGCCATCGGTCACAAGAAAATACTCGTGGTCCTGGATCTCGTTCTTGAGGAGGCGGTGGGCGAGGATGACTTCAGAACCGAAGGGCTTTTCGAATTCCTGGACCGTCAGGGTATCGATCAAACCGCCGTGAGCGACGAATTTGAGGGAGAGTCGATGGGCGGTCTGGCATGCGCCGCAAGGGCAGATACGATCACGCTCGAACAGCTTGAGGTGGGAATGAAACGCTTCGAACGTTCTCCGAGCCTGGTCCAGAACCTCCCCGAGGTCGGGAATCTTCCCCTTCAGGAAGAATACCACCGCATCGCCCTCGATCTCCGACACCCTCATGCCCAGCGTGTCCGACTCGATGATGGTCTCCAGCAGCTCCGAGATCACGTGCCGGCTATGGCTGATCTCCGTTTCGTTCACGAACTCCGTGAACCCGCTGATATCAGGGATGAAAAGGAGTGATTTCTCAGTCATGGATTAAGAATCGCACCGTGGCTGGAGGGACGCCACTCCAGATGGGGATCTCATGCTACAACTCAAGGAAACTCCATTCTTTGGTGAACGGCACGCCGGAGAACCGGATGCCTCTCGAGGCCGTCACCAGAAGGTTATCGCTCGGGTTAATTCCGATTCCGGCCTGGGAATCGTAAAGGCCCGGCTCGACGCTGAAGGTCATGTTCTCTTCGAGGACCGAATGATCGCCAAGTGCGATGAAGGGTGGTTGGTGGCCAGCGAAAAACTGACCCTGTCCGTGGGCTGGACGGTGATAGATAAACTCCGCCATTCCTGCATCTACCTGATGCTGGTGGATCTTGGCGGCGATGTCTGAGCACACGGCCCCGGCCTTGGACTCTTCCTCCTGGATCTGAACGGTCTCGGCCACCACCTCCCACATCCGCTCCTGCTCCGGGGTCCAGGGCCCGATGAGGTAGTTCCGGTAGCACTCGCCGCCCAGGCCTCCGATGGTGAGATCCGTATTCACATAAACTGTTTGGCCCCGTTGGATGTTCCCGTGGAAGAACTGGTTCGGGTGGGGATAAGCGCTGGCGATTCCGGCCCGGACGTAGTGTGAGGTGACATCTATTCCCACTGCCGAGTGAGGCCTTCCGTCTCTCTGGATGTCGTTCATGAGGAGTTCGATGCCAAAGGCCTGGAGGGCCTGGCCCAGCTCGAAATCGGTGAGATCCGTACCCCGTTCCAGGATGTAGTCCCGGGCGAAGGCGTGGACCCGATCGAAGTAGTGGTACGCCCGCTGAATCAGACCAAGCTCCTCAGGAGTTTTCACCTGCTGCATGGCCTGGCAATCCGCCTGGATGTTCACGAAACGGGTTCCAGGGACCACCTTTCGGACCGTTTCCATCTGGCCCTCCGAGAGGGTCCAGTCGATGCCGATGATGCCACCCGCCAAGCCTCTCTTCTTCAGCCCCTCCAGCATCCATCCGAAGAGGTCCACCCTTGGCCCCGCTACGACTTGGCCTCGGTTTGGAAAACCACCTTCCCCGTGGGGATAGCAGAAGTAGTACTCGTTCTCGGTGCACCACCAGGAGGTGATGAGGTCCCGATCGATTCCCGGAGAGTACCAGTACACGGTGTCTTCTTCGTCCATGCGGAACACGGTCCATGTAGAGCGCTCACCACTCCCCCGGAAACAACCGGTGTAGTAGACAGCGTTCTGATCAGCGGATAGGACGATGGCATTCAGCCCTCGAGCCGCGACCCGAGATTTCAAAACACGGGCCCGCTCCTGGTGCCACTCCAGGGGAAGGCGGTCGTAGCCAAGAGGTGCGGCCTGGACTTGATCCGGATCCCTTAGAAGCAGTCCTTCTGATCCCCCGGCGATCTCATCGAAGGGTTTTCTGGCGCCTGGGGCCATGGACCCATCTTGCGGTGTACAGGCCAGGGCTCCCACGGCCGTGCCGGCTGCCGCGAAACCAGTGCCCATCTGCCGAATGAAGTCACGTCGAGAGGAGGTCATGGTCGTCTCCGATAGGTTCATTTTGGCGTCATTCATCAGGTCAGGATCCCATCAACACCGATCGGAGGAAAATGATAAGACATCCGGCTCGACGGCGCGCCTTTTCATCCCGGCCCCCGCGGTCTACACTTTCCCGGATTCCAGGTCGGGTTCCTCG
Source organism: uncultured Gemmatimonadaceae bacterium (assembly GCA_964407425.1). Taxonomy (GTDB): domain Bacteria; phylum Gemmatimonadota; class Gemmatimonadetes; order Longimicrobiales; family Gaopeijiaceae; genus JABDNZ01. Next base: position 20,556 of record CAYOVN010000046.1, read on the forward strand.
AAGCCCCTGAGTGCCATGACACATACCCGTCGCGAGTTTCTCGGCACTGTTTCCGCCGCCGCCGCCCTGAGCAGCCTCTCTTGTTCGCCCAAAATCGTATCGGCTGATGATCCTCTTGGTGTCCGGCCCGATTTTCCGGTCGTGAATGAAGGAGTGTATCTCGATGGGCCCTACATCACTCCCTCGCCGCGGCAGGTGACAACGGCCGGGACGGCATTTACCGAAGCGAAAGGGCGAAACCCCGTCAGCCTGGGGAAAATGCTAGAGGAGACCAACTCCTGTCGGGGGAAGTTCGCCCGCCTTGTTGGCGCCTCGGATGCCGAGATCGGGATGCTCTTTGCGACCAGCGAAGGGGAAAACATCGTCGCTGGGGCCCTGGACCTGGGGGCGGGGGATAACGTGGTGATCGACGACCTGCACTACGACACCACCTACGTCCTGTATCAACACCTGGCCGATACTCGAGGGCTGGAGGTCCGCGTCGTGAGCAGCGAAGCTGGACGGGCCCCAGTGGAGGCCTTCGCACAGCATGTCGATTCCCGGACCCGACTCGTCTCCGTCTCCTGGGTCTCCCATCAGAATGGATACGCCCACGACTTGAAGGGCCTGGCGGAACTCGCCCATGCGCACGGGGCCTATCTCTATGCCGATGCGATCCAGGGAGTAGGGATGCTCGACCTGGACGTGCGAGACGTGGGGATCGATTTCTTCACTGCAGGTACCTACAAGTGGCTCCTGGGAGGATTCGGAGTGGCGCCGTTTTTTGTCCGGGAGGAACTCATGGATGCGGTTGATGTGGACCGTTTCGGTGCCCTCCACCTGGCTGAAGAGTTGGGCCAGGGCGGCTTCGAACTGTATGGCGACGGGAGGAAGTTCGGGTACGCGACTTTGGCCTTCGGTCCGGTCTTCCAGCTATCGGCCGGGATCGACTACCTCCTGGAAGTGGGGGTTCCCAACATCGAGGCTCATACGGTGGCGTTGGCCCACCGCTTCCGGTCAGGGTTGGTGGATCAGGGGTATGACGTTTGGACCCCGGAGGGGAACCGGTCGTCCATCGTAGCGTTCGACCACGGCAAGGCCATCGAACGTGTTCGGGCGGACCTGGCGGCGGAGAATATCAAGGTCAGCCTGAAGAACGGCGGGTCCCAAATCCGGATCGGCCCCGCCCTGTTCAACAATGCTGATGAAATCGACGCCCTCCTCGAAGTGACGGGTCGATGGGTCTGATCTGACCCCCGGCAGCAGCCGACTACCAACCGGTCGATGACCGTTTTATCTTAAGTGCTGTGTTGGGGTCGGAGATTGACCCCGCCAATTGGGGCCATAGCTCAGTTGGGAGAGCGCTGGCTTTGCAAGCCAGAGGTCGCCGGTTCGAACCCGGCTGGCTCCACTGCTGTAACAT
>CAYOVN010000047.1:0-21775 GCA_964407425.1 uncultured Gemmatimonadaceae bacterium
CCTTTGCCAGGTGAGATCCTGGTAGGCCGTGGCTGGGCTGTCAGGGGTCAGACGACGGGTGGTGAGATTCCGGAAATGGGCGCCCAGGGCCGATCCCAGGGCCCGGCCCGCCGTGAGATCCTCACCACGGGCGTACACGACATGAAGGACTCTGGAATACCGACTGGGATCGGCGGGAATCAGACCATCCCGGTCCCTAGGAAGAGTTATCGAGCGGGAAGCAGCCTCGTCAGCCACGGCGAGGTTGGCACCGGACCCCACGACGTCGCCGATATGTTCCAGGTTGACCATCCTGTTTCGGTGCAGACCGACTCGGGCTTTCAGTTCCAGGATCCTGCGTACCGACGCGTCCAGGCGACCCCTGGAGATCCGGCCGGAATGGACCGCCTCCTCCAGAGCGTCTACCGTCACTCCGATATCAGCAGGAGCCAGGATGACGTCTGCCCCGGCCTCAACAGCCAGGACCGCCGCCTCCCCCACACCGTACCCATCGGAGATAGCCCCCATGCGAAGGGCGTCCGTCAGGACCAGTCCATCGAACCCCATATCCTCCCGGAGAAGCTCCGTCAAAAAGAAAGGCGATAGGGTGGCGGGGGGCCCATCGGGACCAAGAATCTTCGGAACGGCCACATGGGCCGTCATGACCGCATCCACCCCTTCATCCACAGCCCGCTGGAAGGGGATCAACTCCAGAGCCTCCAGTCGGGCCCGGTCGGCATCCACGATGGGGAGTTCCACATGGGAATCGGTCTTGGTGTCCCCATGACCGGGAAAGTGCTTGGCGGTGGTTAATACCCCTCCCTCCCGGGCACCCGCCAGATAGGCGGATCCCAGGCGAGCGACCTCGTCCGGGTCCTCCCCGAAGGAACGGGTGTTGATGATGGGGTTGAGGGGGTTGGAGTTTACATCCAGGACCGGAGCAAAATTCAGGTGGACACCCACCGCCCGAGCCTCCACCGCCGTAATCCTACCATACTCCCGAACGAGTCGGTCCTCGCCGATCGCTCCAAAGGCCATGGTGGGCGGGAAAGACGTTCCTCCTCCCTGCGGAAGCAGAGTCGGAAGGGCGTACGAGTGGTTGATCCGCATGCCCGGGCCGCCGTTTTCAAAATCCGAGGAGACCAGCAGCGGCACCCGGGCCCGGGCCTGCAAGGCGTTCAGCTTGGCCCCGTAGCTGTGGGGCAGCCCGATGGATATGACCACCCCGCCGATCCCCGCTTCCTCGACGTACCGGGCATACTCCTCGAATTCGGGCCCGGTTGTTGACGTATAGGCTCCCGACATCCACGGCATGATGAGCTGACCGATAGCTTCCCTCAGACTCAGCGACGAGAGCGTCTCCTCCACCCACTCCTGACCCTGACCGTCGGGAGCCGGAAGGAGGGCCGAGGGGGCAGACGGCACCTGCGGAGGCGTAGAAGGAGCGCAACCGGGTAAGGCGGAAAACAGCAAAAGCACCGAGCAGAGGAAAAAGACGCTCCGGCGCTGCCCCGGTCTTTCGAACCGCTTCATGGATATCTCCGAAGGGGCTTCAGAAATCACGTCCGCCCTCCTTTTTCGGAAGCTGTATTCCGTCTCCGATCTGGAATAGGGGAGGGATTCGGGTCGGTGTGGTTCCCTGGATAGGGATATCGCCGAAAAGGGCCTTGTAGGCAGCCCGCTGACTGACCCCTGCACCACTCCATGCGAGCATGTAGGACCGGACGTCGGGGAATTCCTTCAGCAGGTAGGGGTTTCCGAAGGAGATGACCACATGTGGGATATCCTCGTCGGCGAGTGACTGGATGAAGCCAGCCATTTCCTCAGGGAGTGCCACCGATCCCGAGTACGACACAATCGTCACGAAGAGAGATACGACCACCAGGTCGGACCGGCGGGCCCTGGCCAGGAGCCCCTCATGTATATCCCCCGGGGTATTTCGGTTGAGCACCCCGGTGGCGAGGCGGGGATACCTCTCCCGGAGGCCGGCATTAAAAACCCTCCCCGCCATCAGATCGGTTTCCCCCCTGTACGTCACGGATAGGACGCTAGCGCTCCTTGTTCCCAGGAGTGGCAGGAGATCCCCCTCGTTCTTCAACAGGGTCACCGATCGGTCTGCGACCTCCTGAGCCGCTTCATGGTGTTCCTCGATCCCGACCTTTCTCGCTACGTCCTCGATGTTCACCAGTCGGTTCCGGTCCAGACCCAGCGACTCCTTGGCCTCGAGGATCCTCATTACGGAGGCATCCAGCCTCTCCATGGGCAGGCGCCCTTCCTCCACCGCAGAGACGATTCCATCTCGGGCGGCTTTGGGGTCCGGAGGCATCAAAATCACGTCGGCACCAGCCTCCAGGGCACGAACCGCCGCCTCCTCCCGGCTGTGGCGCCGGTCGATGGCGTACATATCCATGGCATCGGTGAAGATCAGACCGTCAAAGCCCATATCCTCCCGCAGGAGTCCCGTAAGGACACGGGAAGAAAGGGTGGCTGGGGTATTCCTGTCTTCCGTGATGGCCGGAATAGAGAGATGGGCCGTCATGATCCCGCCGATCCCCTGGTCGATGACCGCCTGGAAAGGAAGGAGCTCCACACTGTCCATCCTCTCCCTGGAAACATCGATGATCGGCAGATCCAGGTGAGAATCGGTGTCCGTGTCCCCGTGCCCGGGGAAGTGCTTGCCCGTGGCGATGCCTCCCGAGTCCTGAAGGCCCCTCACAAAGGCCGTCCCGAGGCGTGCCACATCATCCGGATCCTCCCCGAAGGACCTGATGTTGATGATGGGATTGTCCGGGTTGTTGTTCACATCGAGGACAGGAGCGAAAGGCACGTGGACTCCCAGGGCCCTGGCCTCCGACCCCGTAACCTCACCCATGATCCGGGCCAGACCCTCATCTCCCGTCGCACCCACCGCCATGAGAGAGGGGAACTCCGTGGCCCCACCCAGATGAATGGGACCCGGCAAATAGACGATGCCCCGAAAGCGGAACCCAGCCCCCCGTTCCAGGTCGGCGGCCACCAAAAGAGGCAATTTCGAGTCACGCTGAAGTTGATTCAGCTTGACCGCCACCTCAGTCGGGGAGCCCACCGATACGATGACCCCCCCCAGCCCCAACTCTTCCACCATTTCGAGGATTCTCCGGCGACTCGTAGATCCCTCCGGAGAAAAGTCCCCGAGAATCCAGGGCATGAGGAGCTGCCCGGCCTTTTCCTCGAGAGAAAGGCTCGCAAGGACCGAATCCGCCCAGGAGGCGAAAGCGGATGGTGGTTCGGCCGCGACGGTATCCACTCCACTCATTGGATCCATCAATTCCTCGAGAGGGACTATTGTGTCCGGGGGAGGAGCGGTGAGCGTGTCCACCGACGGCACGGCCGCCGTCGATTGGGTAGTACTCGAGCCACCTGAGGAACATCCGGCCAGGGCAAACAGGCAGAGAAATCCAAGGGTCCAAACATGTCGGGGCTTGAAAAAAGTTGGGTTCATCGTGGCTCAGCCCCTTTTGGCTGAATCGGGTCAGTGTAGGAGGGCGCGTTGACGGAGGCAGGTACGGCGCCGAAGTTGCCGCTGGACCGGTCGGATTACGGTCATAGCCCCCAACCGAGTCGGTGGAGGAAGTTATGAGGCCCCAAAGACCGCCACAATCCTTCTTCTTGTGGTTCTTGATCCTGACTCTGGGGGCTTGCGGCCAAAAGGGGAACGCCTCCGAAGGCCAGGGAGTGGCCGCTTCCGATGCTCCAGTGCTACACTCGGTCCGCCCTCCGGTTCGCCCTGGCATCGAAGTACTTCTCAGCGACTCCCTCCATCTCCTCCAGGGAAAACGAGTCGGGTTGATCACCAACCAAACGGCCATGGACCAATTCGGGGTCCATGACATTGATCTCCTGGCCGGGGCCACCGATTTCGAACTGGTCGCCCTCTTCTCCCCCGAACATGGCATTCGAGGTGAGGAAGAAGGGGGGATCAGTATCCAGGACCAAACCGACGAACGATCAGGCCTACCCATCCATTCCCTCTACGGCGAGACAAGAAAACCGACACCCTCCATGCTGGACGGTCTGGACGTCCTCCTCTACGACATACAGGACATCGGAGCGAGGTATTTCACGTACGTCTCGACCATGGCCCGGGCCATGGAAGCGGCAGGGGAAGCCGGGATTCCATTCCTGGTACTGGATAGACCCGATCCCATTGGGGGAGTGGCGGTCCAGGGAACGGTCCTGGACCCGGATTTTTCGACCTTTGTTGGACTGTACCCCGTTCCCATGCGGCACGGGATGACATCAGGCGAACTCGCCCGCATGTACGTGGGGGAGTTTGGGATCCAGGTGGACCTGACGGTGATTCCCGTTGAGGGCTGGACCCGAGCCATGACCTTCGAGGAAACGAATCTTCCCTGGGTGGCACCATCACCGAACATGCCGTCTGTGGAAAGCGCCATACACTACACGGGCACCTGCCTTTTCGAGGGCACCCCGATCTCCGTTGGCCGGGGCACAGGAATGGCTTTTCAGGTCGTTGGGGCACCCTGGATCGACCCTGACTCCCTGGCGGAGGCCATGTCCGCCTATGCCATCCCCGGGGTCCGGATCGAGCCCGTCAGTTTCACCCCGGAGAGGCCCGGAGATGGGAAGTTCGGTGGTCAGGAGAGCTTCGGGGTCCGGCTCACGGCCGTGGACCCCGATTACGATGCTACACTGGCCACTCTGGCCCTCCTCATTGAGACCCGCCGGATGTCCGGAAACGAATGGGAATGGCGAATTGCCCATTTCGATCGCCTCGCCGGAACAGATCGACTGAGGGAGGGCCTGGACTCGGAGCGATCCATTCAGGAACTCCGACAGGGGTGGGACGAAGATCTGGCGGCATTCAAACAACTAAGAAGTCGATACCTCATCTACTAAGGGACTTCCAGACACTCGATGGAACCCGAGAAACCTGGGAAACCCCCCGATAGCTTCCGCCCGGAGTGGACAGGAATGAAAAACGATGCCCGTTGGATTTTGGCCATGACCCTTCTTGGTGTTGCGGCCACCTCCTGCAGCCCGGTTCAGACCGGGAGCACCCCCTCCCCAGCTGGATCTACCGCCGAAGCCTTTTCAGAACTCCATGATGACATCCGGGTTCGAGGCTTGGAGGATCGGCGCTTCGACCAGGACACGTACTGGCGTGCCGTACGCCCTATCGTCCAGGATTCGGAGCTCTTCCAGGTAGAGGAGGTTGGGGAAAGCGGGGAGGGGCGGCCCATTCGAACCATCTCATTTGGCAACGGTCCGACTTCGGTGTTCCTCTGGTCCCAGATGCACGGTGACGAGAGCACGGCGACCATGGCCCTCGCCGACCTTTACTCCCTGGTTGCGGAAGAGACCGATAACCGGACCGTCCGCCGCCTCTTGGAGCAACTCACGGTTCACACCCTTCCCATGGTGAATCCCGATGGCGCCCAGCGCTTCCAGCGGCGGAATGCCCAGGGAATCGATATCAACCGGGATGGCCGGGCCCTTGCTACCCCCGAGGGACAGATCCTGAAAACTGTACGCGATAGGGTCGAGCCTGTGGTGGGCTTCAACCTGCACGATCAGGGAGTCGGGACCCGGGTGGGGAACTCAGACCAGGGGGTGGCCATCTCCCTCCTCTCCCCACCGTACGACCAAAGCAGAGGGATCAACGAGGTCAGGTTCAGAGCCATGGAGATCATGGGCGTAATGATCCAGGCTATGGATCCCCTGGTCGGCAATCATATCTCCCGGTATGACGATACCTTCAACCCCAGGGCCTTCGGTGATCTCATTACCCAATGGGGAACCAGCACCATCCTGGTCGAATCCGGCGGGTGGTACGATGACCCTCAGAAGCAGTACCTGCGGAAGGTGAACTTTGTGGGGCTCCTAGCAGCTCTCGAGTCCATCGCAACGGGTAGCTACGAGGGAGGTGGCACGGAAGTGTACATGGGCCTACCTGGCAACGGACGCCGGATCGGAGACCTCCTGATTACCGGTGGGACCGTGGTCATCCCGGACCTACCACCCTTCCGAGCGGACCTCCTGGTCAACTACGATAAACCCTTGCTGGAGGAGGGCGGGACCTTCGCGGAAATAGGTGACCTGGGGGAAGTGGAAGCCAGAGACACCCTCTCACTCGAGGGGCTTTATGTCCACCCCAGGGATCAGGCCTTGGACCGAAGCGCAGGGGGAGCCCAGATACGGGTCGGATCTCCAGCCTATTTTTCCGTGAGCAGGGGCATCAACGGTCGGGACCCCCTCTGGATCTTCCGAGGAGAACCGCCTGAAGAGTTGAGAAGAGAGCGGAGATGAGCTAGCGGGCTCTCTTCAGCCAAAAATGTTGGGTAAAAAAAGGGGGGGCGTTTCAGCGCCCCCCCTTTTTTCGGATTCAGGAGCCGCTACCGGTCTCCTCTAGGAATGCGTCGAACAACGCTCTGGTGACGGTGCCCACCTTCCCGTCGCCAATTTTCTTCCCATCCACCTCGATGCAGGGCTTCACCTCGGAGAGGGTTCCCGAGTGGAATATCTCGTCGGCTTCGAACATCTGGCCCACAGGAACCGGCCGCATCTCAAGCTTGTAGCCCAGTCGTTCCACGAGCTCGATGACCACCTCCCTGGTGATGCCCGGGAGAATCTGATTGGAGAGGGGGTAGGTCACCACAGTATCCCCAAAAACCATGAAGAGGTTGTTGTGGGACCCCTCGATGGCCATGCCCTCGTTCACGAAGACGATCTCATCGACGCCTTGGTCGGCAGCGGCCTGGGCACCGAAAACGTTGGCCAGAAGCTGAATCGTTTTGATATCCCTCCGGGCCCACCTCTGGTCGTGAACCGTCACAGAGCGATAGCCCTTCTCCCACTGCTCCCGGGGGGGTCGCTTGTATTCACTTGCGAATAGGTAGCGGGTGGGGGTTGGGGCCACTGGTGGGAACTTGTGAGTCCGCTTGGCCACGCCTCGGGTGATTTCAGTGTAGACATAGGATATGGGGGTCGACTCCAGATCGTTTACTCGGATAAGCTCGTTATGGACCTCCTCCAAACTCGCCGGGTCGAGGTCGATCCGAAGAGCTGCCAGGCCCCTTTGCATCCGGGCCAGGTGTCGCTCCCACCGGAACATCGCCCCCCTGTATACGGCCGTGACCTCATAGATACCGTCACCGAACAAAAAACCACGGTCGTCCACGGAAACAAAAGCCTTCTCTTTCGGGATGTACTCTCCGTTGAGATAAACAGTGCTCATGACGTCGGGTTCCTCAGGTTTTGTTAAAAGGAAAGGGCGGACCACCGTTTCCGGCGGGCCGCCCCCAAAATCCTGCCGGGTTCAGAAGAACTACTCCCCGGCCTCTTTCTTGTCCAGTTTTTCCAACTGCTCGAACTCCTCCAGAAGAACCGCGTCCGCAACGGGAGCCTGCTCCTCCTGAGGTTTCGCTTCAGCGTCGACCCCGTCGGCCTCCTCATCCTCGCCGGAAGTGATGGCCTTTGGCGCCTCTGCCTCTGGAGCCGCAATCAGACCCATCTCATGCTTAAGGGCCAGAAGCTTGTCATCCACATTCGTATCTCCGCCCCCAGCTTCCAAGCGCAGGAAATCCTGTTCCAGGGTGTCACCGGTAAGAGCCTCGGTAACCTCGGCCTGGGCCAGATTCTGCCGCTCCGATTCCTCGATCTTCTCAGCCATTCGGTTGAAGGCTTCGAACGCGGAAGTGTCGGAGAGACCGGACATGGTCTCGTGAATACGTTTTTGGGCCTGAGCACGCTTCTGCTTGGCGATAAGGAGATTCCGCTTCCGCTTAGCCTCTTCGATCTTGTCATTGAGCTGGCGGAGGGATCCCTTGAGCTTTTCGGTCTCTTGTGCCTGTGCGGACCAGGTCTGGTCGATGGCTGCCGCCCGCTGGGCATGCTCCTGCTGGCGAATCAGAGCCTGCTTGGCCAGGTCGTCCCGGCCCTCTTTCACCGCAAGCATGGCCCGATGTTCCCAATCCCGGGTCTGCTTGATTTCGTCGTCCAGCTGGGCTCTCAACTTCCGTTCATCTGCAATGGCTGCCGCCACTTCACGTTTGGCTTTGGCCAGCTGGTCCCGCATATCGAGAATGATCTGATTCAACATCTTTTCCGGATCCTCCGCCCGGGCAATCAGATCGTTCATATTTGATTTGAGTAAAGTCGAAAACTTTTGAAATATCCCCATTTGCCTCAGCCCTCCTTGCCGGCGCCGGCAAGCGTCTTGATTTCGTTCATGTGGCTGGCTGATGCCATCTGCATGCTCTCCAAGGAGGCCTGCAGCTCTGGGAAGTCCAGGGATTCCAGTTCCAGAGTGTCGATGAGGACCAGATCTTCCTCATCGATTCCGTAGGCGCCATGGACCACATCCGTGGCATTCCAAGTCAGGAGGGTTTTGAAGAGTTCCCCGAGATCCTGGCCCTCCGGCATCTCCATGACTTTCAGCCGTACCAGCAGAAGGGGCGGAGAATGGTGAACCACCACCGGTGGTCCGTCGCTTCGAGGCTGAACGAGGAACATGCCTTCGTCCACCTCTTCAAATTCCAGATCCATTCGGATCAGATAGCTTTCAAGATCTTCTCGGGTAACCATGAACCCTTCTCCCTGGAAAGTAGTCCGACTGTAGTCTCACCCCGCACTACGGCCCCTCTTTCAGCCCGGTTTCGCGCTCCCCTCCGGCCCGGGGCCCGACGAGCCACTGGTTATGAGTAATACCCGAAGAGAAAAACTAAAAGAGGGCCGCCCGAATGAGGTCCTTTATTTCGTCCTCGATGGATCCGGGCATACCCATATTTGTGGCGAATTTCATCTTCCCGGCATCCTCAAAGAACATCTTCATCCGGAACATGGACTCCACCAGATGGATCTGGACCGTTCCGTCCGCTTCAGTGAAGACGATCTCGATGGGATAGGCCGCCGCGTGGTCGAGTCCCGGGCAGGCGAAGTCGGAGCGACTCTTGTCGGATCCCCGGCCCACGATGGAAAAGGATTGGGATTCCAGTCGTTCCCCGGTAATACCCAAAACAGCCACACCCGGAGCGGGAGCCATGACGTAAATGGGCCGGACACCCCATTTTGATCCCGGTCCAGCCTCCGTCATTGCGTCAAAAACGGCCTGGGCCACCCCCTGAGCCCCACCCATGGGCCCTTCCACATCTTCAATGAGCTTGAACTTCTCGAGGAACGGTCCGCCGGCCATGACCCCCATGGTCCGGCCGATGCGACCCTTGTCCCGGAATTGCCCGAAGTCCCCAACCACCGACTCCGCCCCTACTCCCTCAGCCAGGGTTCTCCGGAGGATGGCTGAGAGGCGAATCCACTCCCCATCCATCCCTTCCTCGGCGACGACGGTCCTGTAGATGGAGCGAGGGTTTACTGCGGACACGTGGACCCCGAGCTCGTCTTCATAAACCGAGACCTTAAAGGGGGCGGAGTAGGCCCCGTGGGAGCCTTTCGACATGACAACGCGGGTGTGTTCCGGCCAGTCCACCACCAGGACCCTGGCCTGATAAGAGCAAGCCTCTCCGTCCACGCCAGCGTCATAGGCCGCGAGAAGCTTCCAACCAGCCTCTTCCACCGCTCCCTCGACCATTGAACTGACCTCGGGGACAGAGCCGTCGGGGAGATCTGCCACCCGCATGAAAACCCCGACCTCCTGAGCTCCAAGGCTCCCGGTGAACAGGGAGAGAAGGACCAGCAGACCGACGCTCATGAAACGCGAGGACACTCTCTGGAACGGGCTTGCACCCCTGGTAAGGGATGAGATTCCACATGCCGACATGGGATATCCTCCAGTTAATAAAGAAAGCTCCCCATGCCGGCCTCAGCCGGGCACAGCTCAGAGCTTGAATGTTTTCATAAATGAAGCAAAAAGAGGGTCCGGAGGGAAGGTCCCGGGCCGAAACGGACCCGGAGCGGGTAGCCGCCTTTACCGGCCGTTGAGAAGGGCCTGGAGGTACTGCCCGGTATAGCTGCTGGAATGCCGGGCCACTTCTTCGGGCGTCCCTTCTGCCACGATTCCCCCCCCGTCATCTCCGCCCTCGGGTCCCAGATCGATAACCCAGTCAGCGGTTTTGACCACGTGTAGGTTGTGCTCGATGACCACCACGGTGTTCCCCAAGGTCACCAACCGGTGGAGGACCTCCAGCAAAACCCGGACGTCCTCGAAGTGGAGGCCCGTGGTCGGCTCGTCCAGGATGTAGAAGGTGTTCCCCGTGGCCCTTTTTGAGAGCTCTGAAGCCAGCTTTACCCTTTGAGCCTCACCTCCGGAGAGGGTCGTGGCCGACTGGCCCAGGTGGACGTAGCCGAGCCCCACGTCCTTGAGTGTCTGGAGCTTCACCTTGATACGAGGGACCGCGTCGAAGAACTCGAGGGCCTCGTTGACGGTCATGTCCAGGACATCGGCGATGTTCCGGCCTTTGTAGTAGACATCAAGCGTCTCCCGGTTGTACCGCCGGCCGCGGCATACGTCGCAGGGTACGTAGACGTCGGGAAGGAAGTGCATCTCGATCTTCACCAGGCCGTCCCCCTGGCATGCCTCGCAACGCCCCCCCTTCACGTTGAAGGAGAACCGGCCGGGGAGATAGCCTCGCATCTGAGATTCGGGCAGAGACGAGAACAGTTCCCGGATGGGTGTGAACAGGCCCGTGTAGGTGGCGGGGTTCGAGCGGGGCGTTCTCCCGATAGGAGACTGGTCCACCTGGATGACCTTGTCCACATGCTCGAGGCCATCCACCGCGTCATGGGCCCCCGCCACGACCCGGCTACGGTAGAAATGCCTGGCAAGGGAGTGATAGAGCGTCTCCGTGACGAGAGTCGATTTCCCCGATCCGCTCACTCCCGTCACGGTGATGAACGTACCCAGGGGAAAGTGGACATCGATCCCCTTGAGGTTGTGCTCACGGGCGCCTCGGACCGTAAGGACCCGCTCTGGGTCCATGGGCCTCCGGTTCTCCGGAACGGCTATCTCTCTTTTGCCGGTCAAAAACGCTCCGGTAAGAGACTTCTCCTCCGAGATAACAGCCTGGAGATCGCCCTGGACCACAACCTCCCCGCCGGCCCGGCCCGCCCCGGGGCCCAGGTCCACGATATAGTCCGCTTCCCGGATGGTATCCTCGTCGTGCTCCACAACGATGACGGTGTTCCCCAGATCCCTGAGACGCTTCAGGGTTTCCAGAAGCCTGTGATTGTCCCTTTGATGCAGGCCTATGGAGGGCTCATCGAGGATGTACAGGACCCCGACCAATCGACTTCCGATCTGGGTGGCGAGGCGAATCCGTTGGGCCTCACCTCCGGAGAGAGTGTCCGCAGACCGGCCGAGGGCCAGGTACTCCAGTCCCACGTTCACAAGGAATCCGAGCCGTTCCCGGACTTCCTTCAGGATCGGGCCGGCGATCTCCGACGGGAGCTTTGGCCCGGGCGCTTTCTTCACACCCTTCGGACGCCGTTCTCCTTCAACGGGAACGGATAGAAGGAACTGCAGGCTTCTGTCGATGGAAAGGTCTACGACCTCCCCGAGGGATTTTCCTCCGACCGTCACGGCCAGGGACTGGGGGTTCAACCGAGTCCCATGGCACGCGGTACAGGGGAGCGTGGAGAGGTATTCATCCAGCTGATTCCGTACCGCCTCGGATTTGGTCTCCTTGTACCGGCGTTCCACGTTTCCGACGACACCTTCCCAGATGTCCTCGTAATGTCCTTCGAATCGTTTGGAGTGATAGGGAAAACGAATCTTCATCTTCCCCGACCCGTGGAGAACGGCATGCTGAGCTTCCGGAGAAAGGGAACCCCATGGCTTTTTCGGGTCGAACTCGTAGGCTCGGGAAAGGCCGGCGAGGACCGAGTTCCGGACATGTCCGCTGGGCTCGCCCCAGGGCAGAATTACCCCCTCCAGGATTGAGATGCTTGGATCCGAAACCAGCAGGTTCGGATTCACCTCTTTCCGGGTGCCGAGTCCACCGCACTCCTCACAGGCCCCGTATGGAGAGTTGAAGGAGAACTGCCGGGGTTCGAGCTCCGGAAGGCTGACCCCGCAGTTCCCACAGGCATACCGCTCGCTGAACACATGGGGGTGGCGCTTCTTTCCCTCGTGTTGAACCACTTCTACGACCCCACCTGCCGTTCTGAGAGCCGTCTCGACCGAGTCCGCCAGCCGATCCCGCTCGTCGGCTTTGACCACCAGCCGATCCACCACCACGGCTATGTCGTGGTTCTCGTAGCGGTTCAGCCCCGGGGGATCGGCCAGGTCGTGGATTTCCCCATCGACCCTTACCCGAACGAATCCCTCCTTCTTGGCTCGCTCGAAGAGATCTTTGAACTCCCCTTTCCTGCCCCTCACCAGGGGTGCGTAGACCTCGAGCCGGGTCCCTTCCTCGAACTCAAGGAGTCGTGATACGATTTGTGAGGAGGACTGCCGGAGAACCGGTTCCCTGCAGTCGGGGCAATGGGGAATCCCCACCCGGGCCCAGAGGAGACGGAGATAGTCGTACACCTCCGTGACAGTCCCCACGGTGGATCGAGGATTTCGACCAACCGTCTTCTGCTCGATGGAGATGGCCGGGGAGAGGCCCTCGATGGCGTCGACATCCGGCTTTTCCATGAGACCGATGAATTGCCGGGCATAGGCGGAGAGGGATTCCACATACCTTCGCTGGCCCTCGGCATAGATGGTGTCGAAGGCCAGGGAGGATTTCCCCGACCCCGAGAGCCCGGTGATGACGATGAGGGATTCCCGAGGCAGCTCGAGATCGATGTTCCGGAGATTGTGCTCCCGGGCGCCACGGACGATGAGGAATTCTCGGGCCATGAAGGCTCCTAAGCCTCCCGCCAGGCCTGAGTCACGATCTCTTCAGCCAACAGGTCCATAGGCCGGAAGACCGGAACGGGGGCTCCGTGATCCTGGAAGGCCAGCTCCACCTCGGTGCATCCCGCAATGACCGCCACGGGCGAAGGATCCAGGGACTCCACAACCTGAAGGAGCTTCCGCCGAGGTTCATCGAAGGAATCCTCGAGTTTGACCTGGAGTATGGCTCCCGCCACCAGGTCCTCCTGAATGGATGCCTCAGGGGTTACCAGATGGAAGCCCGGGATCCGATCATGGAATATCCGGAGTTGTTGAGCAGCCGTTGTGGAAAGAAGCCCGATGGGCGATCCCTCCGGGAATTCCTTTCCGATCTCCCGGCCAACGATTCCAATCATATCCAGGACCTCGATCTCCACTGCCGCCTGGACGTCCGAGTGGAATCCGTGGGCGGTATTGCAGGGGATGGCAATGAGGTCGGCCCCCCATCCTTCGAGCAGTCGGGCAGACTCCTGGAGCATGGGCACGGGAGAAGGCCCCGTTCCAAGGAGGCCGGCCGGTCGATCCGGAATCTGGGGGCGGCTGTCCACGAGCATTCTCAGGTGTTCGTCCTCACTCTTGACCGGAGTTTTCTCAGTGATTTTCCGCATGAGATCCGCGGTGGACATGGGTCCCATGCCCCCCAGAATTCCAACAATCTTGGCCATATCAATAATCTCCCCGAGACGCCTGCTCCCGGAGTCTGGCTACCCGATCCTCCGTGGCTGGATGGGTACGAAAGAGGCTCATGACAACACCCTTCATATGCTGCATCTCAATAACCCCATTGTCGATAAACGAAGAACCCAAAGACTGAAGGTAGATCCAATCCCACACTTCCAACCTGATAGATGGGATCCCGGAAAAACCGATCCTCCCAATACCCCTCAAGTGTCCAACGATCCGATAGCCTGGTCTCGATTCGGAGCGCGGCAAGCTGGCGCTGGTTGGTCCCGGCGGAAAAAGGCCTCCAATGAAGGGCCGCGAACACATCCTCCGTCAGATACTGGCCGATCTCAACCTGGGTGGTGGCCATCGTTCCACGGAGGGCTCGCATACCCAGGGCCTCGCCGGAGCCCTGGGTGATGGCCAGATAATCCAGACCCACGTCCTCCGCCAAAATCGCCCCCAACTCGCTGGAGAAGAGCCCCACCGCGAGGCTGGAGGCAGCCCCTGCGAAAACCCCCGCCGCATCCCTGGCAAAGGCACTCTGGGCTGTAGCCGTGGCATAGCTGGGTCTTCCGAAGACCAGATAGCTCACCAGATCGGATTCGGCGATGGAAAAAGCCGCATTGCTGGAAAGGGCCACCCTGGGCTCCAGGAGGGGCCCCACCACCGTGGCAAAAACATCCAGCTGGGTGCTCCCCGAAATTCGTACCCGGTTCATAGCCCTGATATTGAGGTCGGGGTTAATGCCCGGAGTCCCCGGGAAGCTCACCGTCCCCTCTTGGACCTGGAACTGCCTGCCGAATACGGAATAGACACCACGGACCGCATCGAGGACCCCGAAGAAAGCCAGATTCCGCTCAGTCCGGTCCCAGAAAACGTCCAGGGTCCCGGCCATCTCCACATTCAGTTCCCTCCCCCTGAGCCAACCATCCTGGGCCATGGTCAAGGTGAGACTATCAAGGCGAAGGTTCCGGAGGAAGGGGTTCGGAATCCCCTGAAACGTGGGTCGGAGGGTGGCCAGTGTCGTGTCCACCACGTCGAAGAAGGCCGGATTGGAGAGATCCACCACTTCCACACTCCTGGCAACCTCCTCCACCCTCAACACGCCCTCGTCCACCGTAAGCTCTCCCCCAATCTTTGGCCTCTGGTAGCTGCCCCTGATATTCACGGATCCCGAAAGGTGGGCCTCAACGTCTCGTCGGTTCACCGCAAGGAAGTTCTCCGCTTCCACGGTGAGGTTCAGATCGGGGTCGGAAAGGGGATCAGCCAGAGCTACGGTTCCGGTCACCCGGGCCGTCCCGTCTGCCTGGGCATCGGCTTCCACCGTTACCGTCCCATCTGGTGACACGGTCAGGAGGGCGTTCACCTCTTCATGCCGCACCCCAAGGGCCGGGTACACTGCTCCGCCCCGGGTCAGTCGGAGTTCGCCAGCGGGTTCCAGGTTCCGAGAAGTCCCGCCGAACTGGACCTCCCCCGTCAAAGATCCCTGGACTTCCTCCATGGATTCCATGAAGGCCAGGGCAACCGCGGCAGGAAAGGAATCCATTGCGATAGAGAGATCTACGGGCGCTTCGGGGAGCCTCCCGGTCTCAGCTTCCAACCTCAGGTCGGCAGGAAAGAAACCCTTCGCCACCAAAACCTGCCGGCCGCCGTTGTGGGCATTCAGGTCCAGTGTGAACCGCTCCCCAGAATAGCTGAAGGCGGATTCCACCTCGTCCAGAGAAAAATCAGAAAAGTGGAGGCGGCTCCCATCAAGATCCCCATCGAGGCTTGGATTCGAAGGGGGGCCGGTCATGTGGGATCTGAGATTAAGAACTCCCTCCATGGGGGTCTCGACCTGAAAAACCCGGGCCAGGCGACCGAGATTCAGCCGGTCGATCTCCAGGACAAAGTCCGTCTCCCCACCGCCAGGTACGGGCAAGAACCCGTCAGCCCGAACCCGCATGGTCTCGGTGCCGGGCCTGATGATCTGGAAATCCCTGAAACGATACCCTTCTTTTCCCCAGGTGAAGGCTGCAGGCCCCCCGAGGTTCCACCTGACGCTGTCGAACTGGAAATTCAATTCATCAACGTTGGCAACACCGCCACCGAGGGAGTCCAGCGCATATGTGCCCTGAACGGTATAGCTTTCCACCGGACTCTTTTGGGCCGCGACACGCACCCGGCCTTCCCTGCGCCGGATTTCCAACTCTCCCGAAACCCTTTGATACCCCAGAGTCCGAACGCTCACCGAGTCGGTGTCGATTTGGGCGCGAACGATGGCTCCCTCATTCGGAAAGCCCTCTCCCGAGAAGGAAATCGTTCCGGACTCCACAAAATCCCTTCTCAGCCGGAGACCTTGGAAATCCAGCATCCCTTCACCTCGGAAATCCTTCAAGCCACCCCTCAGCGAACCCCTTGCTACCAGGGATCCTCCCACTGCTACTTCAGCCGATGTGGGTAGGGTTTTCAGGTCCACACCCAACTCAGGCAAGATGTCCTTCTCGAGTTCGCTCAGTTCGTCAAAGATCAACTCAGGCTCTTCCATCAGGAAGGGTCGAAGGGGCTCCAAGGACTCACTTCGAATTTCAAAGGTGAGTTCACCTGGTGAAGCGGAGGAGGCAACCCCGAAAGACCCGCTTGCCGTGACGGTTCCAGCCTCGGTTTCCCCAAGGAACTCGTCGAGCTGGAGTACCCCATCCCTGATGGCGAAGGCGACGAAAGCGGAATCTACCCTCAGGGGCCCGATGCTCCCCCGGGTCACCATGGCCCTTCCTTCACCCTCCACAGACTCCAAACTGAACCCCCGCCCGGACACCTCAACCGTGCCACGGAGTCGGGTCGGATCAGGAAGACTGGGCAGGAGAGCCGACAGGACGAAATCCTCCTTGGCTTCGGCCTCGATGTCGTACGATTCGCCCAAACGCCCTGCATCGAACCTGGTTCTCAGAACCACCGGGCCGCCGGTGGTTTCCAGCTCAGCGACCACCCCCAGATCAGAAAGGGTACCGAAAGCCTCCACACTTCCCCGGTATTCACCCTGAATCGGAATGGAGGGCATGCTCCCCTTCAGGGCGGTCAAAGAAAGGGGGCTCAACCCACCTGTGAGGTCGAGGTACACGGCGGAGGAATCCCGCCTTATACTCCCCATGATGGTCACCCGGCTGGCGCCACCCGCCGATCCAAAACTGGCCATCTGGCCTGACCCGGGCGGTCCCGACGAAGAGACTGGACCTCCAGTCGGAACATGGGTGACTTCTCCGTCGATCCCGAGGCCGTCCCCCCACAGAGATCCAGTAAGAACCAGGCGGACGGCTCCCGGACCGGTGAGGGTCATAGCCGGGGAAAGGCTGGCCAGTGCAGCCCATTCAAGGGGCGCCAGCGTCAGCTCGAGAGATGACGCCGAGAACCCTCCATCGAACCCCATACGCCCATAAATACCCGCCGTGGCCCTTCCGGCGGAATCAGGGTCGGTGAGATCGAGGTTCCCTTCAACAGCCAACTCTTCCAGCGAGCCAGCCAAGCTGAGGTTCCCGTCCAGCCAGCCCCGAAGGGGGAGAGTATCGGCTACCCAGGAGTCGGTCACAGCCATGTCCAGCCCCTGGAGGTCCAGGTCCAGCCCTTCAAAGGCCATTCTCTGCCCGAGGAGAAGCTTGCCCTGAGCCCTGATCGTTCCGTATTCCGAATCCAGATCCGTATCCTGGAAATCGAGAAGGAAGCCATCCCGGTTCAGGACGAAACCGAAAGGACCTCGAACGAGGCCTTCGGGCAGCCTGGGTTCGATGAAGGAGATGTCACCGAGAGCCAGGGGGCGAGCTTCTGCATCGTCCACCTCCACGCGGAGCCCCAGATCCCCGCCCCATCGAACATCCAGCAGTCCGCCGGCCTCGGAATTCGGCAAGGAGATGGACTCGAGGGCGGCAACCAAACGCCCCACGTCCCTTCGGACTTCACCTCGGGCTCCCGTTACCCGAAAGCTCTCCGGCCAAACTTCTCCGGAAAAGGCCAGATGTTCGACCTCGAAGCGCTCACCCGTCTGGTTCGGGGACCGGATCGTGGCCTGGCCCAGGTGAAGCTCGATATCTCGAAAGGTCATCCTACGGAATTGGAGTCGACCATCGGGCCCGGGCTCTTTGAGAATCCTATCGGACCTACGTTGCTCGGGGGTCAGCGGGAGGAGAATCGTCAGGGTCCCTCCATAAAGCTCCGCACCCCGAAGGAGGATGGTCCGGCTCCGGGCATCAGGTTCCTCCTCCATGCCCTGGGGAGACTCCTCTCCCTCAACATGCGGAGGGACACTGTCGCCATGAGCCACCACCGAGTCCGGCTCCGGCAGGCCCAGGAAGATGGCGACGGCATTCATCCGATCCCGGTCCGGAAGCCGCTCCAGTGTGACCTGGGGATTCCAGACTCGGACCCCGGTCAGAACCAGATCTCCCCGGAGGAGGGCGGGAGCCGACACCCCTGCTCTCACGGAATCAGCGATCAGGAACGGTCTTCCGTCGTCACCCCGAATGGTCACATCCCTGAAGGTGAACCCGTTCAAAAGCCCCGGGGAGGATACTCCTGAAATCTCGAGTCGACCGTTGATCCCCCCTTCCACCTGAGCCAGAACCTCCCGAAGGACCAACTCCTTTCCGATGGGCGTTTGGGTCACCGCTACCAAAAACAGAATCAGAAGGACTGCGAGACCCAGCAGGATCCGGAGGCCCGTCCGTCGGATGCCTCGACCCCGGATCCTCATCAGAAAGCCTGCCCGATGGATAGGTGCAGCTGGAACCGACGAGGACTCCAGACACTCAGGCCCTCTCCATAAAGGACCGGGGTATCCAACACCACCAGATCGTCCGGCTGGACATCATAACCCTTGGAGCTCGTGGCATTCAGTTCGATGCGCTGGGTTACCACCGAAAGTTCCTCCCCGGAGCCGAACCGGTAGCCTACGTCGACTCGTATCGGTCCGATGGGGCTGAAATACCGGATCCCAAAGCCGGGAGTGAGTTCCAGATCAGCAAGCCGGGGGGAGGTGTCTTCGTCCCAGACCTGGCCGAAATCCACGAAAGTGGCTCCCTGCCACCTAGGACCTGCGACCGGGAACCGAAGCTCCAGGCTCCCTTCCACGAGCCGGGTTCCTCCAGTCGGACTCGGAAAAAAATCGTCATCTGGAAGGGCCCCGGCGTCACAGGAGAGATCGGCCATTTGAATCGGCGTGCAAGGGAGGGGGTCCAACGATGGTTCAATGAGCTTTTCCACGTCGTCGAGGTAGAGGACACTGGGTCCGAGCCGGTTCTGAGCGAACCCTCGAACACTGTTCGATCCACCCCCATACAGTCGCTTTTCCGGGTGGACGATCTTGCCGGACTCGTCGTCTCCTACAAAACCCTGGAATCCTCCAGGGCCAACCCAGCCTCCCCTGAAGCGGGTGGCCAGAACCCATTTCGGCCGGGGTTCAACGTACCAGGTGGCATCGGCCAGGACCCGGGTGTAGAGGAAATCGGAGCCCGTCCAACCCGCTGCGTACTCGAAGTCACCGGCAACGGTATAGCCACTCGAGGGACTCAGAGCCTGATTCCGGCGGTCCCGGGACAGGGTGGCCGCCACCGGGGCAAGGAGATTATTCCCCTGCATGAGGGCGATTTCCTCCGGGGAGCAAATCAGATAAGCGGAACAGAAAAAGACCTCCGCCGCACTGAGGCGGGTCAACTCCGGCCTGTAGGAGAGCCCCATGAGGGTCCCTATCCCCAGGGACCGGTTGAATCCAAGGGTCAAACCCACAGCCGCCCGAACATAAACAGGGGCCACGGACTGCCGCTCGGCAAAAACCCCGGCAGAAACCGAGTTTCGGGGAGAAAAGAACCAGGGCTGGGTGAATTCCACGGAGATGGATCCTGTGAGGTCGGTGAACTCCTCCTCCTCCACTTCCTCCCCACAGAGAATGGTGCCCTGGAGGGAGCGGGCGAAGACGTTTGAAAGCCTCCCCGTAACCTGCAAACGTCGAGCTCCCCCCATAAAGTTCCGGCTATGCCAGCTTGCTTCGAAGCTGACACACTCGGCGGTGTTCAGTCCTCCCCCCGTCCGGACCCGGTGGACGTCGTCTTCTTCGAGCCTAATCCTGATGGGGAGGATGGAATCCACTACAGAGAGGGTATCCGGATCCGGATCAAATCTCACGAAACGGAAAATCTCCAGGTTGTAGAGATTTCTCTGGCCGGCAATCTGAAGATCTTCCTGGTAGACATCGCCCTCCCGGAAGGGGAGCATTCGTTTGACGACGTCCTCCTCCATGGTCGGCACTCTTCCCTTTGTGCCGGTGATCTCCACCGTCACAGGCCCGAACCGGGTCAGGGCGCCAGGGTAGACTTCAAGGGAAACCTGGGCACTATAGGGCGTTTCCGAAGGTTTGTCGTACCCCAGGAGGACCTCAGCTCGGGCATACCCTCGGTTCCTCAAACGAGCCAAGATACTGTCACGGGAGGACTCCAGACCGATCAAGCTCAGTGGCTGGCCAACCTGCAGGGGAATTCCGCTCACCACAGAAGAGTCGGAAAATTCCTCCAACCCCGGGAAGCTCACCTCATCGACCAGGATGGGTTCCCCTTCCTGGACCTGGAAGTCTATCCTGACCTCACCTTCCATGGATCGGTCCACAACCGTGTCCACCACCGTTTCCCGAAAGCCCCGGAGGTAGTAGAAGAGGCGGACCCGGTCGAAGTCTCTTTTGAACTCCCGTTCATTCAGGATATGAGGGTCCAGGGAAAAATCTGATCCGGCGAGACAGAAGGGAAAGACGATGAAGGACCTGCACTCGGTCTCCCTGGTCAGGATGGCGTTCGCCAAGGCTTCGTCGGAATAGGTTTGGTTCCCTTCGAAACGCAGATGGCTGACCTCAGGTGCGCTCACCTGAGCCGAAGCAGGCTCCCAAACCAAAAGTGACAGGCAAAGGATGCCCGCCAGTTTCGAAAAGGAGAGCCTGCCGTTCATCTAGATCCCGCCTCCCGGGTTTCCTTCTTTCACCGTGTCCTCCGAACCGGAGGAATCCAATGGCTCCAACGGCTCCCGGGACACGAATAAGCGCGTCAGGTAGAAGGACACGGCAGCCACAGCAGCCGCAACCCCCCCGGCCACCAGTCCGGCCCTGAGGTTTTCCCTCCGGCCTGGTTCCTTCATCCGATAGTATCTGCTCATTCCTTCCCCTCTTCCAGGAACGTGTCATCCCCGACCCGGGACAAATAGCGAACCGGATCCGGGTCCAAAGAGGTCCGGTGTCTTCGAGGGAACGCGTGGGTCACGACGGGGACGAAAGCACCCTCTCCCCCAGCGTGCAAATAGTGGGTGATGGCGATCTGCTCCCCTGTTATTCCTATCAGGTTGAGGCTGTTCTTGTTCCGTTCCCGAGCACGGCCCCTTCTGGAGGTAGTGGTGCCCGAATGTGCGAGAATGATTCCGGGGCCTTCGCCTTCCGACGGAACGACGTCCCGGGAGTTGGCCACGTAGGCCCTGTGGAGGTGCCCCCCCAGAATCAACTCCACCCCCATTTTGTCGAATGCTTCCAGACATCGCCGGAAGCCCGGAAGTGCCTGATCCGATTCGTAGTCCGGTGCTGAGGCCAGGTGATGGTGGACCACAACCACCCTCAAACCACCCTCCGGAGCTTTTTCGAATGCCTCTGCGGCGAATAGAAGTTGGCGGTCCCTGAGGCTCCCGTTCACGATGGCCGTATGAGGGGCCGAGGTGTCCAAGGATACCACCGTGGCGTTCCCTACGGTGGTGACGGAGTCCAGGTCGGGGGAGATGAATTTCCGGTAGTTTTTGTGGGGCGACAGAATCCGCTCCCAGATCCTATAGAGGGGAACGTCATGATTGCCCGGGGTCACCACCACCGGGAGGTCTGAAAATTCGTCCAGGAATTCCCGGGCGGCCCGGTACTCTTCCACCTTCGCTCTCTGGGTGAAGTCCCCGGACAGGACCAGGAGATCCGGCGAAACTTCCCGGATCGTGGCTTTGAAGATTTCAGCCACCCGGGAATTGAATGGTTTGCCGAAATGCAAGTCAGAGCCATGAAGAATCGTCAGCATGGGAACCTCACCTCTAAACCTTCACCGGAGCGGTCTCGGAGGGCCTGGGTGGCCCCCTGAGTTTCGCCATGCCCGCCAAACCTACCAGCACCAGAACCAAGCTAATCACCTGGGCAAGTGTGAGAAATCCAAAGAACCGATCGTCCTTGGCCCTGAAAAACTCCACCAGGAACCGCTCGGCCCCGGCAAGAGCCAGCCAGGCCATAAATAGCCAGCCTTTGACCTTGGAATGACCCCTGAA
>CAYOVN010000048.1:0-20699 GCA_964407425.1 uncultured Gemmatimonadaceae bacterium
CGCCAGGAGCCACTCGATGGTGTCGTAGGTGTCGGAGCTTTCATCCACATCTTCAGGACCGGACTTCGCCGGGTTGTGGGGTGTCATGTTCCGGAAGGTCCCCTCGGACATGTAGGTGCCCCGGACGTCCTGTAGGACAAAAATGAACCCCTCCCGGGTGAGGAGATCGCTCGGCCCCAGGGTTTCTGGAAAGCTCCGGTCCCCATAGGGCCCGACGCTGTATGGGGTCCGCCGCATCAGAACCGGATAAGTGCGGCTCCGGTCCTTTGGCGTGTAGACAGAGGTGAAGAGCTGGACCCCGTCCCTCATGGGGATCCGGACCTCTTCCTTGTCGAAGTTCGACCGGATGAATTCCGCGAGATTCTGGCCACCCCCCGGGCCGTCTGGCCGGACCGAGCATGACGAGAAGGTCAAGAGGCCAAGGAGAAGCATCGGCAGAACAGCAGAAAGCGGCCGGAACGCCGCTGGGCGGTTTCTGGACCAACGTCTCATGGGGTCACTCCTTTGCGGGGATGGCACCTCTTCACCAGGCCAGGTACATTCGCCATCTGAACCCCTTTCCGCCACCAGAAAGGACGAGGGACCATGAAGATCCCCGCCGTCAGCCGTGTCCGCAGAGTCTTTGGGCTCGTTCTTACCGCCTTGCTCCTCACCGGAAGCTTCATCAGAACCGAGGCCCAGGCTCAGGAGGCTGAAGCCATTCAGTCGGCCATCAATAGCCTGGAGTTCCGGCATCTTGGGCCCGCCAACGTCGGGGGCCGGGTATCCGCCATCGTTGGCATTCCCGGAGATCCCTCCACGTACTGGGTAGGCGGGGCTGACGGTGGCGTGTGGAAGACCACCAATGGCGGCGTGACCTTCCAGGGTCAGTGGCAGGACGAAGAGGCCTATTCCGTAGGATCTCTCACCGTCGCACCGTCGGACCGGAACGTGGTCTGGCTCGGTTCCGGTGAGGGCGACCCCCGAAACTCCATCTCCTACGGGCTGGGGGTTTGGCGGTCCACCGACGGTGGGGACAGCTGGACCCATCTTGGACTGGACAAGACCGAACACATCAAGCGGATCGTCGTAGACCCCAGAGACCCGGATGTGGCCTTGGTCTGTGCCATGGGCCGGGCATGGGGGCCCAACCAGGAGAGGGGAGTATACCGTACGGAAGACGGAGGACAGAGCTGGGACCACGTCCTGTTCATCGATGAGGACACGGGCTGCGCTGACCTGGATCTGGATTTGAGCAACCCCAGGAATGTCTACGCCGGCATGTGGACTTTCCGCCGGCGGCCATGGCGTTTCGATGACGGAGGGAAAGAAACGGCCCTTCACGTTTCTCGGGACGGTGGGAAAAGCTGGCGAAAAATCGAGACCTTCCCCGACGAGCCTATGGCCCGCCCAGGGATCAGCGTTGCCCAATCCTCTCCCAACATCGTTTACCTCATCACCGAGTTCCCCACCGCCGGGACCCTCTTTCGGTCCGACGACTACGGCGAGACCTGGCGGATGACTAGCGACGACCGAAATCTGAACTTCCGGCCTTTCT
Source organism: uncultured Gemmatimonadaceae bacterium (assembly GCA_964407425.1). Lineage (GTDB taxonomy): Bacteria > Gemmatimonadota > Gemmatimonadetes > Longimicrobiales > Gaopeijiaceae > JABDNZ01. The sequence continues at coordinate 1,538 of CAYOVN010000048.1, forward strand.
ACTATTCCGACGTGTTCGTGGACCCCTCGGACCCCAACACCGTCTTCACCCTGGCCGGTGGGATGTCCAAATCCACCGATGGCGGCCGGACCTTCCAGCGGGTTGCGTCGGGTGTCCATGGGGACCACCAGGCCATCTGGATCGACCCGGCGGATGGGGAGCACGTGTTGTCCGGCAGCGACGGCGGCTTCCAGGTGAGCTTTGACGGTGGAATCAACTTCCACATCTGGCGAAACGTGGATCTCTCCCAGTTCTACCACATTTTTGTGGACGACCGGGACCCCTACTGGGTGTGCGGAGGGCTTCAGGACAACGGAAACTGGTGCGGCCCCTCCAAAACCCGGGGTGGGTCCATCCTGGCGGATGAATGGTATACGGTGAGTGGCGGGGATGGATTCTACACCGTCCCTGTCCCTGGCCAGCCCTGGCTGGTCTACTCCAACGCTCAGGGCGGGTACTTTCGCATCACTGACACCAGGGCGGGCCAAACCCGCTCCATCGAACCCCATCCATGGATGGTTGGCTCCCAGGGCCAGAATATGGGTCAGGCCCGATACCGCTTTAACTGGGACGCCCCCATCGTCATCTCTCCCCACGATCCTTCCGTGGTCTACTGGGGCGGGAACGTTCTCTTCCGAAGCGGGGACTACGGCTATTCCTGGGACATCATCAGCCCCGACCTGACCACCGACGATCCGGAAAAACAGCTGGATTCGGGTGGTGAGATCTACAACGACAACACTGCGGCCGAATTCCATACCACTATCTACACAGTGGCCGAATCCCCTGTGGAATCAGGCGTGATCTGGGTGGGCACCGACGATGGAAACGTTCAGATCACCCGGGACGATGGGGGAAGCTGGACGAATGTCAGGGACAACGTCCCAGGACTCCCCGCCGAAGCATGGATCCAGAACATCGAAGCGTCTCCCACGGAAGCAGGAACAGCCTTCCTCGTTTCCGACAACCATCGAATGGACGACTTCACCCCTCACGTCTGGGAGACCACCGACTACGGCCAGAGCTGGCGTGATCTTTCGGCAGGCCTCCCACAGGACGATTACGCGAAGGTCATCCGGCAGCATCCGGCGAATCCGAACCTCCTCTTCCTCGGTATGGACCGGGGGCTTTTCGCATCCCTGGACAGAGGCCAGAACTGGGTGGATATCCGGAACAACCTGCCCCGAGTCTCGGTCCGGGGCATCAAGATTCAGCCCCAATACAACGACCTGGTGATCGGGACCCACGGCGTGGGAGCCTGGATCCTGGACAACGTCCAGCCATTGGTGGAGTTGGCCGATGCCATGCAGACGGACGTTCACCTTTTTGACATCCGTGAAGCGACAGATTGGGAGTCCTGGAATCGGGACTCGAGCCTCGGACGAAGCACCTTCCAGGGTCAGAATCCCAGGGAAGGCGCCTATATCGACTTCTACCTGGCTGAAGCCCCCGCCCAGGGCTCGGGCGGGGTTTCGATTCGCATCACCGATGCCCAGGGGCGGCTGGTACGTGAGCTCCCGAACGTCCGAGCGTCAGCGGGCGTCAACCGGGCCATCTGGAACCTGGCCTGGGCCGGTGCAACGCCGGTTCCCGGCGGTGGTGGCGGAGGGCGGGGCGGCGGATCCGGAGCACCAGTGGCACCGGGTACCTATACCGCCACCCTTTCCGCCAACGGGCAGGAGTTGTCCAAGTCGTTCAGTGTCAGGGGTGACCCGGCGTTGGAAACCAGCCAGGCGGACTATGAGGCCCGAACCGAGGCGGCTCTCCGGGGACAGGAGATTCAATCCACCCTCAATCAAATGATTGGCACGGTGGTGGACCTGAGAAGCCAGGCCGAGGACCTCCAGGGGACAATCCAAGGAAAAGATCTCCCGAACGAAACTGAAATCATCACACAGATCGAGGCCGTTTCCGAAGCATTGGGTGCGTTGGACAACGTCCTCCGGCGCCCACCACCCAGCATGGGCTACCGTATCTATCCACGGCTGTCGGAGCAGCTCAGCTTTGCCACCCGGGGTATCAGCCAGGCTCAGGCCCGACCCACAGAGGGTCAGCTGCAAGTCATGGAAGAAGTGGCGGTTGAGGTCCAAAACGCCCAAAGGGAGCTACAGTCGATCATTGACGGTCCCATTGCTGCCCTGAACCGACTCCTCCAGGGGCAGGCCCAAATCCTGGTAGGGGGGGGTTAGAAAATGCGGATCCTTCTCTTCTTCCTGGTTCTGGGGGGGTTCTTAGCCCTGGGGCATAAGGCCTCTGCCCAGGATGCCGGCTATGATTTCCGATATCACACCTATGCCCAATCCACGGCTCTCCTCCAGGAGTTGGCGGGGACCAACCCTGAACTGGCCAAACTCTACTCCATCGGGAAAAGTGCGTCCGGGACCAAAGAGATCTGGTGCATCGAGATTGGGAACCAGGCCACAGGTGGGCCGGAGACGAAGCCCGCCGTGTATTTCGACGGAAACCAGCACGCCTCGGAGGTGACCGGGGGGGAAGTAACCCTCTACCTGGCTCACTACCTCCTTTCCCGGTACGGGTCGGACCCTGACGTCACCCGCCTTGTAGACACCAGGGTCACCTACATCGTCCAGCGGGGTGACCCTGATGGGGCCGAAGCCACCATGACCGGGAAGGTGGACTGGGACCCGGCCAAGGCTCCGGGGGCCAGGGACACCGACGGAGACGGCAGGTTTGGCGAGGACGGCCCTGATGACATGGACGGGGACGGCCAGATTCTCCAGATCCGTATTCCGGACCCGGACGGGAACTGGACGGTTTATGGCCCAGACCCTCGCCTTATGGTCCGACGTGAATCTGACGATAACCAGGGGCCTTTTTATCGAGTCCTGTCGGAAGGTGTGGACGACGACGGGGATGGCGAGATCAACGAAGACGCACCCAACACAGGGTTCATCTCGAACCGAAACTACCCAGCCTATTGGGCCTCCACCGACGCACGGTTTCGGGGTCAGGGCGACTATCCCCTGCAGGAGCACAACGCCCGGGTCCTGGTGGACTTCATCCTCTCCAAGCCCCAGATCTCTCAGATCGAGTCGTGGCACACGACCTCAGGGATCCATCTTCGTCCCTATGCAGCGAGGCCCGACACGGATTTTCCGCCTCAGGACCTCCAGGACTACAGCGCCATCCTGGCCAAAGGGACCGCGATCACCACCTACCCGGTGGCATCGGTTTACAACGATTTCACCACCATCCTTCCTGGCGTGCCCTTCGACCAACAACCGGGCGTCCGTCACGGGGTGTTCATCGACTGGTCTTATGTCCATCAGGGCCTCTTTTCCGTTACCACAGAGCTCTGGACCATGGAGCCCTTCGTCAACGAGATGGGCTGGGGCGAAATCCCGAGGGACAAACCGCTGTTCGCGATTCCAGGCAGGTACAACCGACCGGACGTCTTGGCCGCAGTCCTCAAGTGGCTCGACGCCCACCAGGACGACCCAGCCCTTTCCGGAGAGGGGTTCCGGGAATGGAGGGCATACCAGCACCCGGTTCTAGGTGAGGTCGAAATGGGGGGGTTCACCCGCTACTGGCTCAGGAACCCTCCTCCCGGACCCTTCCTCCAGAAGCTGGCGGAGGACCAGGCCCGGTTCGCCGTGGTTCGGGGACTCCTGACCCCAGAGGTGAAAATCCAGGACGTTACAGTGGAGCCCGGAGATCGGGACGACGAATGGCTGGTCACGGCAACCGTGGCCAACGGGGGCTATCTGGACACATCGATGGAGCAGGCTCGCCGAACGAACATCGCCCGATCCGACCGGGTAACGATCGAGCTTTCCGGCGGTACCGAAACGGACGACCCATCCACAGTGGATTTCGACTTCATGCGGGGGACAAGAGAGTCTGGATTCCTGAGCCTCTACCGGGCTCAATGGACCGTTGAAGGCCCTCGGGGGTCCAGGGTAAGGCTCATCCTCCACTCCGAAAAGGGTGGAACTGACATGAAAGAACTCATACTGCGGTAAGAAGACCGACCCGGGTTCTTTCGCTAGCCATCGGCCCCGAATATCATCTCCAGACCGGCCTCGAGCGGTTTTCGCCGGCTGGCAGGAATCCTCTGATATCCCCTCGGGCCTCAATTGGCCTGGAACTCGCTGAGGAAGAAGATTCATGTCTACGACCCCGTCTGACTCCGATCAGACCCCGGACTTCTACGAGGTCCTTCAGATCAGCTCGAATGCCGAACCGGAGACGATTCACCGGGTTTACCGCCTGTTGGCCCGGCGCTATCACCCGGATAACCGGCAAACAGGTGACGATACACGTTTTCAGCTGATCCATGACGCGTACCTTACCCTTACCGACCCGGAGCTGCGGGCGAAATACGACGTCAGATACGAGGAGATTCGCCGCAACCGGTGGCGGGCGACTTCCGCCCAGGTCCGGACGGAAAACGAGTTCGAGCTGGAAGAAGTCACCCGGCTCATGGTTCTGGAGCTTCTCTACGCCCAACGTCGCGCAGACCTGCACGCCCCGGGCATCTTTATCCTGGATTTTGAAGACCTGACGGGCCGGCCCCGGGAGCATCTCGAGTTTACGATGTGGTACCTCGTTCGAAAACAGTATATCCAACGGGGAGACAACTCGCGATACGAAATCACGGTCGAAGGAGTGGACTACCTCGAGCAGAACCAGAGGGATGGGCTCCTTCAGCGCCGGCTGCCGGCAGGGGACCAGGAAAGCTAAGCTCCTGCGCCCCTCCCGGGGGCCATATGGGGCACCCCACCCTCGAGGTCTCGGTTTGGGGCAACGTTCTTCCGGGGGGTAGTCATCTCATGGGATAATCGGGTATTTTCCCCGACACCCTGAAGCCCCTTGTGGCAGATTTAGGGGGAAAGAAAAACTCAATCGGACCACAGGCGAGACGATGAATCGTGACATCGAGGTCATCCAAGAGAAGATCCAGCAAGAGAGCCTATTCCTTCCCAAGCTCCTGGAAGAGGTTGGGAGGGTCATCGTGGGACAGGGCACCATGGTGGAACGCCTTCTCATCGGCCTCCTGGCCGACGGCCACGTTTTGATGGAGGGTGTTCCCGGCCTGGCCAAAACCCTCACTGTGAGGACGCTGGCGAGGGCGGTGGACACCAAATTCCGACGGCTCCAGTTCACGCCCGACCTTCTCCCGGCTGATCTGATCGGAACCCTGGTCTACGATCCCAAGGACCAGGAATTCAAAACCAAAAAGGGGCCGATCTTCGCCAACATTATCCTGGCGGACGAGATCAACCGGTCCCCGGCGAAGGTCCAGTCGGCCCTCCTGGAGGCCATGCAGGAGCGGACCGTTACCATCGGTGAGAACACCTTCCCCCTCGAAGCCCCGTTCCTGGTCCTGGCCACCCAGAATCCCATCGAGCAAGAAGGCACCTACCCCCTTCCCGAGGCCCAGGTCGACCGTTTCATGCTGAAACTGTCTGTGGAGTATCCCAATCGGGAGGAGGAGCTCCAGATCATGCGCCGGATGTCCACAGGTCCTGATGAGGAAATCAACCCTGTGGTTGGGCCCGAGGAGATTCTTCGAGCCCGGAAGGCGGTGGAGATGATCTACCTGGACCACCAGGTGGAGCAGTACATAGTCGAACTGGTCCTGGCCACCCGGGACCCGGCCAGTTACGGACTGGGTGAACTCTCCGACCTCATCTCCTATGGGGCATCCCCCCGGGCTTCCATCTGCCTGGCAAAGACTGCCCGGGCCCACGCCTTTCTCCGACGCAGGGGCTTCGTCACCCCCGACGACGTCCGAGCCATGGCCATGGACGTCCTCCGACACAGGGTTCTCCTCACCTATGAAGCAGAGGCGGAAGAGGTCACCTCGGAAGATGTGGTCACGCAGATTCTGAACAGCGTCGAGGTGCCGTAGGGGATGGTACGTTCCGAAGGGGGGCGGCAAGGATGATCCCCAGGGAGATCCTCAAGAAGGTCCGCCATATCGAGATCGCCACCAAGGGGTTGGTGAACGATGTCTTCTCCGGAGAATACCACTCGGTATTCAAAGGCAGGGGGATGACGTTCTCGGAGGTCCGGGAATACCAGTACGGAGACGATATCCGGAGTATCGATTGGAACGTCACCGCCCGGACCGGGACCCCGTTCGTGAAGATCTACGAAGAGGAACGGGAACTCACGGTGGTCCTGGTGGTGGACGTGAGCGCATCCGGAAACTTCGGAACCAAGGAGCGGATGAAGGGCGAAGTGGCCGTGGAGCTCAGCGCGGTTCTGGCCTTCAGCGCCATCAAGAACAACGATAAGATCGGACTGATTCTCTTCAGCGATCGCATCGAGAAGTTCGTCCCTCCGCGGAAGGGGCGCCGACATGTTCTCCGTGTCCTCCGTGAACTTCTATTTCACCGACCCCAGGGCCGAGGTACCGACATCGGCGGGGCCTTGCAGTATCTCTCCCGGGTCGTGCCCCGGCGATCCGTTGTGTTTCTGGTATCCGATTTCCTGGGCTCGGGTTTTTCCCGCCCCCTTTCTGTGGCCGGCCGACGCCACGACCTCGTCGCCGTTCGCATGCACGACCCACGGGAAAGAAGCCTCCCACCCCTGGGGTTGATGGAGATGGAAGATCCCGAAACCGGGGAACGCCTGGTGGTGAACACGTCGAATCAGGATTTCCGGGATGCGTTTGAGGAAAAGGTACGTACCGATTCGGCCCAACTGGACCGCGAGTTTCTCCGGAGTCGGGTAGACGTCATCGATATCCAGACCGGCGAGCCCTATGTGAAGCCTCTCATGCGCTTTTTCAAAACGCGGATGCGGAGGTTCAGGTGAGAATAGGCGCCGGGTTGGCCCTGACTCTTCTGCTGGCCGGCGGGCCTCTCATGGGGCAGACGCCCAGCTTGGTTTCCGATGTGGATACCACCCTGATCTCCGTGGGAGACCGGATCACATATCACATCTCCGTGGACCACCTCCCTGGGTCCAGGGTGGTTTGGCCCGACTCTTTGAACCTGGAGCCTTTCGAGGTCCTGGCTGGCCGGGCAGACCAGCCGAGTTCCCGGGGGGAGACGAGTCGTTCCTCCATGACTCTCACCCTGACAGCCTTTGAGCTGGGGAACCTGGAGATTCCCAGCTTCCCGGTTGAAGTCATCAACGAGGAGGGCGAGAGCACTGTCCTCCACACGAATCCGTTCGGAATTCAGGTTTCGAGCGTTGGGCTGGACGAGGGCGAAGACATTCGACAGCTGAAGGAACCTCTCGGCATTCCCGTGAGCTTGGTGCGAATGCTCCTCCTTGCCCTGGTTGGATTCATGGCCTTGGCCGGGGGAATTCTCCTCTTCCGGAGGATGAGGCGAAGGGAACCGAAACCCTCGACACCCATTCCCGACCTTCTCGCCCGTCCTCCCCACGAGGTCGCCCTGGAGGCTTTCCAGCGCCTGGAAGCCTCTCCCCTGTTGGAACAGGGAAAGGTCAAGGACTTCCACATTCAGGCTTCAGAGATTCTCCGGGTGTATGTGGAAGGGCAATTCCGCGTGGCTGCCCTGGAAATGACCACATCCGATATCTCCGGCGGGTTGGCCAAAACGGGGATGGAGCCTTCAGTCCTGGAGGAGTTTCGAAGATTCCTCCATGAGTGCGACATGGTGAAGTTCGCAAAGAGCCGGCCTTCGGATGCGGATTCCAAGTCCCTCCTGGGCTTTGGCAGGAAACTGGTGGAGGCGACTGTCTGATGTTCCGGTTCGAAGACCCAGCTCTCTTCCTCCTTCTTCTCCTGCTCCCAGGGTTGTTCTGGATCCACCACCGGTGGAGAGCCAACCGATGGGGAGCCCTCCGTTTCTCAGCCGTGGATACCGTCCGAAGCACCGGAAAGGGGATGGGTCCCTGGGTTCGGAGGGTTCCGGGTCTCCTCCGTGCCCTCGTCATGGGAGCCCTCATCGTCGCTTTGGCCCGGCCCCAGACCGGGATCACCTCCGAGTCCGTTCAGACGGAGGGGATCGACATTGTCCTGGCCATGGACGTCTCCAGCTCCATGCTCGCCGAGGACTTGGCGCCCAACCGACTGGAGGCGGCCAAAGAGGTTGCCGGTGTCTTCGTTCAGGGACGAAGGGACGACCGAATCGGTCTGGTCGCCTTTGCCGGCCAAGCTTACACCCAAGCCCCACTTACTCTGGACTATGGGGTGATCGGAAGCCTGCTGAACGACATGGACGTCGGGATGATCGAAGATGGAACGGCTGTGGGAATGGGTCTGGCGACGGCCGTGAAGCGGCTCCAGGCCTCCGACGCGGAATCCAAGGTCGTTGTTCTCCTTACCGACGGAAGTAGCAATCGGGGAGAGATCGGTCCCACCACCGCCGCCCAGATGGCCCAGGCCCTGGGCATTCGTGTGTACACCATTGGCGCCGGCACCCAGGGTACAGCCCGGGTGCCCGTGGATGACCCCCTGGTGGGAAGGCGTTATGTGAACATGCGAGTGGAAATCGATGAGCCCACCCTCCAGGAAATGGCGAGCCTTACGGGGGGTCGATATTTCCGAGCCACGGATCGGGAGAGTCTGGAGACGGTATTTTCCGAGATTGACGAGCTAGAAACCACTGAGATCCAGGTCGAAAACTTTACCAGATTCGGGGAACGGTTCCCGCCGATTCTTGCAGCAGGGCTGATTCTGCTCCTGCTGGAGATCGGCCTGGGTTACACGGTCCTCCGAAGACTACCCTAAGGGAAAGGAAGCCAATGTTCCGTTTCGCCTCTCCCGAATGGCTCCTGGCTCTGCTACTGGTGCCCGCCCTTGCCGGCGGCATCTGGCTGTCGGCCCGGAGACGGAGAGGTCTATTGGCTCAATTCGGTGACTCGGATCTGGTCGCCAGGCTGGCCGATTCGGTGAGCCGCCGGGCTCGTTGGGCCAAGGCGGTACTACAGGTGTTGGCGGTGGCGTTCGTGGTTTTGGCCTTGGCCCGGCCCCAGTTCGGATCTCGGGTGGAAACGGTGCGCCGAAGAGGCCAGGACGTAATGGTTGCCGTAGACCTGTCCCATTCCATGCTCGCCGAGGACGTGACTCCGAATCGGCTGGATCGGGCTCGCCTCTCCATCCTTCGACTCCTGGGCAACCTGGACGGGGACCGGATCGGGCTGGTGGCTTTTGCCGGTGACGCCTTCGTCCAGAGCCCTCTCACCACAGACTACACGGCCGCCGGGATGTTCCTGAACGCCATGGAGCCCGAGATGATGCCCATCCAGGGCACGGATCTGGGGGAAGCCTTGCGAGTATCCCTGGATGCTCTCGACCAGGGCGCCAGGGAGGACCGGATTCTTGTCCTTGTGACCGACGGGGAAGACCACGAAGGAGGCATCGACGAACAACTACAACGGGCCGTCGGTAGCGGTGTACAAATCCATTCGGTAGGGGTCGGTTCCCCCGAGGGAGTCCCCATTCCAGAGGACGGGACTCAGGGCGGTCCCCAGCGGTTCAAACGGGACGAGGAAGGGAATGTCATTACCACGGCCCTGGACGAGGCAACGTTGCGGGGGCTGGCGGATGCCACCGGCGGCCGGTTCGTCCGTGTGGCTCCAGGCACCACTGCCTTCGAGGAGTTGGTGGACGACATCGCCAGAGGAGAAGGGGACGAGGTGGACTCCAGGGAGATCACCCAGTTCGAGGAGCAGTTCCAGCTCTTTCTCATGATGGGGTTCGTGCTTCTTTTCGTGGAAGCGTTGATACCGGAACGACGACGGGCAAAAGCTGCATGGAGTGGGAGGTTCGAGTGAACAGAATCATAAAACTGACGTGGTGGGCCCTGGCGGCCCTTACCCTGATGCCAGGTATGGTTTCGGGCCAAAAGGGTCGGGCTGAGGTCAATGAGGGCAATCGCCTCTATTCCGAGGGCCGCTTCAGCGAGGCCCACCAGAAATACCTGGAGGCCCTCCTCCAGAATCCCGAGTCCCCCCTCATTCGTTTCAACGACGGGAACGCCCTGTACCAGGAGGAGGATTTCCAGAAGGCCATGGAGAGGTTTCTGGAAGCGACGGAAAGCGGGGATCCCGCCCTTTCCGGGTCCTCCTGGTATAACCTCGGAAATGCCCTCTTCCGGCAACAGCAACTCCAGGAGAGCCTTGAGGCTTACAAACAGGCCCTGAGGACGACTCCGGCCGATCTCGACGCCAAGCACAATCTCGAAAGGGTCCTGGAGCAGCTTCAGGAACAGGAGCAGCAAGACCAGGAAGGCGGGGATGAATCCCAGGACCAGAACCAACAGCAAGACGAGCAAGATCAACAGCAAGAACAGGAGCAGCAACAAGAGAACGACGAGGACCAGGAGGACCAGGAGGACCAGAATCCTCAGGAGAACCAGGATCAATCCGAGGACCAGCAGCCTGACTCTGAAGGCCAGCAACCGGAGCCCCAACCCCAACCCGGAGAAATGACCCCCGAGGAGGCAGAACGCCTCCTGAATGCCATCAGAGAGGATCCGGGTGATGTGAACCGGAAACGGGCCGCGGCCACTGGGAAACGACCGAGGAAGAAATGGTGATGAAGGTTCGTTCCCTTCCCTCCCGGCAGAGGACATGGCTGTTGGGCATGGGCGCCCTCCTGCTCGCCCTCCTCTGCCCTGCCCCGACGGCGGCACAGGACGTATCGGTTCGGGCGTATCCAAGTCCGGCCACCGTGGGAGTGGGGAGCACCTTCCTCATCAACGTGGAGGTGACGGGTTCACAGAATGTTGATTCCGAACCCCGACTTCCCGATATGGCAGGCTTCGCCACCTACCTGGGGAGCGGAAGCTCATCCTCCATGCGGGTTGTGAACGGACGAAGCACCGTCTCCCTCACGATCCAATACCGGTTTCAGGCCCTGGAGGAGGGGACCTTCGACTTCCCAGCAATGACGGTAAACGTGGGCGGAAACAGCTATGAGACAGAGCCCTTCGGCCTCACCGTCTCAGCCGGGCAGCCGGCCGAACCCAGGAACCCGGGTGACTCCACCGCCGCCGAAGCAGTGGGAGACGAAGACCTCTTTATATTGGCGGAGGCAAGCAAAACCCGGGTGCTGGAGGGAGAACCGCTCGTAGTGGAGTACCGCATCTTCACTCTTGTGGACGTGAGCTCCTTTAACTTCACCACCGTTCCCGAGCTCTCCGGGTTCTGGGTGGAAGAATTACCTCTTCCGGACACCCCCCAGGTCGAGCAGGTGGTGAGGGATGGGAAGCAGTATACCACAGCCGTGATTCGTCGGGTGGGCCTGGTCCCCACGGGTCCAGGGGAACGCACCGTCGAACCGCTGGGCGTCGAAGCCCAGGTGAGGATGAGGCGGAGGTCCCGAGATCCGTTCGAAAGTATCTTCGGCTTCGACCGCTCCTCCCTATTCGGCACCGTCGTTCCCACCACGGTCCTTTCCAACCCCATCAACGTCGACGTGGCCCCCCTTCCGGCCGGCCGGCCGGATTCGTTCAGCGGGGTCGTGGGAAGCCTGGCTCTGACGGTGTCCCTGGACCGGGACTCGGTGGAGGCCAACCAGGCCGTGACCCTTACAGTGAGAGCCCAAGGAGAGGGCAACCTGAAGGGGATCCCGGATCCGAACCTCGACCTACCCGGGGACTTCGAGGCTTATCCCCCCGAGGTCACGGAAAGCAGCCAACGGTCCGGAACCGGACTCAGAGGTACCAAGACCTGGGAATATGTCCTTATCCCCCGGGCTCCGGGCATCCGAACCGTTCCATCCGTGTCCGCTGCCTACTTCGATACCGGTTCGGACGAGTACCGAACCGCCGAGACCGGGCCCCTATCCCTTACCGTTTCCGGGCAACCTGTGGAGGGCCCATCCGCTCTGGTACGCGGCGGTGTCGAGACTCTCCGAGAAGACATTCGGTTCATCCATCTGGCGCCCCCCAGGCTGGCCCCAGCCGGACACTCCCTATTCACCGGAGGGGCCTTCTGGACATTGCTTCTCCTTCCCATGGCAGCCCTCCTGGGAGCCCTGGCCCTCCGGTCCCATCAGGATCGCCTGGAGGGGGACCCGGCCTGGGCCCGGCGTCGGAAAGCGGGCCGGGTGGCCCATACCCGCCTTGCTGAGGCCCGGCGGAAAGCCGGGGGAGAGGCTCCAAGGGAATTCTACGCTGAAGTGGCCTTGGCCCTGAGGGGTTTTATCGCCGACAGGGTGAATATCGCCGAAGCGGGGATGCAGATGGCGGATGTGGAAGAAGGCCTTCAGGATGAGGGGGTGTCGGAGGCCGTCGCAGGGGAGGTGGTCGCCTGCCTGGAGCATTGCGACCGCCAGCGGTTCGCCCCACCGAAGAGCGATCCCGGAGAGGAAACGCGGTTCCTGGAGCGTGTGGCCAATGTCATGACAGCGTTGAACCGGGAGATGGGACGATGAAGCTCACCTTCCGCGGCCTCCACACCGCCATCCGGGGCCTCCCCCTCCTCGTCCCCGTCTTCCTGATGGCGGCTGTGCCGGTCCATGGACAAGAGGAGTTTTTCCTGCAGGGGAACCAGCTTTACCAGGAAGGGGACTTCGCCGGTGCTTTGGACGCCTATGAGGCCGTTCGCCAGGGGGGCTTCGAGAGCGCCGACCTCTACTACAACCTCGGGAACGCCTTCTTCAAAACCGGGGAACTGGGTCGTTCGATTCTGAACTACGAACGGGCTTTGAAGCTGAGGCCTGGGGATGCGGACATCCATGCGAACCTCGACCTGGCCCGATCCCTCACCGCCGACGAGATCGAGCCGCTACCACGCTTCTGGCTATTCTCCGTCGCCTCATGGTGGGTGGACCTACTTCCAAGGGGAGTCCTGATTCTGGTCGTGGTGGGAAGCTATCTGGTGGGAGTGGGGGGATTGTGTGTCCGGATACTCTCCCGTCGAGAAGGCTTAGCTCGAAGAGCCACCTGGCTGGCCGGCGGTGCCGGGGTGATCCTGGTTCTGATAGGTGCCACCCTTCTGGCTCAGGAGGGGGTTCTAGCCGAACCCCGTTGGGGAATCATCCTCGCTGAGGAAGTGGCGATCCAGTCGGCCCCGTCCGGGGAGGACAACCTGACCCTTTTCCATGTGCACGAAGGTACGAAGGTGCGTTTGGATCAGGTCACGGAGGGCTGGACAGAGGTGGTCCTGGAGGACGGACGGGTGGGATGGATCGGAACTCCCGCCTTCGAGGCGATCTGACACCATCGGGCCCGGGCCATCAGTCGAGTTTGCAGGGCAGAAATCGACCTCTTCCCGGCGTGGCCAGGAACTCCTCGCCGTCCACGATGAGGTCTCCCCGTGAAAACACCTTCGCAACCTTACCTGTCACCTCTACACCTTCGTAGGACGTGTAGTCGGAAGCCATGTGGAGGGAATCCTTTGTCATCGCCCACTGGGTGGACGGATCGAAAAGGACCACATCAGCATCCGCCCCAGGAATCAGGCTGCCTTTCTTGGGAGCCATGCCAAAAAGTCGGGCCGGAGCTGTGGCCACTAGATCCACGAGCTGCGGCAGAGTGATGCGTCCCTTGGCTACGCCCTCCGAATAGAGAACGGTCAACCTCGGCTCGATCCCAGGCATCCCCTCCGGACAGAGTTCGAAATTCTCGGCCCCTGCGACTTTTGACGCGAGGGAAAAAGCGCAGTCATCGGTGGCCGCCACCGAAATCCGCCCATCCCCCAACCCCTCCCAAAGGGCGGTTTGAGTGGCCTCGTCCCGGAGAGGGGGCGAGCCCAGCCATTTATACCCGTCCTCTCGTTCCAGCTTTTTATCGGTGAAGATCAGGAAATGGGGGCAGGTTTCGGCCCAAACCGGCAAACCCTCTTTCCGAGCCGCCGTCACTTCCTTCAAGCCCGGGATCGAAGAAAGATGGACTACATACACTGGGCAATCGGTCTCCCGAGCCACGCCCACGATGCGTTGTACCGCACTAGCCTCTGCCTCGGCCGGCCGGCACCGGGCGTGGTCGATGGCCCGGGTCTGACCCCGGGTGATTTTCTCCATGGCGATCTTGTCGATGATCGTGCTGTCCTCGGCGTGGACCATGAGCATCCCGCCGGCCTTCTTGAGACGTGACGTAAGATCCACATAGTCCTGGTCCGAGATGATGCGGCCCGGTTTCCCACTGTACATGTTGACCGCCGATTCCCCGGTTAGGGACCGGAAGGTCATGAAACACTTGATGGTGGGTAGGCCGGCGGCCACAACTTCCGGAATCTCCTCCAACACCTCCGGGGTCACGTTGTTGATGATGGGATGGACGTTCCAGTCGATGACCGCCTGCCCCCTGGCCTGGTCCTTCTTCACATCCAGGACGGACAGAAGGGGGCTCCCATGAATCTGGTCGGCGAAATCCACGATGGTGGTCGTGCCACCGAAGGCGGCGGCCCGTCCTCCCGTCAGATAGTCGTGGACGCCGTTCTGGTCTTTGTTCGTCTCATTAAAATGGACGTGGGGATCAATGGCACCCGGCAAAACAAGAAGTCCTTGGGCATCAACGACCTCATCCGCCTCCTGCCCAGCCAAGGCTCCCACGGCTTCGATGGTTTCCCCACGGATCAGCAGATCCTGCTCCAGAACTTCCTCGGATGAGACTACGGTACCGCCGCGAATCAAGATGCTCTTTTCGTTCACGAGTGTTCCCTCGGTAGAGAAGTTTCGGGCATGATCCAAACCAGATCGAGATGGCCGCAAAGTGGAGCCTTCTCCCGGGTGAGACAAGAAGGGAGGGACTGCTTGAATCTTCTGCAGGCCGGGAGCCCTCCCCCCCCTTCCCTTCGGCTTGTACTATGTCCCGGACCCTCTCACTCAAGGCACAGAGATGTTGATAAAATCACTAGCCCTTCGTGTTTTCCTCGTCGCCTTCCTCCCCCTTCTGGCCCTCTCCTCCTGCGGCCCCCCCCAGGACGAGGCCACCTCCCATGGTTCACCCCAGGAATCCAAGTACGAGCAAATGACGTCGGACTATGTAGAAGCATGGAAGAATTTCTACCCGACTTCTGCTGTTCGCCGGGGCCTGGACCAATACCTGTCTCAGGCGGAGGACCGCGGTCCGGCAAGCATCGGGGAATGGATGGAGTACAACAGCCAGGTGTGGGAACAGCTCGAGGGAGCACCCGAAGAGCTATCCGCCGATCTTCTCATCGACCTGCGTCTTCTCCGTCGGCAAGTACAAGCCGAACTGAGCCAGTGGAGAGACGAGCGCGTCCATGAGACCTCACCCACAATGTTCTCTGGTGTCATCCGGGGGTTGGTGACTGTGCCGGAGAATCCAAAGAGGATTCGAGGGGAGGTGCTCGAGGCGGCGGTGAGGAACCGGATCTCAGCCGTACCCGGGGTTTCGGAGGCCCTGGTCGCCCAACTTCGGCAGAGCCCTGAAGGGGAGGCCCAGAGGGCGGTGAGGACCCTCCAGGGGGCAATGGAGGTCCTGGAAACCCTTCCCCCCCGCTTTCCCTCGGTGGAGCCGGAGATCGGACCCGCCGCCGAAGCCATACGCTCTTCCATCGACTTCATTCAGACCGGCCTGGAAGTTGTGGAGGCTGAAGAAGAGTTTCCCCTGGGCCGCCAGCGCTTCGCCGAGGAACTCCGCCTCTACTACGACATGGAGATCACGCCGGAGGAGGTAGCTGGACGGGCTCTGGAGGAGATCGACGAGGTTCGAGGCCTGATTGCCGAAGTTTCAACGGAATATTGGAAGGAAGCCTACCCGGACGAGGCCCTCCCGGCCGACATCAACACTTTGGTGGCCCGGGCTTCGGAAGATATGGAGAACAACCGGCCCTCCACCGAGCAGAAGGCGCTGGCCCGTTTCAGTCAGTTCGCCGACGAAGCGGAGGTATTCGTTTCGGAGAAGAGGATCGCCACCCTCCCCGCCGACCGGACACTGGAGATTATCCTCACCCCCGAAAGTGCCGGCCCCTCCCAGCGCATCGGTTTTGTGGCTTCCCCTCCTCCATTCGATCCGGAGCCCATGACGACCCTTAGCCTCCCAACCATCCCCGACACCTTCCCCGAGAAGGAAAGGGAGGATTTCTACCGGTCGTTCAACAACCATTTCAACAAAATGATCATCATCCACGAGCTTTTCCCCGGGCACTACATGCAACAGAAGATCGCCTCGGGAAACCCTCGCACCATCAGGATATTCTTCCCCTACCAACCCTACGTGGAGGGTTGGGCAACGCTCACGGAGAAGTTCGCACTTGATGCAGGGTGGGACGACTTCAATAAGCTCACGTATCTGTCCCATCTGCGAAAAAGGCTTGAAAACGCCAACCGCGCCTACAACAGCGTTCAGGTTCACTGCTTCGGGTGGACGAAGGAACAGGTGGACCAGTTCTCCCAGGATCGAGCCCTCCTTGCGCCCCAGTTCGCCAAGAGCCTTTTCGGCCGGCTCGAGCGTGGCCCCATGCAGATGACCAGCTATTTCATGGGGAAGGACATGTTCATGGAGGTCCTGGAAACGGAGATGGAGCGCCTGGGAGACGAGTTCGATGTTCAGACCTTCAACGACGTCATCTTGAACGCCGGGGCGGTACACATGGACATGCTACCGTCACTGTTTGCCTCGGCCGGTGGATAGCCCCCCGGGAGCAACCACGGGAGACACGACATGAGGCCGATATTTCCAAAAGCCTCGAGCATGGCCATAGGGGCCGGCACCCTCCTGATGGCATTGGCTTGCGGACCCTCCGGCTCTCAAGACAGCTGGGAACCGACCCCCGGGCTGAAAACCCGCTGGGCGGCTGAGGTGGATCCGGCTGAGCCTCTTGGGGAATATCCGCGCCCCCAGATGATTCGGCCGTCCTGGATCAACCTCAACGGCTTATGGGATTTTACGATCCAACCCCGCGATGCGTCCGTACCCGAAGCGTTCCCTGACCGGATTCTGGTCCCCTTCCCTGTGGAATCGTCCCTGAGCGGCCTTGCCAGGACCGTCACGCCTCAGGATCGGGTCTGGTACAGGAGGACCTTCTCCCTGCCAGGTGAGGAGAACGACGGCCAAGAGAACGGCGGCCAGGAGAACGGCGGCCGATGGATGCTTCATTTCGGCGCGGCAGACTGGGAGGCCGAAGTGTTCGTGAATGGCCAAAGCCTGGGGATCCACCGAGGAGGGTACGATCCCTTCTCCCTCGACATTACCGAATCCCTCATAGAGGGCCCCGAACAGGAGGTGATGGTCGGCGTGTGGGACCCCTCCAGCGATGGGACCCAGCCCCGAGGCAAGCAGGTGTTGGACCCTCATGGGATCTGGTATACCGCCGTTACCGGCATCTGGCAGACCGTCTGGCTCGAGCCCGTCCCCGAACTCTACGTGAGTTCCGTGGACATCACGCCGGATCTGGAGGCGGAGCAGGTTAGTCTTCTCGTGCGAACGGAGGGGAGCCCCGACCCCCTGCCCTTCCAGGTCACCCTCTACGCCGAAGGAAACCCCATCCTGGTCGAGGAAGGCCAATCCGGCGCCCCCCTCTCCCTTTCCGTCCCGGAGCCCAGGAGTTGGTCACCGGATGATCCTTTCCTCTATGAGGTGGAGATCCGGATTGGGAACATGGCCCCGGGCCATCCATGGTACACGGACCCGGCCTTCGACAGGGTGGACAGCTACTTCGGGATGCGCTCCATCGCCATCGCACCGGATAAGGACGGGCACCAGCGGCTCCTCCTGAACGGGGAGCCCCTTTTCGAGTACGGCCTCCTTGACCAGGGCTGGTGGCCCGACGGCCTCTACACTGCTCCCACGGACGACGCTCTCCGTTTCGACGTGGAAAAAACCAAGGAACTCGGCTTTAACCTCATCCGAAAGCACGTGAAGGTCGAACCAGCCCGCTGGTACTATCACTGTGATCGGGAGGGTGTGCTGGTCTGGCAGGACATGCCGAGCGGAGATTTCGAAGGGCCTGAAGGCACCCAGAACTTTGCCGTCGAACTGGAGGCCATGGTGGAAGGGCTCCGGAATCACCCGTCCATCATCATGTGGGTCCCGTTCAACGAGGGCTGGGGACAGCACGAAACCGAAGCCTACGTCGATTTCCTGAAGGAGATCGATCCGACCCGGCTCGTGAACAATGCCAGCGGGTGGACGGATACCGGGACCGGGGACGTTCTGGACATCCACCGCTACCCCGGCCCGGGAAGCCCGACTCCGGAGAACATCTCACCTCTCGGCCCCAGGGCGGCCGTACTCGGTGAGTTCGGCGGCCTCGGCCTGCCCCTGGCCGGCCACACATGGGTGGATGCTGACAACTGGGGATACCGGTCGTTCGAGACCCTGCCAGAACTGAATGAAGCCTACGCCGATCTCCTCACGGTCCTTCGTCCCCTCATCGGCGAAGGTTTGGCCGCCGCGATATACACCCAGACCACCGATGTAGAGGTGGAGGTGAACGGAATCATGACCTACGATCGGAAGGTCGTGAAGCTGGATGACTCGGTGAAGGAGCTCCACGCAAAGCTCTACGGACCCCCTCCAACGCTTCGCCCGGTCCTTCCCACATCCCAACGGGAAGGCCAAGTGTGGCGGTTCACTGAGACGGACCCGGGCCCACGTTGGGCTGAGTCGGAGTTCGATGACTCCGCGTGGCAGGAGGGTGAAGCCGGTTTTGGAAGCCAGGGCACACCAGGAGCTATCGTCCGGACCGTTTGGAATACTCCGGAAATCTGGCTTCGGAGATCGTTCTCCCTGACAAAAGAACAGATGGAAAGTCTGGGCGGGAACCCTCTTCTCCTCCGGATTCATCACGATGAAGATGCCCAGGTGTTCCTCAACGGTGAGCCCATTGCGAGGCTGGATGGGTATACCACCGGATACGACCTGGCCCGCCTGAGTCCAGAAGTCTACACACTGCTCCAAGCCGGGGAAAACCTCATCTCGGTCCACGTGCAACAGACCGGCGGCGGCCAGTATATCGACGTGGGGATCGTGGAGTGGCTGAAGGCGGAACAAGGGGGTTAAGCCTCCCCACGGAGGCAGGATAAAATCAAGCTGTCCCCGCCGAACCCCGGCTGACGAATCCGGGCCCGCCCAACCGGCCCCGAACCAATCCTGCCATTTCGGCGCCCCGCAGCCAGCCCGAAACTGAGGGGCCATGAAAACTGCGGTCCGGGCAGCCGGTCTTCAGAAACGAGCCACCTGCCACACCCTCAGGCACAGCTTCGCCACCCACCTGCTTGAAGACGGATACGATATTCGGACCGTCCAGGAACTCCTGGGCCACACCAGCGTCCGCACCACCATGCTCTACACCCACGTCC
>CAYOVN010000049.1:0-20044 GCA_964407425.1 uncultured Gemmatimonadaceae bacterium
TCAGCCCTGATCTGGATGACGATCATCTTCGGGGGGATGCTGGGCCTTGGTCGGACTTTTCATCTCGAAGAGGAGGAGGAGGCCTTCCAGGGTCTTCTTCTGAGCCCTATTCCCAGGGATGCTCTCTACCTGGGGAAGGTCCTGGCCAACTTCATCCTCCTGACTCTTGTGACGGCTCTGGTGTTCGGGGTCTTCTCCCTCTTTTTCGGGCTATCTATCGGTGACCACCCGCTGGCTCTGGCCGGCGTGGTCCTCCTCGGGGTCCTCGGGTTCGTAGCCGTCGGGACCCTTTTTAGCGCCATTTCCGCGAGGACCAGTATGGGGGACACTCTCCTTCCTATTCTCGTTTTTCCGTTGCTGATTCCAATCATCATCTACGGAGTTACCGCCACCAGTCGGCTTTTTCAGGGCCTGCCGGTGTCGGAGGTGGACGGGAATCTTCGTATGTTGGGAGCCTTCGCCGTGGCGGCCGTGGCGGTGGGTGCGGTCCTATTCAGATTTGTGGTGGAGGAGTAATGAGCGCAAAGGTACGATGGCTGGGAGCCATCCTCGGGGTGGTTGGATTGGCCCTGACCCTGGTCCTGCACTGGCAGGTGTTCTTCTGGGTATCGACAGAACGGACCATGGGTGTGGTTCAACGAATTTTTTACATCCACGTACCGGCGGCATGGGTGGCCTTTATGGCCTTCGGGATCGTGGCCGTTTGCAGTGCCATGTACTTGTGGCTGAAGGATGACCGCCTGGATATGGCAGGTGTTGCCGCCGCAGAGGGGGGAATGCTCTTTACTACCATCGTTCTCCTTACGGGCCCCCTATGGGGCCGGGTGGCCTGGGGGACGTGGTGGAGTTGGGATGCGCGCCTGACCCTGACCCTGCTTCTCTGGTTCATCTATCTGGGTTACTTCTTGGTTCGCTCTTCAACTGACAATCCGGAGAAAGGAAAACGGTTCGCTGCCGTCGTCGGGATTGTGGGTGCCCTGGATATTCCCCTCATCCATCTCTCCGTCCAGTTTTTCCGATCGCTCCATCCGGAGCCAGTAGTAATGAGGCCCGATGGCCCGAGCCTACCTGGGGACATGCTGACCACGCTTTTCACTGGATTCGGAGCGTTTGCCGCCCTTTTCCTCAGCTTTTTTCTTTTCCGGTATGGCCTCGAGCGCATGAAGACCGAACTCACTTTTCGCCAGATGTCCGAGAACGAGGCCCCACTCCCGGAAGGAGTACAACCATGACCACCAACCTACGGCGTTCTCTCCTTCTCCTCCTTGTCCTCGCCTTTCTTCTTCCTGGCCTGGCCGAAGCCCAATCCGGGCTTCCGGACACGAGTGCCCTGGCCAGCCAGAATCTCCGGGGCTACACCCATATGTTCATTGCTTACTTCATCGCCTGGGGAATGATCCTGGGGTGGGTGGTGTCCATCGCCCGGCGCCTGGGGCGAGTGGAAAAAGCCTTGAAAAACGGGTGAGCCGGCGAAGAGAGATCAAAATTTCTGAGGGCCCGGGAGCCTGACCCTCGAGAGGCTGAACACACCAGAGGAAAAAAGATGACCCGAGCGGTTGTGGACCTCAGGAGCGATACCGTTACCCGCCCTACTGCCGGAATGAGAGCGGCCATGATGGACGCCGAGGTAGGGGATGACGTTCTCGATCACGACCCGACCACGGCGGCCCTTGAGTTGCAAGTCGCGGAGCTTCTGGGCAAGGAATCCGCCCTCTTTTTCCCCAGTGGGATTCAGGCCAACCAAACCGCTCTGGCCGTTCACGGTGTGCCGGGATCGGAAGTTGTTCTGGAAGCCGGGGCCCATATCTTCAACTTTGAGGAAGCCGCCGGCGCTGCTCTAAGCGGTCTTCAATTTCAGACTGTCCCAACCGAAAACGGCCTCCTCTCCCCGGATCTGGTTCGCCGGGCCATTCGGCCCGATTCCCCTTATATGCACTCTACGAGCCTCATTGCTCTGGAGAACACTCACAACGGAGCCGGGGGGAAGATCCTGCCCCTGGAGAGCATGCAGGGGATTCGGGAGGTGGCGGACGAGGCAGGGCTACCGATCCATCTCGACGGCGCTCGCCTCTGGCACGCATGCGCAGCATCAGGCCTCCCTCCGGCAGAATACGGGGCCCTGGCCGATACCGTCATGGTGTGCCTGTCAAAGGGGTTGGGTGCTCCTGTGGGGTCCCTTCTGGCGGGGCCAAAAGAGTTCATGGCCAGGGCGTGGCGAGTCCGCCGTCGGCTGGGAGGGGGAATGAGGCAGTCCGGAATCCTGGCTGCTGCTGGGATATTCGCCCTTGAACACCACCGGGAGCGATTGAAGGATGATCACGCTCGAGCCAAAGCCCTGGCGGAGGGGGCCCGGAGGTTCCCGGGAATCGAGTCCATGATCCCGGATACGAACATCGTCATGCTGGATTTATCGGAAGGTGGTCCAACAACCGGGGAGGTCCTCGGTGCGCTGGCTGCAGAGGGGGTCCTGATGGTTCCCTTTGGCCCGAGCCGATTGAGGGCCGTGACTCATCTGGAGGTGGATGACGAGGGCATCACCAAAGCCCTGGAGGTTTTGGGCCGGGTGATGGCCAAGCAGCTTTAGGTGGACAGATAGCTCAGCAGGACTCGGTTCGTGGCGTCGAGGACGGCCATGACCGCTCCCCGGGGGGTATCTTCGTCGGGGCAGGGATAGGCCCCCAGGAGTTGGAGATGGGTGTCGTCCACCCAAGCCCGAACCATGACCACCACTATCCATGAATCGAAGACCCGGAGGGCTTTGGCTCCCCTCAGGGTAAGATCGAGCTCCCCCTCGGTGGATCCTGCGGCTGCTTGAAGAGCTGCGTCGGCGGCGGCCCGAACCTCCCCCTCCAGCGTTTGGTTACCCTCGGCCTCTCCCGAGTAGGAGCGCCCCCGGGTCCAATCCATTCTCACTCGGATCCTGCTTCGACCGTTCGGGAAACGGACGAGTTCGAAATCCTCGAACTTCAGGCGCTCTCGGCGTTCGGCGGTGTCTGACACCGGGCCTCCGGGGGCGTAGGCGGAATGGTTGGAGTGCAGCGGCTATCCTGACCGCAAGATGAGTTGGATGGGGAGCAGGGTGCAAGAGGGCCGTTTGATGAAGGCCGCAGCTTGCCGCTCTCGGCCTTCACACTGAAGTTGGGTCATTCCGCAGAGTTCGCGGGTCGGGCGGGCCTCACTGCTCATCCCAAGGAAAACCTGAATCTCTCGCGGGTCTCAGCCGGTTCTACACTT
The DNA here is from genome assembly GCA_964407425.1 of uncultured Gemmatimonadaceae bacterium. Lineage (GTDB taxonomy): Bacteria > Gemmatimonadota > Gemmatimonadetes > Longimicrobiales > Gaopeijiaceae > JABDNZ01. The sequence continues at coordinate 3,235 of CAYOVN010000049.1, forward strand.
CTGTAACTGGGAGATTACAAACGTGTTCCACGCCATAGGAAACCCATACCTCGTGCCCTTTGATGGATCATTCAGGGTCTCTGCCGCTCCTACCACCCCGCCAGAGGGGACACCGGGCAAGAAAGCACTGCGGAAACAGCTAAAGGGTTCAGTGTCACAACTTGACGACCTGCAGCGGCGTCTCTATGCCCGGGATCATTGGGGGGTTCTCCTTGTTTTCCAGGCCATGGATGCGGCCGGGAAGGATTCCACGATCCGGGCAGTCCTCCGGGGAATCAACCCCCAGGGCTGCCAGGTTTCATCCTTCAAACAGCCCTCGAAGAGGGAGTTGGACCACGACTTCCTCTGGCGGATCAACTCAGCCCTGCCGGAGAGAGGGCGGATTGGGGTTTTTAACCGGAGCCACTATGAGGAGGTCCTGGTGGTGAAGGTCCATCCGGAGTACCTGCCGGGACAGCGGATACCGGGTGAAATAACCTCAGGGGAGGTCTGGGAAGGCCGGTATGAGTCCATACGTAACTTTGAGGCTCACCTGGCCCGAAACGGTTACCTGGTGCTGAAGTTCTTTCTGAATGTATCGAAGGCGGAGCAGGCGGAGCGGTTCCGGCGGCGGATCGACCGAAAGGACAAGAACTGGAAGTTTTCGGATGCGGATCTGAAGGAACGGGAGTACTGGGACCATTACATGGATGCCTACGATTCAGCCCTCAACGCCACGTCGAAGGCGTGGGCTCCCTGGTACGCGATTCCGGCCGACAACAAACCCTATATGCGGGCCACGGTGGCCGAAATCGTCAGGGGATCTCTTGAGTCCCTCGGAAACGAGTACCCTGAATTGGGTCCGGAGGAAATGGAGAAACTGACTCTTCTGAGAGACACCATCGTGTAGCTGGGGAATCCTTCCGGCCCCGGGGTCCCCCGAAAACCTGCCCCGGGGCCACTCGAAAAGAACCCCGGTGGCTTGGCTGGCTACGGCCGCCAGGAGGGGCTGGTTTCGGTGTCCTTGTACAGGGGCTTCCCGAACTGGTCCCTCTCTTCACTGAAGTATTGGACTGTGCGGGGGAGATATCTCTGGTGTTCGGGGAAGAGTCGGGCGAACTCCTTTCGGCACGGGTCCCTGAAATCTTCCGGATCAAGGGAAGAATCCCGGTCAATGGCGGCGATCACCAACCGGTCGAAAAAGTGCCCGCCCATGAACTTGTCGTAGGTGATACTCCCGAACTCCCCCCCCTCCATCCGGTTGTAGGTATTCTCCCCCGTGATGGGAATATTCAAGTCCCGCCTTCGTCGATTATCAATGCCAAGATTCAGGTCCCGATATACGATCCTGGAGATATTCATTCCTGGATCCACCTCAAACAGGACATTTTGCCCGTGAGGCTCCAGCAGAAATCCAAACCTCAGGAAACATCCCACCCAGTGGCCGATGATGGGAAACATGATCTGGTCCAGGATGAAATCCCTCTGGTCGCCGACCTTCACCATGTCGTAGAGGAGGGGGTCCTCCCCCGGTGAAAAGAAATCCCTCCCATAGAGGGAGAAACCCGGGACCAGTGGCACGGCTTCGGCCGCATGGGGGAAGGGGGTCATCTCCCTGACCAGGTACCCCCAATTCTCCCCCCGGGGGGTTTCGGGGTGGAGATTCCGAAGGGATATCCCCAAAACCTCACGGAGATAGGCGAAGCCCGGTGGCATGTGGCTGATCTCCCCCTGCAGTTCCCTGGAGATGTTTACCGCCTGTTCCACTACTTCGGCACGCATTCGTCGGCCGTACCGGGATATCTGAAATGGGAAATGAACCTTCAGGGCGTGGTTGGGGACTGCGTTTTGAACGTATAGGGTCCGGGTGGAGGAGCTTGGACAAACCTGAATCAACCCCTCTGAAGAACTGGTCTCCCGAACATGGGTGAGATACTCATCCGAGTCCCGCTGATTCAGGAGTTGTGGGTGAACACAGAAGAGGACTTGGTCGTTCTGCAGATAAATGTCTTCAAGAGTGGGATCCGGATCCGCCATATGGATATTCACGGTATCCCGAGAGAGGTGGAATGCAGGAATATCAAATGTTGGATGGGGAGAATCAGGCCGAAAACGTTCTTCGGCTTCGGTATATTCGCTGTGCTCACTATAGGTCCGGGTTCCCTCGTTCCGGTAGCGATCGAGATATTCGAGAGATGGTATCATGGCCCAGAAGGTTGAACACGGCGTTTAAAAACCCCAGGGCTGACGCCCCAGGCACCCGCCAAACAAAACCCCTGGAGTTCGTTCTGTCGATCCCCCACCGGGGGCGCCTCTTCGATTCCCAAAGGGTCATGTCCTCGTCCCTTTCTTGATTCTAGATTCTTGCTGAACCAGAGGACTTTCGCTTTCTCTTCGGGTTTTGTACTTTCATTCCTGAGGATCGCCCAGGAGTCAGTGGCCCATCGGCCAGGGACTTTGAGGCGGTTCGGCGCTTCTTCCACGAGCTTGGACTCCAAGGAGATGAGGTAATGGCCACGGCTGGGAACAACAGTGCGAAGGAAAAAGACCTTCAGACCGCACTGAATCAGATCGAGAGGTCCTACGGAAAAGGCTCCATCATGCGGATGGGGGAGGATGGTGCCATGGACAAGATCGACGGGATCTCCACGGGCGCCATCAATCTGAACGCCGCCATTGGCGTCGGTGGGGTTCCCCGAGGACGGATCACGGAGATTTTTGGCCCTGAATCCAGTGGAAAGACGACCCTATGCCTCCACGTCATCGCCCATGCCCAGAAGACGGGTGGAATCGCCGCCTTCGTGGATGCCGAGCATGCCCTGGATATAGTGTACGCCCGGAAATTGGGCGTGGATGTCGACAACCTGCTGGTTTCCCAACCGGACACGGGTGAGCAGGGTCTGGAGATTGCCGAAGTCCTGATCCGGAGCAACGCCGTGGAGGTGGTTGTCATCGATTCGGTGGCGGCCCTCGTTCCCAGGGCGGAGATCGAAGGGGAGATGGGTGACTCCCATGTGGGCCTTCAGGCACGCCTCATGAGTCAGGCGCTGCGGAAATTGACCGGTGCGGTCAGCCGTTCAAATACGGCGGTGATTTTCACGAATCAGATCAGGGAAAAAATCGGAGTCATGTTTGGGAACCCTGAGACCACCAGTGGGGGGCGGGCTCTGAAGTTCTACGCCTCCCTTCGGCTGGATATTCGCCGGATCGGTGCCATCAAGGACGGTCAGGATGTGGTGGGGAACCGGACACGGGTGAAGGTGGTCAAGAACAAGTGTGCGCCTCCCTTTAAACAGGCTGAATTCGATATCCTCTACGACCATGGGATCAGCCATCTCGGACTCCTCGTCGACCTGGGCGTAGACCATGAAATCGTCAACAAATCCGGGTCATGGTTTTCCTATGGCGATCTTCGCATGGGCCAGGGGAAGGAGAACGCGAGGGAGTTTCTCGGGGAGAACCAGGACATCGCCCAGGAGATAGAAGAACGGCTCATGGTGGCCATGGGGGTCGGGCCGGAAGAAGTGGACGAGGCCGCCCAGGATTCGGAGGACCCGGCATCCAGTCCCTGAGAGATGGGTTCCCGGTCGGGAAAAATTCCGGGGAACCGAGTGAAATCCGAGGGGTCCGAACAGGTTCGGGCCCCTCTTCTGTTTGCCTCCGCCTGGGCGTGAGTACTTATTTTTAAGGGGCGGAGTTGGTTGAGAAGGCCCATGAACGCGGGTTATATTTCGGGCTGCCCTCAGTCCGGGGGATCATTTCTTCTTTTGGCGCCCAAAAAATACAGACGGTGGGTATGAAAGCGAACGAAATCCGGCAACGGTTTTTGGACTTTTTTTCAGAGCGGGGCCACGAGGTGGTCCGAAGTTCTTCCCTGGTCCCGGAGGACGACCCGACCCTCCTTTTCACCAATGCGGGGATGGTCCAGTTCAAGAAGGTCTTCCTCGGTTCGGAGAACCGGAAATACGACAAAGCCGTGAGTTCCCAGAAGTGTGTTCGGGCCGGGGGCAAACACAACGATCTGGAAGAGGTGGGGCGAACCGCCCGGCATCACACCTTCTTCGAGATGCTGGGGAATTTCTCCTTCGGGGACTACTTCAAAAGGGACGCAATCGACTTCGCGTGGACCTTCCTTACCGAGGAGCTTGGCCTCGATCCTGAACGGATGTATGCCACGGTTCATCATACGGACGATGAAGCTGCGGCTCTTTGGGCAGAGGTGGTTGGATTGCCCCCGGAGCGGATCTATCGGTTGGGGGACAAGGACAACTTCTGGCAGATGGCGGACACGGGCCCTTGCGGCCCTTGTTCCGAACTCCACTTTGATACCCGACCCGCCGAGGCCAGGGGAGGCCCGCTCTCTACCGAGGAGTTCGAGGTGCTGGGTGAAGCAGGGGTATTCCTGGAGCTATGGAACCTCGTTTTTATGCAGTTCGACCGGGACGGGGAGGGGACTCTCCATCCCCTCCCGGCCCCTTCCATCGACACTGGTGCTGGGCTGGAGCGCATCGCCTCCGTTCTCCAGGGTGTTTCCACCAACTACCACACCGACCTCTTCCTTCCCCTCCTGGACCGTGTTTCGGCCGTTGTGGGGCGCCCCTACGAAGCCGAATCGGAAGAAGGAACGAGCTTCAGGGTGCTGGCTGATCACGGCCGGGCCGTAGCGTTCCTTCTCTCGGACGGGGTTTTCCCCGCCAGCGAAGGAAGGGGGTACGTCCTCCGCCGCATTCTTCGCCGAGGCGTCCGGCATGCCTGGCTTCTTGGTCGGAGAGAGCCGACGCTGGTGGAGGTGGTGGAGGCTGTAGTGGATCAGATGGGGGAGGCCTTTCCCGAGCTCAAGGCTCGGCGGGCGCACCTTCTGAAGACCACCCGGGCGGAGGAGGAGAGGTTCCTGGCCACCGTCGAGGGGGGCATGACCAGGTTTGCGGAGCTGACTTCATCAGCAGCCGAGGCGGGGCATTCTTCCCCCGACGGGACTCAGGGACCGTTGGTCATTCCAGGGTCGGAGGTATTCAAGCTCTACGACACATTCGGGTTTCCCCTGGACCTGACCGAGCTCATGGCGGAGGAGAAGGGTTTCGGGGTCGACGTCGATGGCTTTCAGGAAGCCTTGGAAGCCCAAAGAGCCCGAAGCAGAGCCGATCGGGCCGAGTCGGGCCTTGCGGTCAAAGAGGAAGAGGGGCTGGATGGCTGGACTGTCCTTTCCACCGGCGACCAGGAGTTCCAGGGGTATCGGTCCCGAGAGGTGGAAACCACGGTTCTGGCCTTCCGACCGGAGGAAGATCGGCTCGGCCTGGTCCTGGCGGCGAATCCGTTTTATCTGGAATCCGGGGGACAGGTTTCCGACAGAGGCCAGGTGACCGGAGACGGGTGGTCGATTGATGTGGATGAGGTCCGCAAGGTGGGAGGCTTCTCGGCGGTATTCGGGACGGTCTCCCAGGGAGACCTCCCGCAGAGCATTGAAGCTACCATGGAGGTGCAGGCCCGGGTTTCCTCGGGGGGGCGGCATGATACGGAACGGAATCACACGGCGACCCATCTTCTCCACGCTGCTTTGAGGCAGGTCCTTGGAGAACACGTGGTCCAGCGTGGGTCCCTGGTGGCACCCGACCGTCTTCGTTTCGACTTCGCTCACACGGCCCCAATGACCGAAGACGAGATTGCCGGTGTGGAAGGCATCGTGAATCAGGGAGTTTGGGCGGATTCCCCGGTGCAGGTCCAAGAACTCGCCTATGCCGACGCCATCGAGCGGGGTGCCATGGCGCTCTTCGGGGAGAAATACGGGGACGAAGTAAGGGCCGTTGAGGTTCCAGGGGTGAGCCTTGAGCTCTGCGGGGGTACCCACTGCCGCCATACCGGGGAGATTGGCCTCTTTAAAATCGTTGCCGAAACTGGCGTCGCCGCTGGTGTCAGGAGAATCGAGGCGGTCACGGGACCCGGGGCCTTCCGGCACTTTGAGGAGGCCGAAACCCGCCTGAACGAGGTGGCCGCCATTCTCAAGGCTCGGCCCGAAGCCGCCTCCCGCCGCGTGAGCCAGCTTCTCCAGGAGAAGGAAGATGTGGAGACCCTTCTGGTGGAGCTCAGAAAAGGAGGAGGGGGAGGGGGGGAAACCGTTGTGGTCGAAGAGACCCTGGAGAGCTCCCACGGTTCGGTGGAATACCGGGGTGTCCGGCTGAAGGCCCGGGGAGCCGACGATGCCAGGGACTGGGGTGACGGGTACCGTGAAGGGGGCGCGGGCCGGGTGGCCGTTGTGGCCGCCGAACTCCCTGGAGAGAAGTTTACCCTTTTCGTCTTTGTTTCCGACGATCTCATCGGCCGTGGCATCAGGGCAGACAATCTGATCCGTGAGGTGGCTGAGACGGTAGGCGGCCGCGGAGGCGGTCGGCCTCATATGGCCCAGGCCGGAGTGGGGGACCCCACCAAGCTGGATCAGGCCCTGGAAGCAGGGCCGGAGATTCTGAAGAGGATACTCGATGCAGAATCCTGACTCACCTCTGTCCTTGGAAGACTGGCTGCAGACCCGCACACCGGCGGTTCCCATGGCCTTTCTTCCTTACCTTCTCGAATCTGGGAGCGGCGTCACGGAGGGACAGGATCTCACATCCATGGGCCTTCTGGCTCTTTCACAAGCTCTGGCCGAGCCTGGGAAAGATCGGGACGGTGCCTTCCACCTCCTTTCGGCGGATGCATTCCTCACCTACGCCTGTGAGATCGTGGCTGAGGGGACGGGGGATGTTGTGGACGGGCTCGAGGAAATATTGGCCCGGGTTGGAGGACTCTACCGGTGATTCCCAGGGATCTCGACGGTTATACCGACATTCACAGCCACCTGGTGCCAGGGGTGGATGACGGATCCAGGACCCTCGAGGAGGGCCGGACCGGACTCATCAAGCTTCTCCGTTCCGGGGTGAGGAGAGTGGTTACGACTCCCCACTTCGATGCCAGTCTGACCCGTGACGCAGCCCTGGCGGAGGAGAGGCTGGCCGAGATCGACCGGGGATGGGAGAGTCTGAAGGCTATGTCCAGCACCGAATTCCCCGATCTGGAGCTCCATCGGGGACAGGAGGTGATGTTGGACATTCCCGATCCGGACCTCTCGGATCCCCGCCTGTTCCTGGCCGACACACGCTACGTGTTGGTGGAATGGCCCGGGTTGAGGGTGCCCCCGTCGACCCTCCCGGTTCTGGCCCGGTTCAAGGAGGCTGGTATCAAGCCCATTATCGCTCATCCGGAGCGGTACAGGGGGTTGGATAAGGACCTGTACCTTCCTGGGGAGTGGAAAGCCGAGGGGGCCCTTCTCCAGGTGAATTATGGTTCGGTGATCGGGCGATATGGAGACCTTCCCAGGAAAAGGGCCCTGACCCTGTTGGCTCGAGGATGGGCCGATCTGATGGCGTCGGATTTCCACGGACGAGCCCACCTCTCGCCGAATCTTATGGAGGCCAAGGCGATTTTGGCCGAGACCGGGGGCGGTGCCCAATTCGGTCTCCTGGCGGGAATGAACCCGACCCGGATTCTCAGGGGTGAGGAGCCCGTGAGGGTTCCGCCCCTCCCGATTCGGCCCGGTTTGCTGCAGAGGCTGAGGGGTGTCTTTCACACTAGAGATAGGCGGTGATCCCATATGAATGAAGGAGGCATCGTCCAGCGGAACCTGAAGGAGTTGGCGGGGCTGGCGGAGAATGTCGGCACCCTCATGGGTGACGGGATCGAGGCTCTCGCTGCTCAGGTAGTGGACGTGTTGGATCGAGGTGGAAAGATCCTCTTCTGCGGGAATGGGGGATCCGCCGCCGACGCTCAGCATCTGGCCGCCGAATATGTGGTGAGATTCCAGAAACGACGCCGGTCCCTTCCAGCCCTTGCTCTGACCACCGACACTTCCGTTCTCACGGCGGCGGCCAATGATTTTGGATTCGAGACCATCTTCTCCCGACAGGTGGAGGGCCTGGGTAAACCCGGGGATCTTCTTTTTCTCCATTCCACCAGCGGGGAATCCGAGAACCTGATCCGGGCCGCCGAAGCTGCCAGGGCTGTGGGCGTTCGGACGGTCGCTTTTCTGGCCAGGGGGGGAGGCCGCCTGGCTGGTCTGGTGGATCAGGCCTTTGTGATACCTACGGAATCCACGGCCAGAGCCCAGGAAATTCACATCACTCTGGGGCACATCATCTGCCAGATGGTAGAGGACCAGGTGACGGGAAGGGACCAATGAATAGTCTGCTAGATCTCAGTGGAAAGACCGCGGTGGTTACCGGGGGTTCCCGGGGTGTCGGCCGGGCAACGGCCCTCCTGTTGGCCCAGGCGGGGGCATCGGTGGGAATCGGGTATCGGAACCGGGAGGACCAGGCTGCGGAAACCGTGAGGGCGGTGAAGGCCTTCGGCGTTCATTCATGGGCGGAATCCGGAGATCTGGGGGACCCCGAGGACGCGGCGAAGTTGTTCGAGAGGGCCGACCGTGAGTTTGACGGCCTGGATTTTTTTGTAGGTAATGCGGGCATCTGGCCCCCGGAGGACATTCCCATATCGGAGATGACCGATCCTCGTTGGCGTCGGACCATGCAGGCGAATCTGGACTCGGTCTTTTTCACCACCCGAGAAGCGGCCAAGAGGGTGAGGGACGACGGGAGGATTGTCCTGGTGAGCTCCACAGCGGGCCAGCGGGGAGAGGCCTTCCATGTAGACTATGCTGCCAGCAAGGGGGCAATCATCTCCATGGTGAAGGGGCTTTGCGTTGAGCTCGGCCCCCGGGGCGTCACCGTGAACTGTGTCGCACCGGGATGGATCGACACGGAGATGGCCCAGTCGGCTATGGGGGAGGGTGGCAAAGAGGCTATCGCCGGCACCATCCCGATTGGGAGGGTGCCCCCGGCGGAAGATATAGCGGGGCCCATCGTATTCCTCTGCTCCTATCTTGCCAGGCACATCACTGGTGAGATCCTCAATGTCAACGGGGGCGCGGTCCTGGTGGGCTGATGGATACGAAGCCAGAGACGCCCGGATACGTTCGTTGGGTCACCTCGACCCTGGAGGGAGAGGGGTACGACACCTGGGCGGTGGGTGGTGCGATCAGGAATGCCTTGCTGGGCCTGCCCCCTGGGGACTGGGACCTCGCAACCCGGGCCCCTCCCAAAGTGGTGCAGCGACTCTTCAAGCGGACCGTCCCCATCGGCATCGACCACGGAACGGTGGGGGTCCTGACCCGTGAGGGCATCCTCCTGGAGGTCACGACCTTCCGCCGTGACATCGAGACCACCGGTCGACACGCCGTGGTGGAATTCGCCGATACGCTGAAGGAGGATCTGGCCCGTCGCGATTTCACGGTAAATGCTATCGCGTGGCATGCTCTTCGTGAGGAGTACCAGGACCCTTTCCAGGGACGAAAGGACCTGGAGGCAGGCCTCCTCCGAACCGTGGGACGCCCCACGGAGCGATTTTCCGAAGACTATCTGAGGATTCTCCGAGCCCTACGCTTCTCGGGGAAGTTCGGGTTCAGAATCGATGAGGCGACCTGGGAGGCTCTCCGTGAGGGTGTTTCCCAGCTCGGAGTTCTTTCCCCTGAGCGGATCAGAGAAGAGCTCATGAAGGTCCTGACCCAGGACCCCCAGCCCTCGGCCAGCCTCTCTCTCTACGCCGACTCCGGAGCTTTGGATGTCCTCTATCCCGAACTCTCGGCCATCCTGGACGCATCGAGGCCAGGGGCCGAGGAGGGGATTTGGGCCCATGCCCTCTCTCTGGTGGATTCCCTCTCGCCCCGTCGGCCGGTTCTCAGATTGGCCGGCCTTCTCCACGGCATCGGGATCCCGGAAGGTGCCGAAGAGCCAGGGAAAAGCCCGGAAGAGCGTACTGCGGAGCGGGCGGCGGCCCTTTTGATTCGAGGACGTTTTTCGAATGTCGAGATCCGGGAGGTGACGGCTTTTCTCCGGGTCGGGCTCGAGCCACCCCTTCACCTCGAGGGGCACTCCGGAATTCGGCGCTGGTTCTTCCAGGCCGGACGCCAGCGGTTCAGGGACTTTGCGAGAGTATGGGCAGCCAAGGCCCGCACCGATCAGGGGCGGATGGGGAGGGATCCGGGCCCGGTTACCGAGCTCATTCGGAGGATGAGAGGGGAATTGGCCCAAGATCCCCCCCTCGCTCTGGAAGAGCTGGCGATCAACGGCCGGGATCTCATCGCCAGGGGGTTGAAACCCGGCCCCCACTTCAGCGACATCCTGGACCGTCTTATGGAGCGGGTCCTGGATGATCCGGACATCAATACACGGGAACGGCTGTTGTCCCTCCTCGAATCCGAAGATCCGGCACCTGAGGCCATCGAATGAGCCCTTCCCCCGGAGAAGACCTTGGGCTTTTCCCCGATTCGACCCCTCCGGAGGAGGACGGGGCCCGGGGAGGACCCGACCAGGGTTCAGAAGGGGTGAGGCTGGATACCCCCCTCGCCTCCAGGATGCGGCCCAACTCCCTTGATGAGTTCATGGGCCAGAAGCACCTCCTGGGGCCTGGACGGGTGTTGACGGCCATGTTTGAACAGGGGGAGATCGGGAGTCTGATTTTCTGGGGGCCCCCGGGGTCGGGAAAGACCACCCTCGCCCGCCTCCTCGCCCAGGGGACGGATGCCCGGTTCGAGTCTTTTTCCGCCGTCACGGAGGGCGTGGCCCGGGTCCGGGAGATCATCGGCGAGGCGAAGGAAAGACAAAAGGCAACAGGTCGAAGAACGATCCTGTTTTGCGACGAGATCCATCGCTTCAACAAGGCCCAGCAAGACGCTTTCCTCCCCCACGTCGAGGACGGCACCATCATCCTCATGGGTGCTACCACCGAAAACCCGTCCTTCGAGATCGTTCGCCCTCTCCTCTCCCGGGCGCCGGTCTTTGTCCTGGAAGCCCTGGGGGAGGAAGAAGTCGTCGCCATACTTCGTTTGGCCCTGGATGACCGGGACAGGGGCCTCGGGGGCATGGAGTTGGCATGGGAGGAGGAGGTTCTCCTGCTCATGGCCCGGGAATCGGACGGCGATGCCCGGAGGGCCCTGGGGGTTTTGGAAGGGGCAGGGAAACTGGCGGGGCCTGGAGGGATCATCACGCCGGAGCTGGTGAAGGAGTCGGCCCAACTCCGATTTGCCGTCTATGATAAATCCGGGGAGGAGCACTATAACCTCACTTCCGCCCTTCATAAGGCGATCCGAGGAAGCGACCCGGATGGGGCACTGTACTGGTTGGCCAGGATGTTGGAGGGAGGGGAGGACCCCCTGTTCCTGGCCCGGCGGTTGATTCGTATGGCCAGCGAGGACATCGGCCTCTCCGATCCCCAAGCCCTGACAGTGGCTGTCGCCGCACGGGACGCATACCATTTCCTCGGCCGACCCGAGGGAGAATTGGCTCTGGCCGAGGCTGCGGTCTATCTGGCCACGGCAGCAAAGTCGAACCGCCTCTATCGGGCCTGGAAGGAGGCCTCCCGGGTCGCCCGGGAGACCGGCGGTTCTCCTGTCCCCCTACATATCCGGAATGCCCCCACCGGTCTCATGAAAGATCTGGGGTACGGTGCAGGCTATCGGTATGACCCTGATGAACCCGACGGGGTGGCCGCTCAAAGCTATCTTCCGGAGGACCTTGAGGATCGAACCTTCTATCAGCCCAGTCGGTTCGGACACGAAGCCCAGATCCAGAAACGGCTGGACTGGTGGGCACAGAGGCGGAATTCGGGAGGGAGCGAATCCTCGGGTAAGGAGCAGGAGGGTGAGGTAGGATCAGAGAAGGGACGCTCCGGGTAAGCACCTGTGGGGTGAGGTATTAGAAGTTGTCCAGAGTTCCACGATTCAACGAGAACAGAGGTCAGCACATTCCCACTCAACTGATTGAGAATCGAAAGCCCATCGATCGGGCCGTCCTCGTTGGAGCTCCTCGCAAGGATCTGGGAGAACGGGCCCGGGAGGAGCATCTGGAGGAGCTGGCCAGGCTCACGAACACGGCCGGCGGGGAGGTGGCGGCGGTTCTGAGCCAGCGGATCGACAGACCCCATCCCCGGTTCTACATCGGAGAGGGAAAGGCCCACGAACTCAAGGATCTCCTGGAGGATTCAGGGGGAAATCTCGTCATCTTCGACGAAGAGCTCTCTCCTGCCCAGGGCAAAAATCTCGAGGACCTTCTTGCAGTCAGGGTATTGGATCGCTCGGAACTGATCCTGGATATCTTCGCAACCCGGGCCCGGAGTCGAGAATCGAAATTGCAGGTCGAGCTCGCTCAGTTGGAGTACTTGCTCCCGAGGCTCAAACGGATGTGGAGCCACCTATCCCGAATTCGGGGGGGCATCGGCCTGAGGGGGCCCGGCGAGACCCAACTGGAGACGGACCGTCGGCTGATCGGTACCAGGATTGCCGATCTGAAGGTGAAGCTTAGAGACGTATCCAAAGCTCGAGCGATCCAGAGAAAGGCCCGTGAGGGAGAGTTCCGGGCGGCTCTGGTCGGGTACACCAACGCAGGGAAGTCGTCTCTTTTGCGTGCCCTTTCGGGGGCGGATCTTTTTGTAGAGGACCGACTCTTCGCCACCCTTGATTCGGCGACCCGGACTGTGGATCTGGGGTCCGGGCACCAGGCTTTGCTGACCGATACCGTGGGTTTCATCCGAAAGCTTCCCCATCACCTCATTGCCTCCTTCCGATCCACCCTGGAGGAGGCTCGGGAAGCGGACCTCCTCCTTCACGTGGTCGACGCCTCCGATCCGGACTGGGAAGACCACAGGGAGGTCGTCCATGAGGTTCTCGCTGAACTCGATCTGTCCGAGCGGCCCCAACTCATGGTGTTCAACAAAACCGACCGTCTCACCCACGGTGAAGAAGAGGGGATCAAGAACCGGGTCCGGGGAGTTGAAAAGATACCCGCAGTGTTCGTCTCGGCCCACCGGGACGAAACCCTGGTGAAACTCCTCGATGCCATGAAGGCCCGTCTCCGCGGCAGGTTGAATCGCCTCCTCCTCTCGGTCCCCGCCGGGGACGGGGAGGCCATGGCCTCCCTCTACAGGGAGGGAGAGGTGGTCAGTCAGGAATCCAAGGGGTCCCAGGTGGAGGTGGACGTCCGGATCCCGGACTCCCTCAAGGGCCAACTCGAGCGACGGCCGGGGATCCGGGTCCTGAAGGAGTCCTGAAACCCATGTCCGAACGTCTTCTGATCATTGGTCCAGGCCGGGTCGGCCTGTCCCTGGGGTACGCATTGTGGAAGGCCGATGCTCTGGACGGTATCGCGTACTGCGGCCGAAATCCCGATCCACCGCCTCACCCTCTCTTCATCGAAGGGAAGGCACGGTATGTGTTTGGGTTGGAGAGACCCGAGCCCGGCACCACTGCAGTCCTCCTGGCGGTTCCCGATCAGGTGCTGCCGGAGATCTCCCTGGCCCTGGCCGCCCTGGGAGAAGCGCCCCCGGGCTGCGTCGCCTTTCATCTTTCTGGAGCCCTCGGCGCCGACCCTCTGGCCCCTCTTTTGGAAGCCGGGTACGGAATCGGCACGTTGCACCCCCTCCAGGCTTTGGCCGACCCCGTCATCGGCGCCGACCAATTGAGGGGCGTCTACTTCGCCGTCTCCGGGGAGCCGGCAGCCCTCTCTGCGGCCCGTAGGATCATCTCTCCCCTTGGTGGTTCGGCCATAATGGTTCCCGTCGCCCGAAGGCCTCTTTACCACGCGGCGGCCGTCTTCGCTTCGAACTACCTGGCAGGGCTCATCGGAGCCGCAGGGCGGCTCATGGCTCAGGCCGGTGTGCCTGAAGACGAGGCCCTCCAGGCCATCTTGCCCCTGGCCCGGGGTAGTTTGGAGAACCTTGGGCGCCTCGCTCCAGCCCAGGCCCTCACAGGGCCTGTTTCCAGAGGGGATGTGGAGACGGTCCGACTTCATCTCCGGACACTGGAGCCCAGGGAGCGAGCCCTGTATGCTTCTATGGGCTTGGAGATTCTGGAGTTGGCGGAGGAGGGGGGGCTCGACGAGATGTCTGCTGAGGAAATCAGAGAGATTTTCAAGAGGGAATTATGAGACTCTACGTCAATATCGATCATATCGCCACCGTCCGACAGGCGAGGAAAACTGATGAGCCGGATCCTGTCAGGGGTGCCGTTCTGGCTGAACTCGGAGGGGCTCACGGCATCACCGTCCACCTGAGGGAGGATCGGAGGCACATCCAGGATCGGGATGTCAGACTCCTGATGGAGACCGCCCGAACCGGCATCAACCTGGAACTGGCGGCCAGCTCTGAAATCCTGGAATTGGCCTGCGACCTCAAACCCCTTCAGGCGACCCTCGTCCCTGAAAAGAGGGAAGAGGTGACCACCGAGGGGGGGCTGGACCTCAGTCAGCCGGGGAAGTTGGAGGAACTCAAAGAAGCCTTGGACCGGCTGAAGGCGGCAGGGGTCCGGACCTCCCTTTTCATCGATCCGGACCTTTCGGCCCTTCACGCCTCAGCTGAGTTGGGGGTGGAAGCTGTTGAGCTTCACACTGGGGAGTACGCCAACGCCGCGGGGGATGAGAGGGGGAGAGAGTTGGTTCGCCTCGCCACCGCGACTCAGGAGGGTTGTAGTCTTGGCTTGGCTGTCCATGCGGGGCACGGGCTCACATACGAGAACGTGACCCCCGTTGCAGCTATTCCGGGCATCGAGGAGTTGAACATCGGCCACAGCATCATCTCTCGCTCCGTGTTGGTAGGTCTCGAAAGAGCTGTCAAAGAGATGCTGGACCTCCTTCGCCAGGCCCCGATAATGGTGGAGGAGCCCGGGGTATGGGCTTCCCCCATTGGTTTTTGACCAGGTGACAATGTGTTAAAAGACTGGCGGGTCTATTTCGGGTTCGGGGTCACCGGGGTCCTCCTGTGGTGGGTCCTGAAGGATGTGCAGGCGGTGGATCTATGGACGGCGTTGCGAGAGGCCGATTTCTGGCTTCTGGGGCTGGCCGTGGCCATCGGGTACCTGAACTACCTCTTTCGCTCCATCCGGTGGGGGGTTCTCCTCGATCCTATCTGTCCGGATACCTCCCTGTATTCCCGTTTTGCCGCCATGAACATCGGGTTCATGGCCACGAACCTCATCCCCCTTCGGGTCGGGGAGTTCGTTCGCCCCTATGCCCTTTCCCGAATGGCGCCCGTCTCGGTCAGTGGGGCCCTGGGTTCTCTGGTGGTAGAGCGGTTCCTGGATAGCTTTGCCATTGCCGCACTTCTTTTCGTGGCTATGGCGGCTCCAGGATTTCCCCAGGACCCGGTGGTCTGGGGCGTATCTCTGACTGTCTTGATCCGGTGGTTCATGGTGGGCTTGGGAGTCCTTCTCCTCCTAATGGTTCTCCTCCTCATCTTCCCCCGGCCTTTGGTCGCTGCTGTGGAGGGTATGGCTCGCTTTCTCCCCCAGAAACTGGGCACTTTGGTCGTAGAGGTCATGGAGGCCTTTCTGGAGGGCCTGAGGGCCCTTCAAAGCCCTCTGCTTCTCTTCAAAGCTGTTGCATGGAGCCTGTGGATCTGGGTCTTTCAAAGCTTGTCTTTCTGGGTGGCCTTCCTGGCTTTCGGAATCGACGTAGGCTTCGACGTGGCTCTTTTTGTGAACGGAACGGTGGCGTTGGCCGTGGCCGCCCCTGCGGGCCCTGGATTCGTGGGTACGTTTCAGGCGGGGATCACCGGGGGGCTGGCGGTCTACGGCGCTGGTGGAGCTTCCGCCGTGGCCCTTTCCCTGGCTTTTCACCTCGGGGGGTTCATTCCCGTCACCCTGGTCGGGCTCTATTTCGCCGGGAAGCTCGGACTCTCAGTGAGTGATGTGGGGGCCAAGGGGACCAGACTCGATGACACGGATCCTTGAGGTGGGGAGCCCCATGCTGACCCTCCCTGCTCCAGCCAAGATCAACCTCTTTCTTCGGGTTCTCGCTCAGGAAAATTCCGGGTTCCACCAACTGGAAACCCTCTTCGCCTCTCTGGAATTCGGTGACACCCTGACCCTCTCTCCGGATGTGCAAGGGGTGAGGCTTCACGTAGAGGGGCCGCCCCTGTGTTCCATAGAGGAAAACTTGGCCTATCGGGCGGCCACCGCCTTCTTCCAAGAGACAGGATTGAGTTCGGGAATTCGGATCCGCTTGGAGAAACGGGTTCCTCCGGGTGCCGGCTTGGGGGGCGGCTCCTCGGATGCGGCAACAACCCTTCTGGGACTCGATGCCCTTTTCCCGGGGGAGGCAGATCGGGAGACGCTTCTGGCAATTGCCGGAACCCTCGGGTCCGATGTCCCATTCTTTTTGGCCGACTCCCCCTTCACCCTCGCCTGGGGCCGGGGAGAGCGATTATTCCCGGTGGATCCCCTCGCCAGTGCTCCGGTCCTTCTGGCCTTGCCACCCGTGGGGGTGCCGACACCCTGGGCGTACCAAACGCTGGCAGAGGCCCGGTCCAGGGAGCCGGTTCTGAGAGGCCCCCGGGTACTGGACCCGGATCTCCTTGCCGACTGGGAAGGAGTGAGTTCACTGGCGGAGAACGATTTCCAGGAGATCGTGTTCCGGGAACATCCCCTCCTTCAGCGTATACATGCGGAACTGGAGGGGAAGGGTCCGAGGTTCTCCCTCCTCTCCGGGAGTGGTTCCGCCCTTTTTGCTGTTTTCGTCGACGAAACCACGGCCAGAAGGGCAGGGGAGGAGCTGTCGGTGAAATTCCCAGATACTCGATTCGTTCTGACCAGGACCCTTTTCAAATCATCTGGGCCCGCTTAAACCTTGGTGCTGGACTTCCGGGTACCCCTGGGGGTTGAATCGCAGGTGGGTGATTAGATACGATTCCCTCTCGGAAGATCCTTCTTTGGCCCGTCGTCTAATGGCAGGACACCGGTCTTTGGAACCGGCGGTGGTGGTTC
>CAYOVN010000050.1:0-19482 GCA_964407425.1 uncultured Gemmatimonadaceae bacterium
AAGTGGTCGCGGGGGTGACCGGCGACGGTGGCCATGGGGGTGAGCGAAAGTGGTCGCGGGGGTGACCGGCGACGGTGGCCATGGGGGTGAGCGAAAGTGGTCGCGGGGGTGACCGGCGACGGTGGCCATGGGGGTGAGCGAAAGTGGTCCCAAAGGTGGCCAGGCGGTGAGCTTTCCCGCGCGTCCTCCCGACGTGAAATCCCCAAAATGTCATTCCCGATCACTCCGTGGGGAATTGACGGCCTCATGGGCGGTGAAATCCCCATGGAAGGGATTGGGTAGGCATTCACTGGGGAATTGACGGCCTCATGGGCGGTCAATCCGGAATTCCCGCCGCCCGAAGGACATTTTGGGGATTTGACGTCACCGCGCCGCACGATCCGCCGGCCACGAAGCTACCGCTATACCGCCGGGGGCCTCATAGGCCGACCACCCCCGTGACATCCCAGGCCGGCCACCGCGCCGCACGATCCGCCGGCCACGAAGCTACGGATTACCGTCGGGGGTCTCATAGGCGGACTACCCCCGTGACATCATCCCAGGCAAACCACCGCCGGGACATTCTAGGCGGATCACAGCCGTGGCCACTCTCGCCGACCACAAACGTGGCCACCTTCGCAGATCACAACCGCCGCCTCTGAAGGGAGTTCCGCAAAAGCGACTAGTAGTGGAAGATCTCTCGCAGACCCTCGGGCTCCGTGGTCACGGTCAGGGCCACAATGAGGAGGACCCGGGCCTTCTGGGCCGAGAGGTTGTCAGCGAAGACGCATCCCAGGTCATGCAGGTTTTTTCCTCCCCCTGCATCTGCGTAAACCGGGACCACCCGCCCAGCATGAGTCCGACTGGTGACGACCACTGCTACCCCCGCTTCCCTGGCCTCTTTCACGGCCTCAAAAAGGGCCCCGGCGATATTCCCATTCCCGGCAGCATCCACCACCAGGCCGTCCACCGGCCCTTCCTTCAAGAGCCCCCGAATCAGCCGTCCGTCCGACCCCGCGTAGTTGGGAATGATATCCACAACGGGTAGCGTGACGTCGGCCGACATGGGGATGGATTGCCGCCGCAGGGGAGCCCGGTAGAATCGGACCCCGCCCATATCCACGACTCCCAGGGCTCCGAATTCTGGAGTTCCGAAGGTCTCAACCGCCAGCGAGTGGGTTTTGGTGACCTCCCGGGCGGCGTGGATCTCTCCATTCAACACCACGAAGGTCCCCTTCCCTACCGCCTCTTCAGACACCGCCACCCGGGCGGCGTTTAGGAGATTCCGTGGGCCGTCCGCGTCCCACTCGGAGGCGGCCCGCATGGCCCCAACAAGGATCACGGGCTTCGGGTTCGTCACGGTGAGATCAAGGAAGAACGCCGTTTCCTCCATGGTGTCGGTTCCGTGAGTCACCAGAACTCCAGCCACCTCGGCCCTGGCCAATGCCGCCTCCGCCCGGCGTGACACCTCGAGCCAGAGGGCCGGGGTCATATCCGTGCTCCCCACATTGGCCACGTTCTGGACTTCGATAAGAGCGACCTGATCCAAACCGGGAACGGCTGCCACCAACTGTTCACCCGGAAGGCTGGAGGTGAGGCCCCCCTCTGCTTCCGAATGTGTGCTGGCGATGGTGCCACCAGTGGCGAGGACGACGACGGTAGGAAGAGGCCTATCCGCGCCTCCCCCGGCAGAGTCCTGCGCGGAAAGACCAGCAAAGACAATCCCGAGCACAAGAAGGCCGGCCAGGGAAAGCGCGCCGGCCCGTGCCAGGCGCCTCATTCTCCGTCTCCCGTCGAGAACCTCTTGTAAAGGAGATAGGTCCCCAGGAACGAACCCAAAAAAAGCACAGCGGGGACCACGACGGTCCAGATGAACCCCCCGATGGGAGGGCTCGCGGGGAGGGGCGTCATCATTTTTCTTCCTCCTTGTGTCTCTTCTTCCACCCGTACCAGGCCAGGGCCATCCCGAGAAACGAAGCCACGTAGGCTATACTCATGCCGATGACGGTGACGAATCCTTGGTCCATGATTATGCCCCTTCCCCTGAAGCGGCCTTGTCCCACCTGAGGCCTCGCTCGAGTTCTTCCAGGTACTGGGCCTGCCGAAGCTCATACTCTGCCGAAACGGCCCGAAGCTTCGGATCGATGATCCAGTAGATGAGAAATGTGCCTACAACGGCGAAGAGGGTGAGAGGAATCCCTCCCGGTTGGAGGAGAAGGAGGTAGGCTACCCCGATCATGAAGGAGGCCATGACCAGGGGAGAAAGGGCAATGACGATCCAGTCCTCCCGGGTCCACTCCTCAGCCTCCAAGGCGGTCCAGGTGCGCTTGATGAGGGGTCGACGAGTCGAGGACCCGGCGCTCCCACCCGCCCCGGTATTTGCGTCCCCCACCTCTTCAGTGATTTCCTGAATCAGTCCCCTTCGGACCGCCTCCCTGTGTACCGGACCCCACCAGCCCAGGGGCCGGGTCTGGAGGTAGTACCGCACCAGATGGTCCATGTCTTCCGGTGGGGTGAGAAGGGTCGTCGGGAGAAAAATGGCAGCCCCCAAGCCCATGAGGAGCCAGAACTGGAGATAGTCAGGGAGGGGCGGAAACACGCCGAACTCCGGAAGGATCCACACCACGAGCCAGGCAACGCCCAGGTTGGCGATCCATGCAGACAGATAGCCCCAGGCGTTGAAACGCCACCAGACCACCTGGAGGATGTTCGGCAACCAGATCCCGGCCATCATGAGCCAGAGGGCGAAGATCAACCACTGGGTGATCTCCTGCATCATCATCCCGTAGAAGAACGAACCGATAAGGAGAACCGCCGTGGCCAGGCGCCCCACCCAGACCAGCGTCTCTTCCGATGCGTCGGGCTTCAGGTACCGCTGATATAGATCTCGAGTGAAATAGAGGGCGCCAAGGTTGAGGTGGCTCGAGATGGTGGACAGGTGGATGGCCAGGATGGCCGCAAAGAACACCCCGACCAGCCCCGCCGGCAGAAGCTCGAAGCCCAATCTGAACCAACCGAGCTCGTAGTCCGCCACTTCAACGATTCCTGGGGCGAGGACAAAGAACGCCAGGATGGAGGCGGCCCAGAATCCATTCCGGATCAGGGTAATGGCCCCTCCCGCCCAGATCCCGTAGGAGGCGTCACGGATCGAATCGGCCGACTGGATCCGCTGAGCCTCCGGATACCAGTCGATACTGGTTCCCATGCCGAACCCCCCGAGGACGGCAATGACAAGCATCGTGAACCACCATGCCGCGGGAAAATCTCCCGTGAAAAGGCCCGTGAAAGCGAAGGCGTCCATACGCCAGCCCTCCCCCATCTCCACCAAACTCCCGGCGAGCTCCGAAGGCCCCCCCACGGCCGCGATCCCAACCAACGACACGATGAGAATGGCGAAGATTGCCACGATTCCCTGGAGAAAGTCTCCCATCACCACTCCCCAGTACCCTGCCACCAGGGTGTACGCTGCGGTGATGAGGGTAGGGACCACCAACCCCACCCAGATGGGCCAGCCGAACACCAGCGCGCCGACCTTCCCCATGGCCATGCCCACCCAACCCAGGATGAACATGTTCATGAACACCTGCCACCCGGCCAACCAGCCCCGCAGAAGTTCGGCGCTGAGTCCCCCGAACCGGATCACCTGCCACTCCGCCTGGGAGTATGCCAGGGAACGCCGGAAGATACGGGCGGAAACGAAGGATCCGATGGCCGTCCATGCCGTGAAGAAGGTGTACCAGAGACCCCTATAGCCATGGGCGTAAATCACCCCCGTAACCCACATGGGGGTATCCGTGGCCGTGTGTGTGCTGAACACGCTGGATGCCGGCAGCCACCAGGGCAGGCTCCGCCCCGCCAGAAAAAAGTCCGACTCTGAGCGGCGCGCCAACCGGTAGAAAAAGAAGGCCCCACCGACCATCAGGAGGAGGAAGGAGGCAGCCCAGAACCAATCCAAAGGGGTGAAAGCGATCAAAAGACCTCCGGATCCGGGGTTCGGTCGATGGAGTCCGCAATGCACTGACTCCACCCCAGGAAAGGCCGAACCTACCCCACCCAGATCCAACCCACAACGAAACCAGGAATCGGCCGTAGGCGCCGGTGAGAAATTTCATGCCCCGGGGGGGTGGTCTGAACGGGCCCAAACCCCGAACTTGGAGGGTTCCAACACTAATCTCAGAGCACCCGAGAAAATCAAGAAAAGGGAGTCAACGACGTGGCTGACCATCTCGCCGCCTTAGGAATTGGAAGCCCCTCCAAAGAGGAAGCACAAGATCAGGTTCGGAAGATCCTGAAAGCCGCCCATCCCCAGTCCCAGCGGGCCGAGAGCATGACCCTGCGCTGGAAGGATCCATCGGGGGCTGAGCTCTGGATCTATGTGGATGAAACCGGTGCCATGAAGTCGGTCCAGCCTCACTTCTCCGGCGGGCCCCGAATTCGCCTGGAGCTGCAGGCAATATTGGAACGGGCTGAGGTCTCTCCCTATGACGGTGGGTTCATGGGACTGACTCAGGTGGGTGGATCGAACCCCTCTCTCGGGGGCGGTTTTCCCATGGTATTCGATGCCCCGGACTTCCCCGACGTGAAGGACGCCTTCCTCACCGCGAAACATGAGGTGGAGTTGGCCGGCTTTGCGGTGGAGATCAATATCTACGCTGTCGAAGAGGCATTCCGGGAAGCCCAGCCGGACCTCAAGCCCCTCGATATTCCGTCCTTTCTTCCGGCCGGCATGATAGCCCAGATTGAGGGCGACCAGCCCACCGCCCATGCCTTGATGGTGGGCCGAATTCTGGAAGCTGAAGAGGTCACGAACCAGCTCACCGAGCGGGCCTTCTACAGAGTCAGAATGGAAACTCCGGCCGGACCCATGGACGTCATCGTCGACCCTGGCATGTTGGACGGCCTTCCTGAACTCGGGCACATCATTCAGGCCGGCGCCTGGCTCTCAGGCCGGATCACTCCCGAAGAAGACGAGAAGCAATGAGATGCTCTAGCAGGAGGTTCTTTATGTCCGTTCGAACTACTCTCCTTTCTGTCACTCTGGCCTCGGCCATATCGGTCCTTTCAGGGTGTGGGGACAAGCCCGGATCAGTCCCTGAGGTTCCGGCGGAAGAACTCACGGCAAGCATCCCTGAACTCGATGCCGTTCACGAATTTATGGAGCCCCTCTGGCACGACGCTTTTCCTGCCAGGGACTTTGAACGGATCCAGGAGCTGGTTCCCGAGTTCGAGCCAACCTTGGCAGCGCTTGATGCCGTCGAGCTCCCCGGAATTCTCCAGGACAAGGCAGAAGCGTGGTACGAGGGGAAGTTGATTCTGGCGAGTGCCTTCGAGGGGCTGAAGGCGGCCGCAGACGCGGGGAATGAAGAAGAGATGTTGGGTTATGCCGAGACCTTCCACATGAGCTATGAGGGCCTGGTTCGGATCATCCGCCCCCCCCTCCCGGAGCTGGAGGCGGTCCACCAGCATCTGTACGGACTGTACCACTACTACGGCCCCGGGTATGACGTGGAGAAGATCCGAGGCGCCGCCACGGAGATGGCCGCCGCGATCCCGGCTCTTCAGGCGGCCGAGCTCCCCTCCCGCCTTTCCGACCACCAGGCCCATTTCGAGATGGCGGTGACGGACCTGGGTGAGACAATCGGAGCTCTCATGGCCACCCTCGATAATCCTGGCAAGGAAGCTGTGACTGCCGCCGTCGAATCGGTCCACGCGGCGTACAGCGAAATCGAGGGGATCTTTACTACCGGTAGCCATGGCTGATCCTCCCGGAGCCGGCGGGAGGGACTCCACCCGCCGGCCCTTCCCGAAGGGTCTGGAACCCACCCGTCGTGACTTTCTGAAAAAGGGTGGGGCCGCAGCCATCGGGGCCTCGGTGGTGGGCCTCGGAGGGAAAGAGAACTTTGGGCCTGGCGGTCCATCCGGGACTCCCCCCCTCCCTCGTATCCAGAAGGCACCCGGTCGGTCCCAGGATTTCACCTCTCAGCGCCCTCCCCCCGGGGAACGCCGTTTCGTCTCCCCGGCTGTCGAGGAAACCATCCGGGAGGCCTCCCGGAACATATCGGACCCCGAACTAGCCTGGCTCTTTCAGAACTGCTTCCCGAATACCCTGGACACCACGGTTGACTTCGGGACTCTGGGTGGGAAACCCGACACCTTCGTCATCACCGGCGATATCGAGGCCATGTGGCTCCGGGACTCCACGGCCCAGGTGTGGCCTTATCTGCCCCTGACCCCTGACGACCCGGCCCTCCGGGAGCTCATTCAGGGGGTCATCCACCGGCAGACCCGGTGCATCCTCATCGACCCGTACGCCAACGCCTTCAACAAGGAGCCCGGGGAGAGTGAGTGGTCCGACGACCTGACGGAGATGAAACCGGAACTCCACGAGCGTAAATGGGAAATCGACTCCCTCTGTTACCCCATCAGGCTCGGCCACGCCTATTGGAAAACGACGGGCAACACCGAGCCCTTCGACGAGGAATGGAAGGAAGCCATGGAGTTGGTCCTGGCGACCTTCATTGAGCAGCAGCGAAAAGAAGGACAGGGGCCCTATAAATTCCAGCGGGTCACCGGATGGCAAACCGATACGGTGGCCGGCGCCGGATACGGGAATCCCACCCAACCCGTGGGGCTTATCGTCTCCATCTTCCGGCCCTCCGACGACGCAACGACCTTCCCCTTCCTGATCCCGTCCAATCACTTTGCCGTGGTCTCACTGCTCCAGCTGGCCGAAATGGCTCGGGAGATTTCTGGAGACGAGCCCTTCGCCGGACGGTGCGAAGCTCTGGCGGGAGAGGTCCGGGAAGCGTTGTTCAAACATGCCGTGGTCCCCCACCCGGTTCACGGCGAGGTATGGGCGTACGAGGTGGATGGCTTCGGAAATCGGCACCATATGGACGATGCAAACGTCCCGAGCCTTCTCTCCCTTCCATACCTGGGCGCCTGCTCCCCGGATGATCGGTTGTACCAGCGTACCCGGGCTTTTGTCCTGAGCGGGCAAAACCCCTACTACTTCCAGGGGAAGGCCGGGGAGGGCGTTGGTGGACCCCATGTGGGACTGGAGATGGTCTGGCCCCTTGGCATTACCATGAGGGCCCTCACTTCCACCTCGGATAGCGAAATCGCCCACTGTCTCCGGATGCTGAAGGAGACCCATGGGGGCACGGGATTCATGCACGAGTCCTTCCACCAGGACGATCCGACCCGGTTCACCCGAGCGTGGTTCGCCTGGGCCAACACCCTCTTCGGTGAGTTGGTCCTCAAGGTCCATCGAGAGCGTCCCCATCTTCTGAGGTCCTGACATGAAATGCATGTCTGCCTGGATGGCCGCCGGTATTCTACTGGCGGTTGCGGCTTGTCAGCCCCCTGATTCTCCCTCCCGACAGGGGGGCATCGACGACCTGGTTCCCCTCACGCCCTACGTGGATCCCTTCATAGGGACCGGTGGCCATGGACACGTCTATCCTGGAGCTACCATGCCCTGGGGGATGGTCCAACTGAGCCCGGATCAGGGGAAGGGCGGCTGGGACTGGATCGCCGGGTACAACTGGGAAGACAGCCTGGTGGTGGGATTCAGCCACACCCACCTGAGCGGGACAGGGATCGGGGACCTGCTGGACGTCCTGGTCATGCCCGTGAGCGAGTATTTCCCGGTGAACGAATCGATCGAGGACCGGTGGGACCGATCGGCCCGCTCCCGATTTTCCCATGACAGTGAAGAGGCCTCCCCTGGGTACTACGCCGTATTCCTGGAGGATCAGGGCATCCAGGCGGAGTTGACGGCCACCGCCCGGGTGGGCGTCCACCGATACACTTATCCGGCCACCGACCAGCCCGCGGTCTTCCTGGACCTGGGCTATGGAATGAACTGGGACACTTCGGTAGAGACCAGTGTCCGAGTCGTGAACGACACGCTGATCACCGGCTACCGGCACAGTCAGGGCTGGGCTCGGGATCAGAGGCTCTTCTTCTCTCTAGTCTTCTCAGAACCGATTCAATCCGTAGGCTTTTCAGAGGGAGAGACTCCTCTGGATGTCCTGGACCGGGACCAGGTGGCCGCCGGAGAATACCGGGTCACCTCCACGGGGATTCGTGCTCTTTTCGCCTTTGAGCCCATGACTGCTGGGAAGGAGCTCTCCCTGAAGGTGGGGCTTTCCTATGTGGACGAAGAGGGGGCCCAGGCTAATCTGGAGGACGAGGCCCCGGGCTGGGGTTTTGATGAGGTTCGGGCGAAGGCCCGGAGGGCATGGGAGCGGGAGCTGCGAAAAGTCCGTGTGAAGGGAGGAACGGAAGAGGCCCTTCGAACCTTTTACACCTCCTTTTATCGCACCCGCCTCGCCCCGGTCCAGTTCGAAGACGTTGACGGTAGATACCGTGGGGCTGATGGGGAAATCCACACTTCCGACGGTTTCCGGAAGCACGCCATCTTCTCTCTTTGGGATACGTTCCGGGCAGCCCATCCCCTTTTCACCCTGACCGACTCTGACAGGGTGGATGACCTCATAAACTCCATGCTGTCCTTCTATGACGAGCACGGACTGCTTCCGGTGTGGTCCCTGGTGGGGAACGAGACCAACACCATGACCGGGCACCATGCCGTTCCTGTCATTGCCGACGCATACCGGAAGGGATTCAGGGGCTTCGATCCCGAAAAGGCTCTCCTGGCGATGGTGAAGAGCGCCGACGCCGATCACCGGGGCCTGGAGCACTATAAGGAGTACGGGTACATACCGACCGAGCTGGAAGTCGAGTCGGTTACAAAAACCTTGGAATACGCCTACGACGATTGGGCTATTGCCTCCATGGCGGAGGAGATGCTGAAGGAGCGGGCCAGATCCGTCCCTGAGACCGGGACTCCCGATGGGGCCACTCTTTCGTCGGCCGAGTTGGAGGAAATTCAGCTTCGATTCAGCCACCGGGCACAGCGGTGGGAGCATCTCCTGGATCCTGAAACCCGTTTCATGCGGGGGAAGACCGCCGAAGGGCAGTGGGCCGAGCCTTTCGACCCCCGGCGGTCCGATCATAGGGAGGGAACGGACTATACCGAGGGGAATGCCTGGCAGCACACCTGGTTCGTCCCCCACGACGTCCGGGGACTGATCGAGGGTATGGGCGGTGAAGACGCTTTCCTCACCAAGCTGGACTCCCTTTTCGAAATGGACTCGGTAATCACTGGGGAGAACGTATCGTCCGACATTTCGGGGCTCATCGGCCAGTACGCCCATGGTAATGAGCCGAGCCATCACATCGCCTACCTCTACAACTACGCCGGCCAACCCTGGAAAACGGCCGATCGAGTTCGCGAGATCCTCAGGACTCAGTACAACGACACACCTTTCGGCCTGAGCGGGAATGAGGACTGCGGGCAGATGACGGCGTGGGCGGTCCTTTCGACCCTGGGCCTCTACCAGGTGAACCCGGCTGACGGGAACTGGGTTCTGGGGAGTCCCCAGTTCCCCGAGGCCACGCTTGAGGTAGGCGGAGGTCGCACCTTCACCATTCTTGCTCCCGGAGTATCCGACGAGAATCCGTATGTCCAGTCGGCCCGCCTGAACGGCCGGCCCCTGCCAAGGACATTCCTCCGACACGAGGAGATCGCCGAAGGTGGGGTCCTGGAGTTGGGCATGGGCCCGACCCCCTCCGCCTGGGGAACAGCCCCGGACGAGGCCCCTCCCAGCCAGTCGACCTCAGGTCTCCCCGGGTCCGGGGCAGTGCAAGCAATCCCGTCCGTTTCGGACCTTCCGACGGATCCCGAAATGGCCGAGGCGGTAAAGTCCGCTTTCCTACACGCCTGGAACGGATACCTGCGCCATGCCCGGGGGATGGACGCTCTCCTTCCTTTGAGCCAGGCCGGGCGGAACTGGTACGACGTCTCCCTGGTCATGACACCCCTGGACGCATTCGACACCATGCTCCTCATGGGATTGGACGAGGAGGCGTCGGAAGCAAAATCCCTGATTCTGGAAGGGTTGTCCTTCGATCACGATTTCCCGGTTCAGATTTTTGAAGTCACCATCCGGATTCTCGGCGGCCTCCTTACGGCTTATCAGATGGACGGGGATCCCCGTTTCCTGGAGCTGGCTACGGACCTGGGAGACCGAATGCTCCCCGCCTTCGAGTCGGCCACGGGCATGCCCTACGTCCGAGTCAATCTTCGGACCGGGGAGAAGGAGTGGCAGGTCAACAACCCGGCGGAAATCGGAACCCTCATGCTCGAGTTCGGAGCCCTGAGTCGCCTGACCGGAAACCCGGCATACTATGACGCCGCGAAGAGAGGGGTTGAGGCTGTCTTCTCACGGCGTTCGGAGCTGGGATTGGTAGGGACCACCATCGACGTGGAGACAGGGGAGTGGCAGAACACCTCCTCTCACCTCTCCGGGATGATCGACTCCTACTACGAATACCTGTTGAAGGCATGGCTCCTCTTCGAGGACACGGACTTCAGGGACATGTGGGAAGCCAGCATCGACCCGGTGAACGAGTTCCTGGCCGATGAGGTGAACGGATCCCTCTGGTACGGGAGGTCGGAAATGGCGACCGGTGAGCGAACCGGAACCAATTTCGGTGCCCTGGATGCCTTCTGGCCGGGGGTCCTGGCCCTTGGCGGGGATCTGGATCGAGGTGCCCGGCTCATGGAGTCCGTCTACCTCATGTGGACCCAGTTCGGTGTGGAGCCGGAACAGATGGACTACACCACCATGGAAGTGGTATCTGGTGGATACCCCCTCCGTCCCGAGGCGTTGGAGTCGGCCTACATCCTCTACACCCTCACCGGCGACGAGGAATACAAAGCCATGGGGTGGGACATCTTCCAGCGCATTGTCCGATGGTGCAGGACCCCTGAGGGATTCGCCCACCTGCAGAACGTGGAGACCAAGGAACAGGCCGACGCAATGGAAAGCTTCTTTTTGGCTGAGACGCTGAAATACGCCTACCTGCTGTTTGCTCCCGATGGGACACTGGATTTTCACGAGGTGGTCTTCAACACCGAAGCCCACCCCCTGCGCCGGAGTTGGTGATGCGAGGCCCATTAGATCCGAGCTTGATAGGGCGGCCTTCCGGGAGAGGGCCTCGTCTCGGGACCCTGCTCCCTCCGTTGGCCAAACTTCTTCTAATGGGAACTCTCCTCCTCTCAAGCGGCTGCCAGCCTCCTGGACCCGCCGCGGAGGTCGTCACCCTGTCGGAGGGGTGGGAATTCAGGCTGGGAAGTTCCGCTCCTCGGCCGGAGGTGCCCGAAGAACTCCTGGACACCTTGATGAGCTGGCTCCCTGCCACTGTCCCCGGAACCGTCCACACCGACCTTCTTGAGCACGGCCTCATACCCGACCCCTTCTGGGGGGATCACGAGTTGACCCTTCAATGGATCGGATGGGAGGACTGGAGCTATCGAAACACCTTCCAGCTTCCCTCCCACTTCCTGGAAAAGGAAGGGTTGGAGTTGGTCTTCCACGGACTGGACACCTACGCAGAGGTACGGCTGAACGGCACCCTCATCCTGGAAGCCGACAACATGTTCCGGAGCTGGGCCGAAGAGGTGAAGGGTGAGCTGAAGCCTGGGGAAAACACCCTGGAAATCCTCTTCCGATCTCCCCTTCCCCCGACCTTGGAGGCCCGGAACGCCCTTCCCTATACACTACCCATCGGGAATGATCGGGGGGATCCCCCCACCAGAGTATTCGTGCGGAAAGCAGCGTATCACTTCGGCTGGGACTGGGGGCCACGGTTCGTGACCAGCGGAAGTTGGCGGCCGATTGAGATGGTAGCCTGGAGTGGGGGGCGCCTCACCGATCTCCACGTGGAAACGGAGGGAAGCTCCCCGGAGGTGGCAACGGTCAGGGCAGAGGCAGAATTCGTCATTTCCCAGGAGGAAGCGGATCGTCGGAGTGCCGGAGGAAACCTCCCGGTGACCCTCCTTCTTTCCAGTCCGGAGGGGGCCTTCGAGGACACCAGCTACCAGGTTCCTGTGGTGGCCGGCACCAACACCTTCGAAGCCAAAATCCAGATCCCCGACCCCGAGCTCTGGTGGCCAAATGGACTGGGTGAACCCCACCTGTACTCCATGGAAGCGGTGCTGAGCACCGGCCGGCGGGTGGACACCCTTTCGACCCGCTTCGGCCTCAGGGAGCTGGAATTGGTGACGGAGGCCGACTCCATCGGAGAAAGCTTCTATTTCAGAGTGAATGGCGTTCCAGTGTTCATGAAGGGTGCCAACGTGATTCCCCTGGACCACTTCTCACCCCGGGTCACGCCGGAGGAGTACGAGGGGCTCTTCCAGGACGCATCAGAAGCCAACATGAACATGCTTCGGGTCTGGGGCGGGGGAATCTACGAGGAGGACGAGTTCTATGATCTGGCTGATGAACATGGAATTCTCATCTGGCAGGATTTCATGTTCGCCAACGGGATGTACCCTGGGGATTCCCTCTTCCTGGACAACATCCGGCAGGAGGCCACGGAGCAGGTCAGGCGCTTGAGAACCCATCCCAGCCTGGCTCTCTGGTGTGGGAATAATGAGATGGACGAGGGGTGGAAGAACTGGGGTTGGGGCAGGAACTATGGCACGCCGGGAGATTCAGCGGCGGTGAGGGGTGCGTACGAAGCCATCTTCCACGAAATCCTCCCCCAAGTAGTGGCCCAGGAGGACCCGGCCCGGAGGTACTGGCCCTCTTCTCCGGGCCTGGGGTGGGGGGACCCGGAAAGCCTGAACCGGGGGGACAGTCACTACTGGGGGGTCTGGCACGGACAGGAACCCTTCACCGTGTTCGAGGAGAAGCTGCCTCGGTTCTCCAGCGAATTCGGTTTCCAGGCCTTCCCCCCCATGAAGACGATCTCGGCCTTCACCGATCCCTGGGAGCAGGGCCTCCAGAACCCGGCCCTTCTGGTGCACCAGAAACATCCCATCGGGAACGAGTTGATCGTCGAGTACATGGGGCGGGACTATTACGTGCCTCCAGCTTTCGACGACTTCGTTTACCTCAGCCAGCTCCTGCAAGCGGAAGGGATGCGTACGGCCTTCGAGGCCCACCGGAGAGCCAAGCCCCGGACCATGGGTACTCTCTATTGGCAGCTGAACGACACCTGGCCCGTTGTGTCCTGGTCCAGCCGGGACTACTTCGGCCGTTGGAAGGCTCTCCACTTCGCCGCAAAAGAAGCCTTCGCCCCCATACTCATCTCTTCGGCGAGTCGGGGAGACACACTGGAGGTCTGGGGGGTCTCTGATCTGGTTGAGGCCCGGGAGGGAGAGCTGACTCTAGAGCTCCTGGACTTCGACGGCACGAGCCTCTGGGAGGAAACCAAAACCATCACCCTGGACGCCAATGTTAGCCAGCTCCTTTGGGCCGGATCCTCATCGGAACTTCTGGGACCTTCGGATGCCGGGAGGGTTGTTTGGTCGGGAGCCTTCACCGAGTCCGGGGCAAACCGAGTGGTCCACTCGACGCCTTTCTACTTCCTTCCCCCGAAGGAACTGGAGCTTGGGGTCCCATCCATCGGGCTTCAGGTCCAAGCAGATGGAGATGGGGTCACCCTTACCCTGACGGCAGACGTTTTGGCGAAGAACGTATACCTGACTCTGGACGGGGCTCGCTTCTCGCAGAACTTCTTCGATCTCCTTCCAGGAAGGCCCCGGACGATCGCTTTGCGGACAGACCTTCGGCCTGAGGAGGTGGAGGCCGGCCTGGTGATCAAAACGCTGGCGGAAGTGCCTCGGGAAGGCCTCGAGGTCGATACGACCGGGGAGGGGGGAGGTTAGCTTTCCTGGATCTTGGAAAGTCGACTCGGTATTTTTCTTTTAACGAAACTCCAAGGTGGTGCATCTTAGAAATCGGATGCGGAAAGACCCTTAGGATGGAGGCACGACCGATGAAGATGTGGATGCGACTTCTGACTTTCACCGCGGTGTTGGCTCTGACGGCCGCCTGTGAGGACGGTGTCACCGACACGAGTGCTGTTGACGATGCGGCTGTAACGGCTGATGCGGCCCTGGTGGCGGCGGACGGGATGTTCCAGGACCTGGCTCACATGGATGGGTTCCAAACTTGGACAGGTTTCGGGGTCGGACCTGATGCCACTGGAATCGAAATCGAGGGGAGCAAGAGCTTTTCCCGAACCGTGACCTTCTTCGACGCAGCCGGCGTGGAGCAACCAGCCCATGATCCGGAAACCACGGCTAGTATGCACGTCGTTTCCGCTCTGGAGAGGGAAGTGACCCACACCTTCTGGAGCGCAGCCATCACCCGGAACCGGGACATGTCGGTAACCGGGCTGGTTGGCATCGAGACCGAGAGGACATGGAACGGTTCATCCGACGGCACCGTGGCCCGGAGCCGACATCCCGACGGCGGTTCCGTCAAAAGCTACGACATGATGAGTTCAGCGGTCATCACCGATGTGGTGAAAGGGGTTCCGCGATCTCAGTTCCGCTACCCCCTCAGGGGAAGCATCACTCGAACCATCCACGCTGTAATCGTCACGGACGGGGTTCCGGAAACAAGGAACATCGTCGCCACCATCACATTCGACGGCGACAACACGGCCCTCATGACCGTGGGCGAAGAGTCCTGGGAGATCAACCTGGACGACAGGGGCGTGAAGAAGCGGTTCCAGAAAAGGAAGAAACCCTGAGGGTAGAGAAGGACCCCGAAGGCCCGCCTGGGGAGTAGAGTGGGGTGAAGACGTGGTGAGGTGAAAGAAACGGCGGGTTCAGGAAGAAGCGGAGGGTGGTTTAACCACCCTCCGCTTTCCTTTTTCGGCTAAGCCTCTCGTTGAACAAGCCGCCGCCAGGGGACCCGGGCCAGCAATAGGATGCCCAGGATCGCGGCAGCCACCAAAGGCCAGAAGGTGTCCGCCTTCACCTTCCAGTAGAAATGCAGAGCGCCCAAAACCGCCGCGAAGTACACGAGCCGGTGGAGCTTCAGCCAATTTTTTCCGAGGCGCCGAATCGAACCTTTTGTTGAGGTCGCCGCCAGGGGAACCAGCAAAAGGAATGCAGCCATTCCCGCGGTGATGAAGGGCCTCTTCAGAACATCCTCGACGATAAAGGACCAGGCGAATCCTTGATCGAGGCCCAGATAAAGGCTGAGATGGAGGGTAGCGTAGAAGAAGGCGAAGAGCCCCACCAGCCTCCGAACCTTGATGATCCGATTCCAGCCTGTGAGCCTCCGAAGGGGGGTAATGGCCAAACCCACCAAGAGGAAGATCAGAGTCCACCGCCCGGCCCAGTGGAGAACGGCTTCGATGGGGTTTGCGCCCAGGTCATCCAGGGCGAAGCGAAGCCCGGTCCAGATGAACGGTCCGAGGCCCAGCGCCCACACCGCGCCTTTTAGAAGCATCCCGAACCTCCCGGGGGTTTTTCCTAGAACCAGCGCCTCAGGTCCATCCCGTCATACAAGGATGCGACCTGGTCAGCATACCCATTAAAGGGACGGGTGGGTCGGCGCCGCAAGTCTCCCAGCCGGCGCTCCCGGGCCTGGCTCCACCGGGGGTGATCTACTTCCGGGTTCACATTGGCGAAGAAACCGTATTCCTTGGGAAGGGTCCTGATCCAGCTGGTGCCGGGCATGTCCTCGGTCAGGCGAATCCTCACGATGGATTTGATGCTCTTGAAGCCGTATTTCCAAGGCACCACGAGTCGGAGGGGCGCCCCATTCTGGTTCGGCAGGGTTTGGCCGTAAACCCCCGTGGCCATGAGGGTCAGGGGGTTCAGTGCCTCATCCATACGAAGGGCTTCCACGTAGGGCCATTCCAGTACGGCCCGCCGCTGCCCGGGCATCTGATCGGGGTCGTATAGTGTGGTGAATTCCACATATTTGGCCTTGGAGGTGGGCTCCACCGATTTGAGCAGGTCCCCGAGGGGGAAGCCCATCCAGGGAATCACCATGGACCAGGCTTCCACACAGCGAAGGCGGTAGATGCGCTCCTCCGAGGGAAACCGCCCCAGGATATCTTCGATCCCGAACTCTCCCGGACGCTCACACTCTCCATCGATCTTCACGGTCCAGGGTCGGGTGCGGAGGGAGCCTGCATTTCGGGCAGGATCGGCCTTGCCGGTTCCGAACTCATAGAAGTTGTTATAGCTGGTCACGTCCTCGAAGGGCGTGAGTTCATCCCCTTGAACGACTTCTTCAGGGCTCCCGCCGCCTTCCTCACCCAAAGTGCGGGCGGCCAGATAACTCGGAGCGATAGCGCCCAGAGCAGCAATCCTCCCGGCCCGGCCGATAAACTTTCTACGATTCATGTAGAGGTCGTAGGGCGTAACCTCCGACTCCGGGATCTTGATCAGCTTTCGAATATTCATGGTTCGGGGTCCGTTGAAGTAACCTGGGTCTACTTTAACCAATGAGACCCAGGTTTAGTTCCACCGGGGTTTGATATAAAAACCCCCTGCTCCGTGAGGAGGCAGGGGGGGGTGAAACCTCGATTCCAAGCTGACGACTGGTTCCAGCGGTTACCGTTTGGGCAGATACTCCTTGGGGAATTTCGCCACGACCAGATAGACCGGATCTACGATATTGGCCACCGTGCTCTCGGCGAGTTGGCCTAGAAGTTGGTAGGCGTCCCAACGCCCGAATCCGTAGTCATCTTCCACCCACTCCAGTAGCTCGATATGAGCAAGTCGGAAAGCGTCGATCAGAGGCCTGCCGCTTCCGTTCACCTCCCCATAGCCCTGGCGGGCATGACCGGATCCCGAATCGCGAAGGTGGGATGGGCCACATCAGGGGTGAACCGGACGGTATCGGGAGCCTGAGCCTGGAGACCGTTGCCGGGCCAGGGGGCCAAAAGAGCCAGACATCCCAGAATCAAAAAATCCGCATTAGGACGAAACATAATTCAGTCCTCCTTTGCGCCGGCCAGATAGTCTACGGTGATGTGAGCCAGAGCCCTGACCCCAAGGGGCAGAGCCGCCTCATCCGCGAAGAAGTATGGAGAGTGGTTCGGGTAAGCCTTATCCAGGGGGATGTCTGCAGGGATCACACCCAGGAAGAAATACAGGCCCGGGATTTCCTGCTGGAAGTATGAGAAATCCTCGGCTCCGGTGGTGGGCGGTGAAAGGAACGCCTTTCCGGGCCCCGCCACCCGCTCCAGGGTGCTCGCCATCCTCTCGGTCAGATCTGGATCGTTGTACGTGACCGGGACGCCCTCGGACAGATGAACCTCAGCTTCCGCCCCAGCGCTCTCGGCGATGCCAGCCACCGTTCGTCGGATTCTCTCTTCGATCCTGGTCTGCATGTCCGAATCCAGGGTCCGAACGGTGCCCAACATGACCACGCTATCCGGAATGATGTTGCTCCGGAGTCCTCCATGGATCGATGCGATGGTGATGACAGCCGGAGCCTGCGTGATATCCGACTGCCGGCTGATCACGGTCTGTAACGCAAGCACGATCTGTGCGGAGACCACCACCGGGTCCACACCACCCCAGGGCATGGCGCCGTGAGTCTGAGCACCCCGGACTATTATGTTGAGGGTCTGTGACGAAGCCATGGCCCCGGCGGGCCGGTATCCGATCATTCCCGTCCTTACCGGCATGACATGCAACCCGAAGATGGCGTCGGGCCTGGGGTTTTCCAGGACACCCTCCCGGACCATGAGGGAGGCCCCACCTTCCTCACCTGCCGGGGCTCCTTCCTCGGCAGGCTGGAAGATGAACTTCACTGTCCCCGGGAGACGTTCCTTCATGTCCGCCAACACTTCGGCCACGCCCATGAGGACGGCCATATGGTTGTCATGCCCACAGGCGTGCATGACCCCTACCTCCTGCCCGTTGTACTCCGTCCTGACCTTCGACGCGAAGGGGAGGTCCACCAGCTCGGTTACGGGGAGAGCGTCCATATCCGCCCGAAGAGCCACGACCGGCCCCGGGAGACCCCCCCTAAGAAGCCCCACCACACCGGTGTGAGCCACCTCCGTCTGAACCTCCATGCCGAGGGATCTGAGGTGATCGGCAATGACCCCGGCGGTCCGGAATTCCCGGTTGCCCAACTCCGGGTTCGCGTGGAGGTCCCTA
Source organism: uncultured Gemmatimonadaceae bacterium (assembly GCA_964407425.1). Classification (GTDB taxonomy): domain Bacteria; phylum Gemmatimonadota; class Gemmatimonadetes; order Longimicrobiales; family Gaopeijiaceae; genus JABDNZ01. Next base: position 17,984 of record CAYOVN010000050.1, read on the forward strand.
CGCCATTCGACCACCTGGCCGGTGATGGCTTCGACCCTGGTGTCGATCTCGGCCCGGAGGGCATCCAGGTCGGCCTGCTGAGCGAGTAAGGGTCCGCAAGGGGTCAGGAGGGCGGCGAGAAGAAGGGCCAGTGAGAACCTGGAGAAAACAACCACGGATTGGCCTCCGGCTTATTCAGGGAGAAGCGGGATCAGGGGCGGGTGCAACCGTCCGGACAGCCCCCATTTCGGGCGAAGGGAAGTCTACGCCCATCCACCTGAGCCGGGAAAGGGGAGGCCCCCGGTCCCGAATGGGGCCGAGGGCCTTTTGCCGCCCTTAATATCGAATCGGAATCCAGTCTCCGGGCCTGCCCGGAAAGGCCCCCCTACACGTCCAGGTTCTTCACATACCTGGCGTTCTTCTCGATGAACAGCTTCCTGGGTTCCACCTCTGAGCCCATCAGTTCATCAAAGAGGCGGGATGCCATGGCCCCGTCTTCGATGTCCACCCGAAGAAGGGTCCTGGTCGCAGGATCCATGGTTGTCTTCCAAAGCTGATCCGGGTTCATCTCACCCAGCCCCTTGTAGCGCTGAATCGAGATCCCCGCCGTCGGGTCTACACCCTTCCCATTGCCCAACCGCCGGATGTACTCCCGTCTCTCCGGCTCGGTGTAGGCATAGTGCTCCTGTTTCCCCTTGTGTACCCGGTAGAGCGGAGGCTGGGCGATGAAGATGTGCCCGGCGGTGATAAGATCCTGCATTTGCCGGAAGAAGAAGGTGAGGAGGAGGGTCCGAATATGGGCTCCATCCACATCGGCATCGGTCATGATGATGATCTTGTGGTATCGGAGGGTCTTGAGGGCGAAGTCGTCCCGAATCCCGGTTCCGATGGCCGTGATCATGGCCCGGATCTCTTCGTTGGAGAGGATCTTATCGATTCGGGCCCGCTCTACATTCAGGATCTTCCCCTTCAGAGGAAGGATGGCCTGGTAGGAACGATCCCTCCCCTGCTTGGCCGAACCACCGGCCGAATCTCCCTCAACGAGGTAGAGTTCACAGAGGGACGGATCGGATATGGAGCAGTCCGCCAGCTTTCCGGGGAGGACCCCGCTCTCCAGAGCACTTTTCTTTCGGGCCAGATCCCGGGCCTTCCGGGCCGCTTCCCGCGCACGGGCAGCGGAAAGGGCCTTCTCGATAATGCCCTTGGCGGCCTTCGGGTTCTCATCCAGGAAGATGGCCAACTGCTCGTTGACCGCAGTTTCCACCGCACCCCGCACTTCCGAATTTCCAAGCTTCGTTTTGGTCTGGCCCTCGAACTGAGGCTCCATGACCTTCACGCTCAGCACACAGGTCAGACCCTCCCTGCAGTCGTCCCCCGACAGCCCCTCATCAGCCTTCTTGAAGATGCCGTTCTTCCGGCCATAGTCGTTGATGGTCCGGGTAAGGGCGGCCTTCAACCCGGTCAGGTGGGTTCCACCCTCGTGGGTGTTGATGTTGTTCACGAAGGTGTGGGTGTTCTCG
>CAYOVN010000051.1:0-19354 GCA_964407425.1 uncultured Gemmatimonadaceae bacterium
CCGGAACCCGCAGTCTGGCCAGCGATCTGGAAAACCGCCGGGGCGCTTCCAGGTCCGGGCATACCGAAAGCCCTCCGGAGCCACCGGATTCAACTGAATACGACCAAGAAAACTACGTGTTCCCGCCGTCGTTTGAGGTCGATGATTCGGAGGATTGAGGCCTGACCTCCATGCGAGGATTCTGGTTCACCGCATTCGGGTTCGCCTTCGCCTGGCTCCTCATTGTACCAGAACCCCTCTGGGCTTGGGGACCTGCCACCCATGTGGCCCTCGGCGAGGTCCTTCTGAATTCCCTATACCTCCTTCCACCGGCCATCCGCCTCCTTCTCGACGCCCACCCAATTGAGTTCCTCTATGGATCCGTGGCAGCGGATATCTCCTTCGGGAAGAAGTACGTCCCGGAGGGGCGACACAGCCACTTCTGGGCCGTCGGGGAGGAAATCCTGGAGGCTGCCCCGAATCCGGCCCTCTCTGCAGCGGCCTACGGATATCTGAGCCACCTGGCTGCGGACACCCTGGCCCACAACACCTACGTACCCAGGAAACTCTTCCTCACCCGGACCGGAAAACCTCACGGGCACACCTATTGGGAGCACCGAATGGATCTCCATGTAGGGGAAGAGTATCTGGCCAAGGCCCGAAGACTGGTCATGAACTTCGACCACACCGCGGCCGACGATCTGTTCGACACCGTCCTCAGCCGAACCCTGTTCAGCTTTCGGACAAACCGGCGGATCTTTCGGGGGATGATCAAAGTCCAGGACAACGACCGATGGAAACAGGTGTTCGATCGGGTTCTAAGGCATTCCCGGTACGACCTCCCCCAGGGCCGGGTGGAGATGTATATGGCCACTTCCTTCGATTTTGTCGTGGAATACCTTCGGACCGGCCATAGCTCCAGGGCCCGATCCCTGGATCCGGTGGGGGCTTTGAATCTTCGGATTGCCAAAAAATTGAGACGGGCAGGAAAAGCGGAAGGTGGAAGCGAGGATCCAAGAGTCCTGGAGGACCTCGCCGACCGGTTCTTCCCACTCCCTTCCGGTCCCCGACTTTACTGGCCGAAGGCTAATACGGCCGAAAAAAGGGCCCTCCTGACCTCAGGAACTCAGAAGTAGTCCTTCTCCAGGTCAGCGTAGCGGGCCAACAACTTCTTTATCCCCACCGAATCGAACTTCACGGTCACCTTCAGATCCGGGCCAAACCCCGAGACCTCCATGACCATGCCGGACCCGAAGGTTCCGTGGGCCACTCGCTCCCCTTTCACGAACCGCGGAAGGTCCTGGTTCATATCGGCGTCGTCCACGGAAGCTTCATCCCAGCTCTCTTCAACCGGCGCCCGTTTCTTCTTCCGACCCATCCCAGCGCCGAAGCCAGTCCCAAAGCCGGTTTGGAAGCTCTTCGTCACTTTTCTCGAGAATCCCTCTTCCAGAAGGCCCTCATCGATGGCTTCAACAAAGGGTGACAACCGGCCGAACATGTACTCTCCAGCCCGCCTCCGTTGCCGGGCGTGGGTGAGGTAGAGTTTGTCCTCAGCCCGGGTGATCCCCACGTAGAAAAGCCGTCGTTCCTCCTCCAGAGCCCCTGGATCGTCGTATGCCCGGCTCAGGGGGAATAGGCCATCCTCCATTCCCGAAATGAACACCACAGGAAACTCCAGCCCCTTTGCGTTGTGAAGGGTCATGAGGGTCACGCTATCGGCTTCTGGATCATGGAGATCCACATTGGCCACAAGCGTCACCCTCTGGAGGAAGAGATCCAGTTCTGTGAACCGATCCCTGGGGAGCTCTTCCTCCTCCAGGAGCTCGGTATCAAAGTCCAGGGCGGCGGCGATCAGTTCTTTGACATTTTCGGCCCGATCATCGCCATCGGGTCCTTCCTCCCGAAGGAGGCGGAGAAGGTCCAATTCCTCTACCAGCTCTTCCAGGATAGTTCCGACCTTGACCTGTGAGGCCCGGGCGGAGAACCGCTGGATGAGGTCGGCAAAGCCCAGGAGGCCTTTGACCCCCCCCTTCGGGAGGGTGGGAATGTCCCCGGCCATGGAAGCCCCTTCCAGGAGGGTGTTTCCCGCCTCCTGGGCCCACTCACGTAGCCGGGCCACACTCGTGGAGCCAACTCCCCGCCGGGGGTAACCCACCACCCGATCAAACGCCCCCCCGTCCCTCGGGTTGGAGATCAGCCTGAGGTAGCCCAGAACGTCCTGGATTTCCCTCCGCTCGTAGAATCCAACGCCTCCAACGACCTGATAGGGAAGGCTGCGGCCTCGGAAGGCATCTTCCAATGCCCGGGCCTGGGCGTTGGTTCGGTACAGAACGGAGAAATCCCGGTAATTGCGATGAGACTCCTGAGACATGCGCGTCTGGATTTCCCCGGCGATCCAACGGGCCTCGTCCGTCTCATCCAACATCTCCGTGACGGAGATCGTATCCCCGCCCTCCCTCTCGGTGCGAAGGTTTTTGCCCTTCCGGTCCACATTGTGTCGGATGACCTGATTGGCGGCCTCCAGAATCGTGGTTGTCGACCGGTAGTTCTGCTCCAGGCGAACCACCCGGGAATTTGGAAAGGCAGCTTCGAAATCCAGGATATTCCGGATGTCGGCCCCTCTCCAACCATAGATGCTCTGGTCGTCATCCCCGACCACCATGAGGTTCGCGGCCTCACCGGTCAGAAGCTCCAGGAATCGGAATTGGGCCCGATTGGTGTCCTGGTACTCGTCAACGAGGAGGAAGGAGAACCGGGACCGGTATTCCTCCAGGATTTCCGGATTGGACTCCAACAACTCCACCGGCTTCATGAGCAGGTCGTCGAAATCGAAGGCGTCGTGGTTTCTCAAGGCCTGCTGGTAAACGGGATAGACCCGGGCCACGTTCCGGAGAAGAATGTCGAAGCTGTCCCCATGTTCCTCAAGGAAACTCTGGGGGGAGACCAGCTGGTTCTTCGCTCCGCTGATATGGGAACGGAACACTTTGGGGCTCCACCGCTTCGGATCGATCCCCGCCTCTTCCTGGGCACGCTTGACCTGCCGGAGGCTCTGGTCCTGGTCGTAGATGGTGAACGTCTGGGACCAGCCGAGATGGGAGGCGAACCTTCGAAGCATCCTTGCGCCGACGGAATGGAAGGTCCCGGCCCAAAGCCCCGACGGATCCTCTCCCAGCTGTTTCCTGATCCGCTCCTTCATCTCACTCGCGGCCTTATTGGTGAAGGTCACGGAGAGAATTCTGTAGGGAGGAACCCCATGATGCCTGATAAGGTGACAGATCCGTGCGGTGAGGACCCTGGTCTTGCCCGATCCAGCCCCTGCGAGGACCAGGAGGGGGCCCTGAAAGTGCTTCACGGCCTCCTGCTGCTGTGGGTTCAGTTGGGGTAGGTGATCTAAGGTGGGGTCCACAGATGGAGAAAAGGGTTTTGTGCTGCTGAAATCGGTTGGCACCTTAGGATTCCGCCTCGGATTCAAAAAGGGGCAGATGAATGTGGAAGGTCGCTCCCCGGGTCCCCTCGTCCCCAAGCTCGATTCGACCCCCGTGAACCCCCTCTACGATCCTCCGGGAGAGGGCCAATCCCACTCCCCAACCCCGCTCTTTGGTCGTGACACCTGGTTCAAAGAGCTGACTCCGCACTTCAGGAGGTACTCCAGGCCCCGTATCCGAAACCGTTACCATTACTTCCCTTAGAGGCTTTTCGAGGGCTCGGATTCTAATGGTTCCACCCTTTCCTCCAAGGGCATCCAGGGCGTTCTTGACCAGGTTTTCCAGGGCCCAGGTCAGAAGTACCCGATTCCCTCGAACCGAAGGAAGGTCCGGGGGCACCTCTACCTCCAACTCCACTCCGGCAGAGAGGCGAGGAATCCGGGCCTCCATATAGGACTGGAGTTCGGAGAGGATCCCTTCCAGATGGATCTCCTTCAGCTTGGGTTCCATTCCGATGAGCTCGAAGCGGTGACTGATCCGCTCCAGGCGCTCCAGATCAGCACCGATCTCTTCGGCGATCTCTCCCTGGGCCAACTCTTCCGGCCGGTCCCCCAGCGGCAGGCGAAGGAGTTCAAGCCAACCCTGTAGAGAGGAGATGGGGGTTCCCAACTGGTGGGCCAGCTCCCTGGCCATGGAGGTCCAGGCCCTTTCGGATTGCGCCCTTCGCTCGGCCCGGACGGCGAGAATGCCCAGGAAAGCCGTGAGGAGAAGCCCCCCAGCCTGGAAGAAGGGAATCCACCTGAGTCCTCGGACTTCAGGCGGGTCCCCGAAATGAACCAACTGGACTGCAGGATCTCCTATGGGAGGGTTCCGCTCGTCCGCCTTTCGGATGTAATCTCTCACCCGGTCCTGGTCCCCGGGAATGCTCAAATCGGCCTCGAACGGGAGGTTCCTTGCCGCTTGGATCGTGTCTCCCGGCCCGGAAAGAACGATGGGAACCTGTGATTCGAGGAGTATGCCCTGTAGCTCGACGAGGAGTTCGTCCGGAGAGGCAGGAACAGGCTTGATGATCTCTTCCTGCACGAAGGAGTAGATCCGCGAAAGGCCCGCGGCGTTTGTCCTGAGTGCCTGGACCAGGTGCTGGGTGTAGAGGAGGTACCATACCAGCTGGGCGATAAAAAGAACCGCCAGAGCAATGGTCCAGTTTCGGCGCCTCAAGGATCCAACCGGGAGAAGCCCGTATAGGCATGAAGGGGCTCAGGGAGGGCCACGCCACCCCCCTCTTCCTGATACGTCTCCAACAAAGCCACCATGAGCCGGGGGAGAGCCAACCCGGATCCGTTCAAAGTGTGGACGAACGAGGGCTTTCCACCGGATTCGGGCCGGTAGCGGAGATTCGCACGACGGGCCTGGTAGTCGGTGAACACCGAGCAACTGGATACCTCCAGCCATTTTTCAACCCCCGGAGCCCATACCTCCAGATCGTACGTCATCGCACTGGAAAAGCCCAGGTCACCGGCAGCCAGGAGGACCACCCGATAGGCCAATCCCAGACGCTGAAGGACCGACTCAGCCTCCCCGGTCAACTCCTCCAACGCCTCTTTGCTCCGGTCCGGCGTTTCGTACCGCACCAACTCCACTTTGTCGAACTGGTGCACCCGAAGAAGCCCTCGGGTGTCCTTCCCGGCGGCCCCGGCCTCCCGACGGAAACAAGGAGAATAGGCGGTGAATCGCTTGGGCAGTTCGGCCTCGGCCAAGAGTTCATCCCGGTATAAGTTGGTCACCGGGACCTCGGCAGTCGGAACCAGCCAGAGCCCGTCCCGATCACTCAGATACGATTCGTCCGCAAATTTTGGCAACTGGCCCGTCCCCACCATGCTTTCTTCGGTGACCAGGTAGGGAATCCTCAACTCTTCGTACCCGTGCTCCCGGGTGTGGAGATCGAGCATGTAGTCGATCAGCCCCCGCTGGAGCCTTGCACCCTTTCCCCTCAGGAGCGGAAACCCAGACCCGGAGACCTTGGCGCCCCGAGGAAGGTCAAGAATGCCCAAGGATTCGCCCAGGTCCCAATGGGGCCTGCCCTGGAAGGGAAGCGAAGTAGGCTCGCCCCAGGTCCTGATGAGAACGTTGTCTTCCTCACCGCCTGGAGGCACCTCCGAAAAGGGGAGGTTGGGGATACCCAGGAGGAGCTCCCGAATCTTTTCATCGGCGCCGGAAACCACGGCGTCGAGGACGCTGATCTTGTCCCCAACGGCCCTCATTTCCAGGATCTGCCCCTCGGCGTCACCACCATCCCTCTTGATGGCCCCGATCTCTTTGGAAACCTCGTTCCTTCGAGCCTTCAGCTCCTCGACCTGGGCGATGGCCATCCGGCGTTCTTCATCCACCGACAACACCTGGTCGACGGCGGCGGGGAACCCGCCTTCCGCTCGTTTCGCCAGGGCGGCTTTTGCCGTATCCGGATCGTGCCTCAGGGCTTGGAGTGAGAGCATGGGCTCAGTCCTTCGGGGGATAAAGCTTCCTGGAGTTACACACGGGGCTGACATCGAAAAGGAAGGTCAGCGTTCCGGAAGTCACGTCCTGCTCAAGGGGTTCGAATTTTCCGTAGTAGACACACTGTTGACCATAACCGCCGGACTGCTGGCGGGTGCGGATGACGTAGACATGCCCGATCTGTACCGGAACCGGCTCATCCCCAATGTATTTGGTCGTGTCCGACGGAGCCCTCAGCACGTCCTCGAAGGCGACATCTCCCATAGGGATGATTCGCGCCTTGGAGTCCGGTACCCCAATGGCCTCAGGGGGAAGGAGAACAAGGGTCCCGTCCTGTGTGTCCAGAACCATGTCCCAATGACCAGTGGCGGTGGCAGATTCGATTTTCACCGGAATCCGGGAAATGAAGTCGAATGCAGACAAGAGGTTCAACTCGGGCCTCGCCATGGAGAAGATGTTGGCAGTGTCAGGCCTCTCCGTCCAGTTGACCTTGTAGAGATCGTCGTCGCAGGCGGTGACCGGGGCGAGAAGTGGAAGAAGGATAAACGCCCAGAGCAACCGAGCCCTTCCCACCAGGCCTGGCCTGACAGACCGGCCTTTCTCCGAGGAAATCGAGTGATTCGAATCGGTATTTTTATTAGTAGATTTCATAGTTCACCAAAGGGGGTAGATAGACCGCAAACACTACCGGAAAACGGGCGTGGGTGTCAACCCTGGAAACACCCGCTGTTTCTTGACTTTACACCCCCCGCCGGATAGGTTCCGCCCGCGGAATCCCCAGGAAAACCAGGAGGACTTGGCATGCCCGACCGGGAGCCCATCTATCCCACCAAAAAACGAGTCCTGGTCGCCGACGACGAGCCCCACATCCGCCGGATCCTAGCCACCTTTCTCGACGGCGCGGGGTTCGAGGTGGACGAAGCCGTGGACGGGGCGGAGGCAATGGCGCACCTCGAGGGGACTTCTCACTACGACCTGGCACTCCTGGATATCATGATGCCGGAGTACACAGGCCTTGAAGTACTGGCTTTCGCCAGGCGTTTACCCCAACGTGAGGGATTACCGATTGTGATCCTCACCGCCAAAGGTCAGGACGCCGATCGGGAAGCGGCTTTCAAAATCGGAGCCGACGACTTCCTTACAAAGCCCTTTAGCCCGAAGAAACTCCTTGCCCGAATCCACGAACTCCTCGAGCGTCCCTGACCCACACCTCTGGATCACCATTCTGGCCGGCGGCTCAGGAACGAGGTTCTGGCCGGCCAGTACCCCCCGAAGGCCGAAGCAGCTGCTTCCCCTGGCCGGGCCCCAACCCTTGATTCGTGACACCCTGGACCGGGCGAGGGCCCTGGCGCCGGACGACCGGATTCGCATTCTGACGGGTAAGCACCTTCTGGAACCCTTCCGGGGCGCCCTGGGCGAGTTGGAGGACCGGGCCTTCATGGTGGAGCCCCAGGCGAAGGGGACCGCACCCGTACTGGTCTGGGCTGCCTGGGCCATTGCCCAGGAGGACCCGGACGGGGTGGTGGTCTCCCTCCACGCCGATCATGCCATCCAACCCCTGGAGAAGTTCTATGAGCTGATCAGATCAGGGGCCGAGCTGGCGGGATCGACGGAGGCCCTCTTTACGGTGGCGATTCCTCCTTCCAGGCCCGAAACCGGATACGGGTACATTCAACCCGGCCCCCCCCTTCCCTCCAAGGGGGCACTGGAAGCGTTCAAGGTCCAGGCATTCGTTGAAAAACCCGATGCTGAAACGGCGTCGACCTTCCTGGAAGCCGGGTTCTTATGGAACAGCGGTATTTTCCTCTGGCGTGCCGCCAACTTTCTCCGGGAGGTTCAGGAGGTGGCACCTGAACTCGGAAACCTGCTTCCCCTTCTGGAAAAGGGAGACGTGGAAGGCTTCTTCCGGGAGGCTCCGGCGATCTCGGTGGACAAGGCCGTACTCGAACGAAGTTCCAGGGTCGCTAGCCTTCGGGCCACCTTCGAATGGGACGATGTAGGATCGTGGGAATCCCTGAGGCGAACCCAGCTGTCGGACGAGGCGGGCAATGTTCTTCTCGGGGATGCCAGGAGCCTGGACTCCGAGGGAAACATCGTCCTCGCCGAGGAGGGATCGGTCGTCCTTTTTGGGGTCCATGACATGGTTGTCGTGCGAAGCGGGGACATCGTTCTCGTGGCCGACCGGGCTCGGGCCGCCGACCTGAAGACCCTTCTCAAAAATCTTCCTCCCGAGCTGAGGGACCCTGACTGAGGGACCCTTTCCGAGGCACCCAAAATGAGCCAAGCCCTCTATCTGTTCGACGACGCTTCCACTCGGGACTGGAATCCTTTCACCCTGACTCGACCTGTCGGAGAGCTCTTTTTCGGTGCCCTGCTCCTCAGGGAGAGATCCGAGTCGTATTGGTCCTTCCGGTGCCTGGGTCATGTCACCAGGGCGACCCTCACGGGATTCTCAGAGGTCGGCTCTCCGCCGGCGGTGCTCCCCGATTCCATCGGCCAGGAAGGGTATCGGGTTTTTCAGAATTCCCGGGTCGCCCTATCGGGAGAGGCTCCCAAACTCCCTTCGAGTCCTTCGACCCTCTATCTCCGAGGGAAAGTGGTGGGCTGGGCTCTGCCTCCAGGGGCTCCAACGCCGTCACCGGAGCTTTTTGAGGCACCAGAACCGATCCCCGGTACCGAGCCCGTCGATGTCTACGGGACATGGTTTTCGGCTCCCTTCGATCTCATGGCCAGGAACTCGGATCAGCTCAGGGAAGACGTGCCGGCACTTTTCCCCGGGTATGCCACCGACGAAGTGGCCGGGTGCCATGTTATTGGGGATGGGCTCCTCTCCCTGGGCTCCAAGGTCCAAATCGACCCCGGTTCCGTGTTCGATGTGAGAAACGGACCCATTCGGCTCTCGAACGGGGTGGTGGTGAAATCCCACACGCGATTGGAAGGCCCTTCTTTCATCGGGGCCGATTCCACGCTTCTGGGTGGCTCCCTTTCGGAACTCACCGTCGGCCCGGTCTGTAAGGTCCGGGGCGAGGTGGACTCCAGCATCATCCTTGGCTATTCGAACAAGGCCCACGACGGATTCCTGGGCCATGCCTATTTGGGGCGCTGGGTGAACCTAGGCGCTTTCACTACCAATTCGGACCTGAAGAACAACTATGGGCCGGTACGGATCGGAGGTCCTGATGGAGTCCGGGACACGGGCCTCATGAAAGTGGGTTGTTTCCTTGGCGATCACGTGAAGACCGGCATTGGAACGTATCTCAACACCGGGACCGTAGTGGGGGCCGGAAGCAACATTTTCGGCGGCAAGATGCCCCCCACGTATGTGCCTCCATTCTCCTGGGGCACGGGCCAGGATCTGACGGAGTTCCGTCTCGACAAGTTCCTTGAGGTGGCCACCCGGGCCATGGGGCGGAGAGATGTTCAGCTGGATGAGGGAATGGAGGCTGTCCTCACCCGGGCCTTTGAAAACACCCGTCGTCTTCGCAACACATCAGGCGCCGGCGGCGGAGGGGGGGCGTAAGGGTGAAGGTAGCCGTCCTCGGCAGCGGGAGCCGGGGAAACTCGATCCTGGTGGCCAGCGGAGGTACCCGGGTCCTGGTGGATGCGGGTTTCAGCGCCAAGGCCCTGGAGAACCGCCTGGGGTTGTTGGGGGTCCTCCCCGAAGAGATCGATGCCATCGTTGTCACCCACGATCATGGAGACCATACCCGGGGCGCTGGCGTCTTTTCACGGCGGCACGGTACACCTGTCTTCATCACGGACCCGACTCGGGAGGCCTGCGGCGACCTTTTCCGGGGGAGTGAAGACCTCCGGTCCTACCGAGGAAGTTTCCCCTTTACCATCCGATCCCTCACGGTGGAGCCATTCCTGACGGCCCACGATGCCAGGGACCCTGTGGCCGTAGCCCTTCGGAATCCGGAAACCGGCTTCAAGATGGGCGTAGCTACCGACCTGGGACGCCCTACGACCCAGGTCCGACTTGCCCTGGCCCAATGCGATGTCCTGGTCCTGGAGGCGAACCACGACCCCGGGCTTCTTCATCAGAGCCCATACCCCGTCTCAGTCCGCACCCGGATCGCCTCGAGCCACGGGCATCTATCCAACGAAGCTGCAGCCCAGTTGGCGGTGGAACTTCTTCACCCACGCCTTGGGGCAGTCATCCTGGCCCACCTGTCAGCTGAGTGTAACAGGCCGGAACTGGCGGAGGCCGTCGTGGGACGGGCCCTCCGGGACGCCGGATATGAAGGAATTTTGGAAGTGGCACAGCAAGACACCCCTACCGCCTTCTGGGATGTGGCGGAACTCCACAAGCGGATGGCGCCGGAACAGCTACCGTTGATCTGAACGCCGGGCCGCCCCTGGAAGCCGGGCCGCCCCTTTCTACATTCCGAAGATTCGTAGGAAGTCGTTGGAGAGGGCCCAGACCATGATCCCCAGAAGCAGCACGAACCCCACCTGACTCCAACGAAGCCTCTGTTCGATGGAGAGAGGATTTCCTCCCCTGATGGCCTCGATGGCCAGGAAAACCAGGTGCCCTCCATCCAACACAGGAATGGGAAGAAGGTTCAGGATGGCCAGGTTGACGCTGAAAAGCGCCATGAAGGCGAGGAAGGATGCCATACCCCGGGCCGCAGCCTCACCAGAGGCCTCGCCGATTGTGACGATGCTCCCGACGGAACGGGGTGAGACGCCCCCAGTCACCAGGTTCCGGAGGAAGCCCAGGATCATCCCGGCCACCCCGACCGTATCCCGATACCCCGCCACCACTGCCTGGGAAGGCTCCACTCGAGTGTAGGTGTACTCGTCGGCTAAGCGGAAAATCCCAACCTGCCCAACGGTTTTCTCCTCACCGGTGACCGGGTCTTCTTCTTCCTGGGAGTTGAGGGTGACCGCTCGGGTCAGCTCCCGACCCTCCCTGGAGAGTAGGATTTCCACCCGGGCACCCGGGTTCGGTTTGATCGCGTCCAGGAAGTCATACCAGGTAACGATCGCAACTCCGTCCACATCGAGTATTACATCCCCAGCCTCGATCCCACCCTTGGCAGCCGGTGAGCCAGGTTCCAAGGCCCCGACCCCGGGATCAATCCAATGGAGGGGCGCAGAAGCCAAAAACCTTCTGGCTTCCTCCTCCTGGGGGATCACCACTTCCACCTGACCGACCGGGTTACGGAAGGAAACGGTAAGGGGTCCGGGTTCAGCGTTGAAGAGCCCCATCCGGACGTCCGACCAGTTCCCAACCTCAGCGTCCCCGACCCTCACCAACTCGGCGCCCAGCGGTATCTGGAAAATGCCTTCCGACCCTTGGGGAACCAGCGTCTCGTAGACCGACCCAAGCTTTGTCGAAGCGATATGGGGGATCCCCCAGATGCCGGCCACCGCCGTGTACACCACGAACGCGAACGCCATGTTCATGATGACGCCGGCTGAGATCACCTGGGTACGGGCCCAGATAGGCTTTCCGTCGAAGTCCCTGGGACCCGGAACCCGTGGTTCCTTTCCGGTACCGCCCTCGAGCTTCTCCAGAACCTCATCCTCCATCCCACCCATCTTCACATATCCACCCAGGGGAATGGCGCTGAAGACGTATTCCGTCTCTCCCCACTTGAACCCGAATATTCTTGGACCCAGGCCAATGGAAAACCTCTGGACTTCCACGCCCACGGCCTTGGCCGCCCAGAAGTGGCCAAGCTCGTGAACGAAGATCAGGACTCCAAGAACAACAATCGTAGCAAGAACGGTCATGTCTTCTTTTTTGAAACCTTCTGCTGGTTGAGGCGGATCAGATCGGCACTGACAATTCGGGCCTCCCGGTCCACGTCCAACACATGGTCCAGACTCTCAACGGAGCTCCCCCCCATTCGATCCAGGGCCTCCGAAACCACTTCCCCCATCTCCAAGAAACCGATTCCTTCCTGAAGATAAGCCTCCACGGCCATCTCGTTCGCCGCGTTGTAAACAGCGGGAGAGACGCCCCCTTCCCGCCCGGCCCTTTCACCAAGGCCGAATAGGGGAAACGCCTCCCTGTCCACCTCCTCGAATACCAGAGGAGAAGCCCGTACCGGGTCGAAGGTCTGTAGTACGCCGTCCTCAACCCTTTCCGGATAGGTCAGGGCGTAGAGGATCGGGAGTTCCATGGTGGGAAATCCCAACTGGGCCAGCACAGATCCGTCAATGAATTCCACAAAGGAATGGACGATGGACTGAGGATGCACGACTACCCCAAGTGCATCGTAATCGATCCCGTAGAGGAAGTGGGCCTCGATCAACTCGAGGGCTTTGTTGGCCAGAGTGGCCGAGTCCACTGTGATCTTGGATCCCATGGACCAGGTCGGGTGGTTGAGAGCTTTGGAGGGATGGGCATCCTTCAGTTCGTCCCGACTCCAGCCTCGGAAAGGCCCACCGGAGGCCGTTAGAGTCAGGCGGGCCACCGCGTCCATATTGTAGCCCTCGAGGCACTGAAGAATCGCACTGTGCTCGCTGTCCACGGGAATCAGCTCCCCCTCCCCCTCCTCGGCCGCTGCAACAACAAGATCCCCACCCGCCACGAGGCTCTCCTTGTTTGCCAACGCCAACCGCTTGCCTGCCTTCAGGGAGCGGATGGTCGGCTCCAGGCCGGCCGAACCCACCAGAGCGTTGACCACCACATCCACATCCGGGGACTCCGTGATGTCGAGAAGCGCCTCCCGGCCTTCCTGCCACCGGGTCTTCGGAAGATCGCCCCGGCCTCCGAGCACCCCCTCCTTACCGAGGACGGCAACGGAAGGCCCGTGTCGATGGACCTGTGCGGCCAGCGTGTCCAGATCCTGATGCGCCGAGAGGGCCACGACCTTGAATCGGTCGGGATGCCGTTCAACCACCTCCAGGGTGCTCCGGCCGATGGATCCGGTGGATCCCAGGATGGCCAGGCGAATCATAGGATCCCGCCCAAAATGGCCACCAGGGCGTAGGCAAGAGGAAGGGTGAAGACCATGGCATCAAAACGATCGAGAGCCCCCCCATGGCCCGGGAAGAGGGTCCCCGAGTCTTTTACGCCCGCTTCCCTCTTGAAATGGGACTCGATGAGGTCGCCGAACTGGATCGTGATGGCCAGAATGGCGCCTATACCGGCGGCCCACAGGGTGGAAGTGAGTCGATCGGGGTCGAAGGCAAGGAAAACGCCGCCCATCAAGGCTCCCACCAAAATGGAGGTCAAAAGACTAGCAATGGCCCCTTCTATGGATTTCTTGGGACTGATGGCCGGAGCAAGCTTATGGCGCCCCCAGAGGCTTCCGAAAATGAACGCCGCCGTATCCGAAGACCAGGTCACGGCGATTGGGAAAGCCACGAGAACGGGCCCTGGGCTCAGGATCCACGGTCCGGGCCATCCGTTCAGCTCCGGAAAGTGCCTCAGGAGGATGGCGAAGGAGATGCCGCCGCCCCAGTAGAGGGCCCCAACTACCGTTAGTCCAGCAACCAACAGAGGCCTTTCCTCTGAAGTTCGGTACCGCAACGTGGCAACGGAGGAAATGAAAAGGAGAAGGAGGAGAAAACCCAGGGCCCAGGGCGCCCACGCTGAAAAGGAACGGAAAACGTTGGCCAGACAAACCAGCAAAACGGCCCCGACGAATGAAAGGGTACGGAAGACCCGAATCCCCCTGGCTTCCGCCAAACTTCCGAGTTCCCAGGCGGCTGCGCCTGCCATGAAAGCCATGAGGGCGGTCAGGACCCAGCCGCCGACGGCGATAGCACCAATCGCGACAGGAATTCCGGAAATTCCCACGGCCAATCGACCCCCGAGGCCAGATATCTTCACGAAGATCTCCTGGCCCGTTTCAAGGGCCCTTTACCTTACCGAAACGTCGGTCCCTACTCTGGTAGTCCAGTACCGAGGCATAGAGGTCCTGACGGGTAAAGTCAGGCCAGAGTACCGGAGTGATATGGATCTCGGTATAGGCCAATTGCCATAGCATAAAGTTGCTGATTCTGAGTTCCCCCGAGGTCCGCACCAGAAGATCGGGATCCGGCAGGCTCTTGGTGAAAAGGTGCTGCTGGAAGACGTCTTCCTCCAGGTCCTCAACGGCCAGCCGCCCCTGGGCGACCTCTTCGGCAAGGCTTCGCACCGCCCTGAGGATCTCCCGTCTACCGGAGTAGGAGATCATCAGGTTCAACCGAAGAGCCTCTCCCCCCGCCGTCGCTTCCATGATCCCGTTCACCGCCCGACGGGTTCTGCGGGAGAGGCGATCCAGGTCTCCGAGAATATGAACCCGAACACCCTGTTTGATCAGGTCGGCCTTCTCTTTTCGGGCATACAGCTCCAGGAGACCCATCAGGGCTGAAATCTCCCGGGGCGGTCGTTTCCAGTTTTCGGTGGAAAAGGCGAAGAGGGTAAGGACCTCCACCCCCAGGTCGACAGATCCTTCCAAAGCCTCCCTTACGGACTTCATCCCCTCCCGATGACCCGCATGCCGCGGTAACCCCCGCTGACGGGCCCAGCGCCCGTTACCATCCATGATGATGGCAACGTGCTTGGGGATGGTCCCTCCCCCTCGGGCTTGCTGAAGCAAATCAGGCGTCATGTATGGTTCGGTCCCCATCTCCCTGTGCGCGGCCGCACCCCATTACCGGGACAGGCCCCTAGATGGACATGACCTCCTCTTCCTTCTTCTTGAGGAGTTCATCGATGACCACGTAGGTGTCATGAGTGAGCTTCTCCACCTCATCCATCTGCCTACGCCCTTCGTCCTCACCTATCTCATGCTCTTTGACTAGATCCTGAATGCCACCCCGGGTTTTGTGGCGAGCGTGGCGGACCGAGACCTTACCCTCTTCCGCCATCTTATGGAGGAGCTTCACATACTCTTTCCGGCGCTCTTCGTTCAGGGGGGGGACCGGAACCCGGATAATGTTCCCGTCATTTGATGGATTCAGCCCGAGATTCGCCACCAGAATGGCGCGTTCGATGTCGGATATGAGGGTCTGATCGAAGGGTTGAACGACCAGGAGCGTCGGCTCCGGGGTGTTGACCGTTGCCACCTGGTTCAGGGGCATCTGACCACCATAGGCCTCCACCTTGACCGAATCCAAAAGGGCGGGCGTGGCTTTTCCGGTCCGAACCGTGGAAAACTCCCGTCGGGTCGCTTCCACAGCAGCGCTCATGGCCTGCTCTGCTTCCTTCACGTTCGGCATGGGATCACCTCCAAAGTTGAAGTGAGCTCATCTACGAGGATCTTCAGGAGACCAGGGTACCCACTTTTTCGCCCCGGATGGCAGCCGAGATGGAACCTCGCTCCTCCAGGTCCAGGACGATGATGGGCAAACCGTTCTCTTTACAAAGGGAGACCGCCGGTGCATCCATGACCGCCAGTTCCTGGGCCATGACCTCCCGATAGGTAATGTTCGGTATGAACTTCGCCGACGGGTCCGTCGCGGGGTCCGCCGTGAACACCCCGGCTACCTTCGTCGCTTTGATGACAACATCCGATTCCATCTCTATGGCTCGAAGAGCGGCAGCCGTATCTGTTGAAAAATAGGGATTTCCAGTACCACCGGCGAAGATCACGACACGGCCTTTTTCCAGGTGCCGGACGGCCCGCCGCCGGATATAGGGCTCGGCCAACTCATCCATCCGGATCGCCGTCATGACCCTGGTGTCGATGCCCTTCTTTTCCAGAAGATCCTGGATGGCGAGGGCGTTGATGATGGTGGCCAGCATCCCCATGTAGTCGGCGGAGACTCTATCCATCCCCTGCTGGCTCGCCGCCGCGCCCCGGACGATGTTCCCGCCGCCGATCACCATGCCGAGGGAAACACCCATTCCGTGGAGCTTGAGGACATCTTCCGTGAGCCTCTCCACCACAGGCGGGTCGATTCCGAACCCCTGACCTCCGGCCAGGGCCTCACCGGAGAGTTTCAGGAGAACTTTCTTGTATTTGAGTTCGGGCTTGACGCTCATATGCCTCCTCGGCTCGACGTTCTCCTGGAAGGTAGCAGAAAAAAGGCCCGCTGCGCGAGATGGCAGCGGGCCTTTTGGGAGAGGATCAGCTATCCCCTCCAACCTGGAGCCTGGCAAACCGGGCCACTTCGATCTTCTCCCCGGTCTTCGCCGACACCTCTGTTATCAACTCCTCAACCGACTTCTGAGGGTCTTTGACGAAGGGTTGCTTCAAGAGGGAGTTCTCTTCGAAGAACTTCCGGAGCTTGCCTTCAACGATCTTTTCAGCAATATGTTCCGGCTTTCCTTCGTTCTTCACCTGCTCCAGAAAGATGGCCCGCTCCCGCTCCACTACTTCTTCCCCGATGTCATCAGGGCTAACGGAGAGGGGGTTGGCGGCTGCCACGTGCATGGCGAGATCCTTGGCCAGTTCGATAAAGTCGTCGGTCTTGGCGACAAAATCCGTCTCGCAGTTCAGCTCCACCAGGACCCCGATCTTGCCCCCGAAATGGAGGTAACTCCCGACAGTGCCCTCATTGGCGGACTTAGCGGACCGTTTCTCGGCTTTCGCCGTTCCCTTGGCCCGGAGGTAGTCCACCGCCGCTTCCATATCTCCATCGGTCTCCTGCAGGGCCTTCTTGCAGTCCATCATTCCTGCGCCGGTCCGATCCCGGAGAGCTTTTACATCCTTGGCGGAAATTGTCATGATACTTTCTCTTCGTATGCTTAATGATTGGCTATGAAAAAGAGGCGGGAGCCAAGACCGACGGGAAGCCCGGCATTCCCGGGTCACCCCACGCTCCTGGTGCCGCCTCCGTCCCCCGGATTTCTCCAGGGAATGGCCTCCCTGGAAAAGGAGGCCAGAGAGAGGTTACTTCCCGTCTCCCTCTTTTACCTCGGGTTCGGGGGCTTCAGCCTCCGAACCGTCGGCTTCCTTGACTTCGGATCCTGAGGCCTCAGCTTCGGGTGCCACAGCTTCAGGTGTCACAGCTTCAGGTGTCACGGCTTCAGGTGCCACAGCTTCAGGTGCCACGGCTTCAGGTGTCACGGCCGCAGGGCCCTCTACCGCTTCGGCCTCAACGGTTTCGGCGTCGTCGGCAGCACCCTCAGATTCATCTCCCGACCCCTTGATGTGCTGGGCGATGATCTCCGGTCGGGGCCGTCTCTTCCCCCGAGGTTTCCTCCGGGCCGGAGCCTTCTCCACCTCGGTGGTCTCACCGGTTTCGGTGGAGTAGGTCGTGGCTTCCATCTCCTGAGTTTTCCGACGCTGACCTTCCGGAACATCGCTCACCGCTGAATCCACCGCGTCGGCGATGGCTTTGGTGATGAGGCCGACAGCGCGCATGGCGTCATCGTTCCCGGGAATAGGATAGTCGATCAGGTCCGGGTCGGCGTTGGTATCGGTGATAGCGATGACCGGAATCCCGAGCCTGTGGGCTTCCTTCACGGCGATCATCTCCCGCCGAGCGTCGACAACAAAAATGGCGCCGGGAGCCCGGGTCATTTCCTTCACGCCGCTGAAGTACTTATCCAGCTTCAGCCGCTCACGATCCAGGAGTAGACGTTCCTTCTTTGTATAAAACTCGAAGGCGTCCTCCTCCTGACCCCGCTCAAGCTCTTTCAGCCGCCGGATCTGATGCCGGATGGTCTGAAAGTTCGTGAGCATCCCACCGAGCCACCGTTCGGTCACATAATAGGAACCGGAGCGGACAGCTTCTTGTTCGATCACGCTTCGAAGCTGGTTCTTGGTGCAAACGAACAGCACCCGCTCGCCCTTCAGGACCACCTCCCGAACAGCCTGTTGGGCTCGATTGAGCCGGTCCAGAGTCTTCCGGAGGTCGATGATATGGATGCCGTTCCGTTCCGAGAAGATGAAACCCCTCATCTTCGGATTCCAACGACGGGTCTGGTGTCCGAAGTGGACGCCTGCCTCGAGCAATTCGTTTAGTTCAACCTGCTGCATATCAGAGCCGGATTTTGAGATTAGCGCTTGCTGAACTGGAAGCGCTTCCGGGCTTTTGGCCGGCCGGGCTTTTTTCGTTCAACTTTGCGGGCGTCACGGGTCAACAGTCCTTTGGACCTCAAATTGGACCGCTGTTCTTCATCGAATACCAACAGGGCCCTGGACACACCCAGGCGAATAGCGTCCGCCTGTCCGGTGAGGCCCCCGCCCCGAACCCGGATTTGTATGTCGAAGCGCCCTTCCATCTCAGTTACCAGGAGGGGCTCTTCGACCCTCATCTGATGACGCTTACGGGGAAAATACTCCGCCATCGGCCTTCCATTGATGGTCCATTCCCCCTCCCCAGGGCGAAAAAGGACCCGGGCGACGGCAGTCTTCCGGCGCCCGACGGTCTGGATCGTCTGTAGCTCCTCAGCAACCATGAATTATCCTGTCCTACCCTTCGATCTTTAAGGGCTGGGGGTTTTGCCCCTGATGAGGGTGATCCACCCCAGCATAAACTTTCAGCTTTTCCCTCATGCGCCGACCAAGCGTGTTTTTGGGCAGCATCCCTTTCACGGCCAGCTCGATAACCCGTTCCGGATGGGTCTCGATCATCTTCTTGAAAGGAATGTGCTTCTCATTCCCCATGTAGCCCGAATGGCGGAAATAGGTCTTCTGTTCGGCCTTGTTTCCACTCAGGGCCACCTTGGACGCGTTGATGACCACGACATGGTCTCCAGTGTCCAGGTGAGGAGTATAGATCGGCTTATGTTTTCCGCGAAGGATCCGCGCGATCTGAGTAGCGATACGCCCAAGGCGCTGGCCGTTGGCATCCACCAGCCACCACTGACGTTCGATCTCATTCATTTTCGGAGTAAGTGTTGTCATCCGTAAACCCAAAAAGCTAGTTCAAAACAGAGCTTTCTAAGGTATTTCTGGGGGCAGGAAGTGTCAACGGGTGCCGGGGCTTTAAATCACTTGATGAAGGTTTCCAGGAAGCGGGCCCTGGAGGCATGCCGGAGTCGGAGAAGAGCCTTTTCCTTGATCTGACGGACTCTTTCACGGGTAATGCCGAGGAGAGAACCGATCTCCTCGAGGGTCATGGGCTCCTGGTCATCCAAGCCGAAATATAGGCGGAGGATCTTCGCCTCACGCTCTTTGAGGGTGGACAGGGCATCCTCGACCGTATCCTTCAGAGCGTGCTGGTAGGCTTCGTCCTCCGGCCCTGGAGAGTACTGGTCCGGCAGGTAGTCCAGAAGCCGATTGTCCTCCCCCGGGGTCACTGGGGCATCCAGAGAGAGATGGGACTGGGAGATGGCCAGGGTGCGTTCGACTTCCTCCCGAGAGATCTCCAACTCTTCGGCGATCTCTTCAACCGTTGGCTCCCGACCCAATTCCTGCAAAAGGGCCGAACTACGCCGGCCAATCCTGTGAAGGGCTCCTGCCCGATTCAGGGGGACCCTGACGATCCGGCTTTGTTCGGCCAGAGCCTGGAGAATCGCCTGACGGATCCACCAGACAGCATAGCTGATGAACTTGATCCCCTTGGTCTCATCGAACTTATGGGCGGCCCGGATCAGACCCAGATTCCCTTCATTAATG
>CAYOVN010000052.1:0-19293 GCA_964407425.1 uncultured Gemmatimonadaceae bacterium
AAAACCGGAGCGTACCGCCAGTCACGGTAAGAGTGTCCTGCGACGGAGACACCACGACCTCAGCCGGGACGGGAGGGCCTGAAGGGTCATCTCCCCCACATCCAGCCAGAGCCGGCAACAGAACCAGAAGAATGAGCCAATGGAACGGCTTGAGCGCCATCCCTCAGGTTAACGCAACGAACCCTCCTACTCCAGCCTTTATCAGTTGTTTTTCAACTCCCGGGGATGGTCTCGTCTTCCCGGACCTTGGGAGCGATAGCAAATCCGGTGAAACCATAGATCCAGGCGAATACGACACCGGTATAACAAAGGAAGGCGAAGGGCGCGTATTCCGTCGTCGGCACCCCCAGGGTCCCTGCCATGTAAACCCCGGCAATACTCCACGGGACGATAGGCACGATGACGGTTCCTGAGTCCTCGAGGGTTCGGGAAAGGTTCTTGGCAGCCAGGCCCATCTTCTTGAACGCCGGAGCGAACAGCTCGCCGGGAATCAGGAGGGTTAGGAAAGAGCTCCCGGTCATCACAGCGACCGCCATGCTGGAAAGAGAGGTGGCGGCCACCAGGCGGCCCGTGGTGTTGGCGAAGCGGGTCATGTGCTGCAGGAGGACGTCAAGCATTCCGGCC
Organism: uncultured Gemmatimonadaceae bacterium; assembly: GCA_964407425.1. Classification (GTDB taxonomy): domain Bacteria; phylum Gemmatimonadota; class Gemmatimonadetes; order Longimicrobiales; family Gaopeijiaceae; genus JABDNZ01. The sequence goes on from CAYOVN010000052.1 coordinate 625, forward strand.
TTCTGCGTGATTCCCGCAAAGGCGAATGCGCAGAGGGCGATGAGGGTGACGTCCATCATGTTGAGCATTCCACCCTTGGTGAGGAGGGTGTCCACCAAGGGCATTCCCGTTGTAGCCGTGTAGCCATGAACCATGGCGTCCACCGCATCAACCAGTGCTACATCCTGGTAGATCATGGCCAAACCCATGGCCACGACCGAAGAAACCACCATCCCGGGAATCGTGGGCTTCTTGGACAAGGCGGCGTAGAGAGTGATGGCCGGCGGGAGGAGAAGAACTGGGCTGAACCGGAAGGTCGCAGGGATCGTCTCCATGATCCGCGTCATCTGCTCCGATTCCATGGAACCGGAGACTCCCCGCCCCATGAAATAGTAGAAGACCAAACCCAGAAGCCAAGCAGGTGTCGTGGTCCAGAGCATGTGCTTGATGTGGTCGAAGAGATTACTGCCGGCAGCAATGGGGGCCAGGTTTGTGGTGTCGGAGAAAGGTGAGAGCTTGTCGCCGAAATAGGAGCCCGCAACGATTGCCCCGGCGGCGTGGGCCAGTGGAATTCCCAACCCCTGGGCGATTCCGATAAAGGCTACACCTACGGTTCCGGCTGTCCCATAGGAGGTTCCGGTCACGACTGAAATGATACTGCAGACCACACAGGCCGTGACCAGGTAAAGAGTGGGAGAGATGATCTTGAGGCCATAGTAGATCATCATGGGAATGGCTCCGCTCGACATCCACGTTCCGATCAACATCCCGACCACGATCACGACCATCATCGCCGGCATCCCCTTGGAGATGCTGTGAACGATGCCCTCCTCCATCTCCTTGTAGGTGTAGCCGAGCCTCAGTGCGATAATCCCCGATACAGCCGCCGCTGCTATGAGGAGAAACTCGATGCGGAGGTGGTACACCCCATAACCCACACCCAGGAACACGCCGATGGATAGGATGGGAATAAGAGACTGAAAGAGGGTTGGTGTACGCTTGGTGTCACCCATTGTCGTCAATCTCCGAGGTCGAGCGGCGAAAATACGATTCGGACATAATGGCCTCGGATACCTTGATGGGCCATGGCCCGGGGCTCAACCCCTCGGCCGAATGCCTACGCCCCCTCCCTCGAATCGACGAAAAGGCCCACGGCACACCAGGATCCGGCTCCCGATTTACAGTTCCCTTACGGTGCCGGTGTGGCCGTTTCCTGACAAAAAACCTAAACTGAGTGGATCTTCAACTAGGAAAATGAATGGACCGAGAAGTCTGTTCTTGAGACACTCAAACGGAGGTTTAGGAATGCACCTGCTGCCTCGGAGTTGGATCAGGTTAAGGTCGCTCGGGTTGACCACTGGGCTGACCGCCTGCCTGCTTCTGATTTCCACGCCATCCATCTCGGCCCAACGGGTAAGCATCAGCTTCGATGACTACCATGGGTATGAGGGAACCGTGGATTACATCAGAAAGGTCGCCCAGGAATACTCGGACATCACGGAGCTGATCGAAATCGGCCGAACCAACATGGATCGGCCCATTTACGTCCTGGTCGTCTCGAAAATGGACAACGGGACCACCATCGACAGACACGTGGAGCTACGGAACCCCCGGAAGGAAGGGGTCGACAACGTGACCCCCATGAAGTCCTACCATGGGAAGCCGGGGATGTGGATCGACGGAGGTACTCACGGAAACGAGTACACGGGTACAGAGGTCACACTCTATATCCTGGACAAACTTTTGGCGGGCTACGGCTCGGATGACGTTATCACCGACCTCATCGATGAAAACGCCATCTACATCTGCCCGATGGTGAATCCCGATGGTGTGTATAACTCCGTCGAAAGGGGGATCTCCCAGCGCCAGAACTCCATGGAAGTGGATGACGACGACGACGGGCGCATCAACGAGGACGGTCCCGACGACCTGAACGGGGACGGGAAGATTACCAGCTTCCGGTATCCCGATGACGCCGGACGGTATGTCATCGATGAAGCCGATCCGCGAAACATGCAGACTCTGGCCCGGGATGAAGAGACCTCCGCCCAGAGGTATTCCGTTGTCAGAGAAGACAAAGACAACGATGGTGATGGTCGCCGCGGCGAAGACTCCGAACGTGGAATCGACGTAAACCGGAACTTCCCGGAAGGTTGGTTCAACGACGAGCCCGACGTGAAGCGTGGCGGGAGCGGATACTACGCCGCATCAGCACCGGAATCCCACGCCATTCTGGAGTTCTTCACCAACAACACCAACATCATCCTGGTTCAGTCATTCCACACATCTGGTGGTTTCACTTATCGACCCTTCGCCCGCTGGGCGGATAGCCGAATCGCGGCTGAAGACCTCGACGTGTTCGACAAGGTCATGGGGCCGAAGTACAAAGAACTCCACCCGGACGAAGAAAACCCCGACCGACTGTGGCTGCCTCCCTACCGGGGGGACCGGCCCTACGGCTACGGAATCTTCATCGACTGGGCCTACGCCCAGTTCGGCGCCTTTTCCATGACCACAGAGCTGTGGAGCTGGAGCCGGGACACAAGAGGGCTTCCGGGCTACAACGGCGAAGACGATCGAAATGTCTGGAACAGGGCCCTCCTTGAATACCAGGAGACGGCCTTCGACGGAGAGATCTTCGTGCCGTGGAGCAGCTACAACCATCCGGATCTGGGCCAAGGAGATATCGGTGGATGGGTGTCCACCTACGTGGGCGGAAATGCCCTCCCAGGCCCGTCTCTGGAACACGTGGCAGACGTTCACTGGCAGTTCGAGCTGTTCAAAGCCGGGCTCCTTCCGAAGCTGGAAATCACCGAAGCTTCGGCTGAAACCCTCAGCAACACGGGCGGGACCAGGATCGTGAAGGTCACCGCCAAGGTGGAGAACTCTGGCCAACTGGCGACTCACCTGGCGCGGGGTGCTGATCTGGCTGGAAACCGACAGGACGCCATCTGGCTCATCGGGGACCGGGACAGGGTCAAGTATCTGCAGGGAGGCGCCTGGCAGAGTCTGGGAGTCATCGACGGAACCATGGTGATCCCCGATGCCGAACCGGCAGCAGGGGCCAGCGGTGGACGACGGGCCGCCCAGCCGGCGGGCCAGCCACCTGCCCAGAGACAGATGCAGATGATGCAGCAATTCCAAGGTCGCGGCGGAGGCGCCCAGCAGGCGACTCCCCAAACGGGGAACACCCGGGAGGTGACCTGGCTCGTCTCCATTGAAGGGAACTCCCCGCTGAAACTGGTGCTGACCTCCCAAAAGGGTGGCACCAAAGTTCACAACCTCACGGTCCGTTAGGAGAGGAGGATATCATGCAAAGTCAAAAGAGCTTGAGGTTCCTGCCGGCATGCCTCCTCGCGGTCTTCCTTCTGATCGCGGGTTTCGAACCGGCTTTTGCCCAGTCCAAACTTCAGGAAAACCCCGGGGGTTATCACGGAGAATTGGACTTCCCCATCAACTGGAAACGGTACTACTCGTACGACGAGTGGACCGGCATCATGCACGACATTCAGGAACAGTATTCGCAGCTCGCCGATATCGAGAGCATCGGAAAGAGCCGCATGGGACGGGACCAGTTCCTCATCACTCTCACGGCCAAGTCCACCGGGACCCATGATACCAAACCGGCCATGTGGGTGGACGGCGCCATCCATGGGAATGAGATCAATGGGATCATGTGTTCCCTGTACACGATGTGGTACCTTCTGACCCGATACGATTACGATCCCTTCATCCACGACATGCTCAACTCCACGACGTTCTACATCCTTCCGGGACTGAACGTCGATGCCAACGACTCCTTCGCCAGCTTCCCCAACAACCCCAACAACCCCCGGGAGCCGTACCGACCCGAGGACAACGACGGGGACGGTCTATACGACGAGGACCAGACGGAAGACGTGGATGGCGATGGCCAGATGTCCACCATGTACCTTCCGGACCCGGACGGCCCATTAAAGCTTTCGGCGGACGGGCGTCAGTTCATCCAGGTCACCGACGAATCGGAGAAGGTTGACCGGTTCGTCAGGATCGGCTCGGAAGGGTTCGACAACGATGGTGACGGGCGGATCAACGAGGACGACATCGGAGGTCCCGACCCAAACCGAAACTTCCCCTTTGCCTGGACCCTCCAGGCCGGCTGGCCCTACACCATGTCGGAGCCCGAAACTCGGAACGCCTATGAGTTTATGCGGACCCACGACAACATCTTTGCGACCTTCCACTACCACAACACCGGCCGGTTGATCATGTCGGCCGGGCCAGGTCCGGTGGAGGCAGGTGCCCAGGGGGCAGGGGCTCGGGGTGGCGGCCGTGGGCAGCCGCAGGACCCGGCGGCCCGCCTGGCTCAAATGCGGGAAGAGAACAAGTACGCTCAATACTTCGAAAGGACCGTCGCCCCCGAATACCAGCATGACTTCAACGTGCAAACCGAAATCTTGACCATGGGCGCCCGGATCATGAAGAACTATAGGCCGAGCATCAGTACCTGGTCGGGCCAAGGTCAAGCCCAGGTCAACTCCTACGGAATGCTGGGGGCCTATGCGTATCTAATCGAGCTCTGGGGTTCCCCTGCTTTCGCCGCCGACATAAACGATGACGGTCGGGTGTCACCTGAGGAGACCATGCTCTGGATCGATACGGAGCTCCACGGTGAGGGATGGGTCACACCCAAGAAATTCAACCACCCTGATCTCGGGGAGATCTGGATCGGCGGAACGCAGAAGAAGCACACCCAGCGGACCCCACCGGCCAGATACATCGAGATGGAGGCCCAGAAGAACGCCGACTTCGTCCTATACGTTGCCAGCCAGTTCCCGAAGGTGGAGATCGACGGGATCAAGGTTACCCCTGAGGCCGGGAACCTCTACTGGGTGGATGTCACCGTAAAGAATGACAAGGTGTTCCCTACATCTTCAGATCGGGATGTAGAGCTCGGAGTGGCTGTTCAGGATAAGCTCAACTTTACTTCGTCCGGAAACGTGAAGGTGGTGGAGATCCCGGACGGAATGACACAGATCAACCCCGGGGTTAGTGCTTCGAATGCCATGGCCGTGGGGAAAGACGGTTATGAGTTCCGCATTAGAGGTGGGTCAGAAATGACCTTCCGGTACCTCGTGGAGAAATCCGGGGGTGGTGGCTGGATCGAGTTCACCGTGGATTCCAAGAACGGTGGCACCGCGACGCTCAGAGGCGAGATCGGGTAGCGATACCGCTCCACCTTCACTTCAAAAAGGTCACGGCCCCTCCACCTTGGTGGGGGGGCCGTTTTTCTTGGAAAGGCTGGGGGGCATTCGTCCCGGGGTCGTAAGGTTTCGCTCTCAGAGGTCCCGATTCTCGAACCAACGGATAGAGAGCCTACCGGAGGCAGCCATCATTGCAGCCAAAAATAGGAGGATCAAAAGAAGGACCCAGCCGGGACCGATGGAAGCCGAGAAGGATAATATCTGGGCCTGAACCGCCGTGGCCGGAGGTACGAAGCCACGGGGCTGGGCCGAGAGGAGGTAAAGGCCCATGACGGAAGGAACGAAGATCATGGCGCCCCGGCCGATCCCGAACCGGAAATAGAGGGGGAGGAATAGGGACAGAAGGAGAGCCGCCACAGAAACGAAGGCGGTGATTCCCGAAAGCGTGGTCCACATCTCGGGGTTGGTCGGCCCGGAAGCCAGGAGAGGGCTAAGAAGGTGGCCGCTGGATACCCAAGCACCCGCTCCGATAGCACAGGCAAATATCGTCGATACGTAGCGGGAGAAGACAACCGTCGCCCGGCTCACTGGAAGGCTGCTCAACATTCGATCTGTCTCCTGATGCCATTCGATGGTGGGCACGTAGAGGGCGAGAGCCCCCACCAGGGCGAACTTGGTCCCCATGCCCTGGGAAAGGCTCTTCACTTTCTTTTTCAAAGGGAGCTCGAATGTGCCGGAAAGCTCCAGGAACAACCCTTCGTTCCATTTCTCGTAGAATGGAGCTATGGCTCGTTTGGTGTTCCAGAGACTGACATCGGAATAGAAGGGCATCACGTCATAGACAAAGCCGATCCGGGCCTTGGCCTCGGCTTCCTGGGACCTGCTATCACGACCCAGAATCTTGATCTCGCCGGCCTCTGGAGCCATCAGGTTCATGATGAGCTTTATGAGGGTGGTCTTCCCTGCCCCATTGGGGCCCACCAAGCCCATCACGTATCCCTTTGGAAGTTCAAAAGACACGTCCTTCAGAGAAAAGTCCTTGAAGGTTTTTTGAACGCCTGATAGAGCAAGAGCGTTTTCCATCGTTATTCCTCCTCCCACAGGAGCTGCATCATCTCGGTGAGCTCCTCGTAGCTCACACCCAGGAGACGGGCATCCCCAAGAGCCTCAGCCAGCTTCGTTTCAACCACTTTCATTCTCTTTTCCCTCATGAATTCCTGATTTTGGGAGGCCACGAACGTACCTTTCCCTCCAACGGTGTCGATGAGGCCTTCCTTTTCCAGCTCCTCATAGGCCCGCTTTGTCGTGATCACGCTTATCTGGAGTTCGTGGGCCAGTTTCCGAATCGATGGGAGTGGCTCCCCTTCGGAGAGAACCCCTGATATGATCTGCCCCTTGATCTGCCGGACGATCTGTTCATAGATCGGATCCGGCGAGGAATTGGAGATCAGGATTCTCATTGTGGAGTCTCCGGCTGACGGCGATTGATCGTGACTAACGTTTATGGCGTACCTACTGTGCATATCTGATATATACAGTAAGTCACCTATGTGGTATTCGTCAAGGGCCATAAGGAACCCCAGCACCAACCCCGAGTAGTGAAAGAGATGACTCACCATCCGGTCCGAAGACTTACCAGGGCCTCCATTCGGGGCCTTGGCCTGATGGTGGGCTTCTTCCTCTTCTCTGGCCTTCCCTCCGCCCTGGTGGCCCTTCAGGCCCAGGTCCTGGGGGCCCCCTCCGTCGTCCGGGGTCAGGTCATGGAACACGAGACGGGGCGTCCCCTATCGGGGGCGGCCGTCTCCCTTGCATCCGGACCCGGCGGTACACAGGGAATAGGAACAAGGGTCACGGGACCGGACGGAACGTTCCTTTTCCAGCGTGTCCCCGCAGGTAGCTACAGGCTCCTTGTGACCCTTATTGGATACGGGGAAATAAGGGACACCCTGCCCGTCACTCCGGACTCGGATCTGGACCTGTCCCTCCCCATGTCGGTATCCCCCATCGAGCTTGAAGCCCTGGTGGTGGTTTCCGAGCGAAGGGATCCCCGGTTTCTGGAGGATTTTGAACAGCGGCGAAAGACCCGCTTCGGATCCTTCTTTGATCGGGAGGACATCGAACAACGACAACCGATGAAAACCTCCGACCTTTTCCGAATGGTACCCGGTGCTCGGGTAATGCCCTCCGGGCCCTTCGGCCAAACCGTCCGGCTCCGGGGCGGATGCCAGCCGTCCCTGTGGGTGGACGGCCTGCCTCTCGTGACCGTGGAAGGCATGGACGACATTCTGCCCGTCATGGCTTTGGAAGCGGTGGAGGTTTACCACGGGGTGAACCTTCCGGTTCAGTTCGGATCGAACTCGTGTGGGGCCATCGTGGTCTGGACCCGGAGGGGCGAACCGGGCTCCCCCGGGGGCAGCTTCTGGCGAAGAGTCGCCTTTGCCACAGGGTTCGTGGCGCTGGCCGTCCTTGCTATCGGCTAGGGGCTCCCCCCCCTACTTCCCGGGCAGTACCCTAGCCTCTGTGGGCGCTATCGGCATGACCTTCAGCCCCACCACAAAAGCGAATCCCACGATTCCGATGACTCCGAGTGTCTGGAGGACCTCCAGGGGGCTGATATTGTAGGTGACCACCCCCTCCCAAACCACCGAATCGGTGACCCTCCAACCCGGGAAGAGCTCGGGGGGGTGAATCAGCCCTGGGATAACGATCAGGAACCTCTCGAAAAGAACCCCCACCACAACAAGAATTGAAGCGAACACTGTCCATCGCACAGACGTCCCGGTCCGTTTGATGAACAGGATGACCGCCGGCACCACCGACCCTACAAAAATCAGGCCCACCCAAAACATGACGCTGTGGATCCCTCCGGAGAGGAAGAACATCCCGGCATCGCGGGAATAGGCCAGGTAGATCCTGTGGGCGTTCTCGATAAGGAGAACGTAGAAAGTGACAACGATAAAGATCGAAAGGAGCCTTCTGCCCATCCAGATGATCAGTTCGTCATCCAGGTGCCTCTGGGTCGCCCGGAAAAGTCCGACGATGACCAGGATCATCAGAGCTGCCCCTGAAGACATGGCTGCAGCCACGAAGCTCGGCGGCAGCAGTGCGGAGTTGTACAGCTCCCTCGGGACAAAGGCGAAGATTGCCCCGGTCCCCGTGTGAGTGCCGATGGCCCAAAGGACGACAACCAATGAGGTGATTTTGGTCAGCGTCCCCTTCTCCTTAAAAAGTGCCCAGAGATAGAGCACACAAATCATGATATGACCGGAGTACAGAGCAGGGTTAATGGAGAACATGGACGTGGGATTCACGTAGGTAAACGGCTTCGTGAAGACCCTGTCGATCCGCCCCTGGTCCGTAAAGATGGAAAGGAGGCCAGCGATCAGGAAAAGCATGGCCAGGTAGGCTGCAAGTCGGGCGAATGGTTTGTATTCCAACTTCCCGAACACGCCATACAGTCCCGAGACTACAAGGGATCCGGCAGACAATCCGATGTAGAAGATGGCCATGGAAATCTGAAGGCCCCATGGCACCCGGTTCGTCATTCCGGACAAGTATAGGCCATTATTGTGCATTACAAGCGTTGCGATGAAACCCACCACGGCAAGGCAAGCCAAAACAGCCACTGTCACCCTGTAACCAGTGGACTTCCCTTCGATCTTGGCAAACTGGACATCCATTGGGACTTCCTTCCAGTCCGAACCGGTTCGCCCCTCACCCCCATCCCCAATTCTTTAGCGCCCACCACTTCCCGGCGGGTCGCATACCTTCATGCCGAGACCCCTAAAGCCCCAGATAGTAGACCTTGGGTCGGGTCCCTAGATCCTCCCGGATCCGCTTTGCTCCACCACCTGCCACCAGCCTCGACACCTCGCTGTTCGCGTCGTTGAGGTCGCCGAAGATCAGGGCCCGGCCCCCTTCCCTCTCACAAGCCTCGACACATGCAGGCCGGCCGCCCCCATCCAGGAGGTGGGCACAGAAATGGCATGACTCGGCCACACCGTGGGATCGCCTTGGATAGGCCTTGTTCGGCCAATCCGGGTTTTCCTTCCAATTAAAGAACCGGGCATTGTACGGGCAGGCGATCATGCAGTACCGACATCCGATGCATCTGTGATAGTCCACCATGACGATTCCGTCGGCCCGTTTGTAGGTGGCCTTCACCGGACAGACCATGGCGCACGGGGGATCATCGCAATGGTTGCACATGAGGAGAATCTCTTTCTCCTCAAGGCCAGCGGATTCGTCCTCGGGATGCAACTTGGCTTTCCGAATCCAATGAACGTCCCAACGAGGATCCCCATGGAAGGCCACGTTATTCTCATTCCGGCAGGCGTCCATGCATGCGGTGCAGTCTTCCCGGCATCGGGACAGGTCGATGACCATCCCCCATCTGGGCCCGTCGTACTCCTCATTCGCCTGAGCAGCCTCCCCGGCGCAGGAGTTCAAAACCGGAAGACTCAACACCCCCGAAGCCCCGGCGAAGGCGGCCCCGCTTCTCTTTAGAAAGTTGCGCCGGTCCATTACTCACCCCCTCCCTCGAGCTCCTCGAGTTCCTGTTCTGTCAGGTAGTAATGACACCCCCAACAATCCAGCGTCACACTGGCCTTTTCATGGCATCGGTCGCAGAACAGCTCCCGGTTGTGGTGGCAATCACCACAGCCTGCCAGGGTGATGCCGCCTTTGATCCCGGCCCGCATCACGTCTTCCCGGGTCTCCTTCAAGAGGTCCATATGGTGAAACCGCATGTACTCGGCATCCTTGAGACAGTTTTCCCATCGATCATCCGGAGCCTCGAGGAAGACCTCCGGTTCGGCCGCCCACAGTGGCCTCAGAACGCTCAAGACCAGCGGGAGCAGAATCAGAGCCGCAAAAACAGTGGCCCAGGTGCCTCGGTTCTTCTCGGTAAGTACCGTGCTTCGCTTCATGATTGGGCTCCCTTCCCGGCTTCACGACCGTACCGCTCGGCAAGAACCATGGCGGTGGTTCGGTAGAGCATGTGGGCAAACTTCGAATAGGGGAGATAGACCAGAAGACCAAACACAAATACGAGATGGATGAAGTAGGCCACATGCCGATGTGGGGCCATCCGAAGAAGGTGGAGGGCCTCCGTGGCGAAGCCACTGGCCACCACCAGGAAAATGGACCAGACCAGGAGCCAGTCGAAATAGCTGCTGGTCCCGGCCAGGTGCCCAAAATAAAGCCGTTCCCAGATCATCAGGAGCACACCCGTGAGGACAGCCAATCCCCCGAGGTTCGCCAGGAGTTTCCAAGGGCTCAAAAGGGCGAAGGGGTAGAGGAAGTCTCCCCGGATGAGGGGGTTGATGGGTCCTGTGATGACCATGATGGTCACCACGGTCAGGGCGATGAACCCAAAAAAGACGAAGAAGTGAGATATGGACCTGGAGTGATCCGTATCGCAGGTAGTGAATCGATCATGGTTCACCACCCTCAGGAGGACGGAGCCGAGGCTAGCCATCACCCCCTTCACCGGTTTGGGGTCCGGACCCCAAACCGTCGACTTCTTCAAACCTCCGGCGAACCTCCAGACTCCAATCACCGCTGCTGTGAGGGCCAGGAGAGAAAAGAACCCAAAGAAGGAGTTCAACAGCCAATGGGGGTACATGGGCATGAAGGAATAGACTATGGAATCCCCCATGGGCACGGAAAACCCGAGGGCCTCTCCGATAGAATCCCGAAACCGACCTGCCAACCAGAGTAGAATCGCCGGGATCGCCAGAAGGATGGGAATGAACTTCGGTTGGCTAACCCATCGGGCCAAAAACCTCGGGAAGGCATAGTGCAGGATGCACTGCTGTCTCACTGCACCGAGAACATCCCCGGGCCGGGTCTGTCGGGGGCAGTTGGTCGAGCAGTCATTGCAGTGATGGCACAACCAGACATCCGGATCCCTGAGGAGATGATCCTTCATCCCCCATAGGGCCCAAGCCATCTCTTTCCGAGGGAACGGGTGGACGTGAGGGGAAAGCGGGCATGCAGCGGAACAGTTCCCGCATTGCATGCACTTTTTCAGGGAGTCTCCGCCACTTCGGCGTAACGCCTGAATGAACCCAAGATCGGGGTCGACCCTCACCGGTCGGCCGTTGGTGGATGGAGTAGGGATGTCCGGAACGAGCGCGTCGTCCTGATTCGCCGGTTCTTCGGACATCGTGATCTCGGAAGATTCCATGGCTGTAGCTCCTCGGGCTACCACCGTGAATAGCTCACCGACCCCAACTTCCGCGGCCCATCACACAATCATCCCTGAGGAGGAGGAGCCACCCGAAGCGACCCACCCCCTCAGGGGATTCCCTTTGCGGCTACATCCCCTTGAACGGGTTGTAACCGATCTCTTCTATGAGTTCGTTGAACTTCTCAAATATCTCCGGAAGTTTCCAATACTCGTCGATCTGGAGTTGGTGGAGCTCCACTCGCTCCACATCCATGGCCATCTGCTGCAACTTCTCCCTGACGTTCTTCTCTCGGACAGACGCCAGCTCGCTTCCCTTGATGAAGTGACACTGGTAGTCGTCTCCGTACTTACAGCCCAGGAGAATGACCCCATCGAACCCGGCCGAGATCGCCTGAGTGACCCAAACCGTGTTTACCGACCCGAGGCAGCGTATGGGAATGACTCGGATCCAGGGATTTCCCTGCAGGCCGTTCTGGCCAAGGAGGTCCAGGGCCGGGAATGCATCGTTCTCGCAGGCCAACACCAGGAGCCGTGGCTTCTCGTCCCATTCCTCCGGCACCTCGACGGCCTTGATCATCTCTCCGACGATGTTCACCGAGAAGTCCTTGAAGGAGATGATCCTCTCTGGACAGGCGCCCATGCAGGTCCCACACCGACGACAGCGGGTCGCCTGAAGCAAGGGTGTTCCGTCCTTCTCCTCATTCAGAACCCCGAAGGGGCATTCCTCTGTACAACGCTTACACTTGGTACACCTCGACATCATGAAGTCGGGATAGGACTGGTCCCCCGCTCTCGGGTGAACTGCCTCCCCCCGGGAAGTCATTTCCACGCACTGGATTGCCTTAAGAGCAGCCCCTGTGGCGTCTTCCCGGCTTCCATTCCCGTCCATGGGCTCCCGGGCCGCACCCGTCGGGTAAATACCCGTCCGGCGGCTCTCGTAGGGGAAGCAGATGAAATGGGAGTCCGGGAATCCGTACTCCAGGGATGGAAGGTCGGGGCCCTGGCGATAACCCAGGTTCAGAATCCCTGTCCCCTCGTGGTGCCCGAGCTCTTCGATGGTCTGTGCGGCGGCTTCCTTCTTCGCCTCCGAGTCACCCTCTACAACCGTGACCTTCGCGTCTTCCAGGAGCCGGATGGCCTCGCCATCCGCCGCATTGGGGACCATACCTGCCGCCAGAACCACCAGGTCCACATCAACTTCTATGTCCTTCCCGACCATAGTGTCCTTGGCCGTGATCGTCAGGCCACCGGCGCCATTGTCCACGATCCCGGTCACATCACCCCTGGTGAGGAAGATCCCCGGATCATCCTGTGCCTTTCGGAGGAAGTCCTCGTATAACCCAGGGGTCCTCATGAACTCGTAGAAGATGAACGCCTTCCCATCCTCGGCCACCTCCCGAACGTACATGGCCTGTTTCAATGAGGCCGTGCAGCATATGGAAGAGCAGTAGGAATGGTGATCCTTTTGTGTGCAGCCTCCGCACTGAAGGAACGCGACGTTCTTCGCTTCCTTCCCATCCGAGGGCCGGGTGATGGCCCCGGTCTCCTTCATCATGGCTTCCAGGTCCACGTTCAAGATGACGTTTTCCAAGTCGCCGTAGGGCAGATCCTTCCGGGGGTCGTTGGGCTTCCAACCCGTGGCCTGGACGATGGCCCCGACACGGAACTGATCGACTACCTCACCTTGGGGTTTTCCGTTCCCTGTGGAAGAGAGGGTGACGTCGAAAAGGCCCGGGGCCCCCATGATTTCACTGGTGTGAGCCGAGGTATAGACGTTGATCCGGTCGTCCCCAGTCACGTCCTGAACCAGCCCGTCGATCCCCGTATCCTCCAACTCCTGGAAAGGTGCCTTCGTGGGAATCGATTTGTGCTGCTTGGCCAGCCAGCCTCCAAGCTCCTCGGCCTGCTCCACCAAGCTGACTTCGTAACCCGCCAAGGCCGCTTCCTTGGCAGCGGTAAGGCCGGCAACCCCGCCGCCCACCACCAAGATTCTTTTGTTGATTTCCTCTTCCGGCTCGAAAGGCTCCAGGGCTTCCATCCCCTTCACCTTGGCGATGTACATGCGGAGGTAATCCTCCGCAGCCATCTGAGTGTCCTCATCGTTTGGAGGAAGGGCCCAGACCACCTGTTCTCTGATCCCAACCGGTTCCACGATAACGCCCTTCGGAAAAGCGTTATCCGCAAACTGGCGGGGGGAGATTCCAGCGATCACAACTTTGGTCAGGGCTTCGGCCTGGATATCCTGAAGTATCGCTTCCAGTCCCGGTCCCTCGCAGGTCTCTACGGTTTTACAAAAAGGAACGCTGAGCTCATCCGTGGCCACGGCGGAGAGAGCATCCATGTCCAAGGCCTCAGCGATCCCATATCCCGAGCAAATGAATACGCCGATCTTGTCTTCCATGGGGGTCATCCTCTCTTCACGCACTGGATAGCTTTCAGGGCGGCCGCTGTTGATTCTTTGGTCGTGCTGGAGACATCACATGGATGAGTAGCACACCCTGCGGCGAAAACCCCGTCGACGCCCGTGGCTCCGTTCAGGAACCCGTATTGGTCGAAGTCCAGATCGAGGGGAATGGGAGAGTCGGCATTGTTGGGCACGATCCCGGTAGCCAACACCACGTAGTCAAACTGGGAAGAGGGTCTTTCACCCACGATGGTATCCTCGACTTCGAGAATCAGCTCGTGGGTTTCAGGATCCTCATTGATTTCGGCCACCTTGCCCTTCACGAAGGTGATGTTCTCGTCCTCCAGAAGGTCGTAGTAGAACTTCTCCAGGCGACCCAAGGTCCTGATATCGATGTAGAAGATGGTGATCTTCGCGTCGGGGCTTTGTTCCCGGATGTATCGGGCCTGTTTGAGGGAGCCCATACAGCAGACGCCGGAGCAGTATGCCAGGTGATTCTCATCCCTCGAGCCGGCACACTGGACGAAAGCAATGTTGGTCGGGGGTTCCCCGTTCGAAGGCCGGAGGATCTTTCCTCCCGTTGGCCCACTTGGAGCCGCGTATCGTTCCACCATCAGGTTCGAGACCACATCCGGACAGCGGCCGAAACCCAGGTTGGGGAGGTTGGCCGGATCATACCCTCTCCAACCGGTGGCGACGACGATGGCTCCCACATCGACGAAGAAATCCTCTTCCTGCATTTCCAGGTCAATGGCTCCCTCAGGACACTCCTCGGTCAGGATGGCGGCGTCCGATTCCGAAAGCGCCTCCTTGTCCAGGATGTGAAGACCCGGAAAAGCCGCGTTGTGAGGGTAGTAGAGAGCTTTGGTGGTCTCGAGGCCCATGTTGAAGTCATTCGGGCGTTCACCCGTGAGCTTCTCTGTTACCGAGGAATCCAGAGAAACATCTCCCGTCACATATCGGGGTTTCTTGTTGATTTTTACTCGAAAGTCCCCGACTCCACCGGAAACCTCTTCAACCGTGGAGAGAGTATGGACTGTGATTCTCGGACTCGTCCGTATCCGGCGCACATTAATCTCGAAGCCACAGGCCGGCGGGCACATTTTGGGGAAGTACTTGTTGGACCGAATGATACGTCCTCCAAGGAACGCATCCTTCTCTACCAAAATCACGGGATAGCCTACCTCTGCGGCCTCAACGGCCGCAGTCATTCCCGCGATTCCACCTCCGATGACAAGAATCGGTTTCGGGTCAGAACTCATGGCGCACTCCGGCGATAAGGGCTGGGACACCTTGAAAAAGTCGCTGGCTTTAAAGGGGGCAGCCGCACGGGCAATATTGGGTTCGGGGTTGATGGGATAATCCTTAACGTCATTATGTGATAGATTTCTCGCCAAGTCAAATGCCTATGTGATGTTTTTCTCACAACGGAAAACCCTGGCTCTTTGGGCAGGTCTGTGGAACAACACCTCCGCCCTGACAGGGCATGGGCTGGAATGGTACCTACAGACCCAGAGGCGGAATCCATGGGTTTGCGTTGGGAAGATCCTTCATCGTAGACTACTTTCATCCCGATCCCTTCAGCGCTCAATGAGTTGAGCCTCGCGTACCGTCAGACACTCACATGCGAGCGATATGAGGAAGCCAGGAGTCGAAGGCCCGAAACCGCGACCCACCCTCCGAGGTGCGGTGAAGAGGCTCCGCCTTGCATGGAAGGTGAACGGCCTCTTCCTCCTGATCCTGGCCGGAGCCCTAGGGGTCTCCCGCTACCTGACCAATTTGGATCTGGAACGATCCGAGATCTCCACGGCCCGGGAGATCTCCATCGCTACCTCGGAACGCATCCTCACCCGACTCAGAAGTATCATGATGAGTCACCAGGCCAACGAGCTCGGATCCCAGGTGAACCGGATGGCCTCCGAGAATCCGGCCTTTCGAGACATCCGGCTTTTCACCCACCAGGGGAAGGTGGTGGCCTCTCAGATGGACCCGAGACCCGGCCCATCCGATGCACAGGCCTGGCCTTGCGTGGTGTGCCATACCGAGCCTTCGGAACCTCCCCTTAAAGAGACGGAAACCTGCTGTGAACTGCTGAACTTCGACGACGGTGTCCGGGCCCTGTCGGTGGTGACTCCCATCTATGGGGAGGAAGGGTGCAGCAACAGCACCTGCCACACGGACATGAATACCGATTCGGTCCTGGGAATCCTCCAAGCTGATTTCTCCCTGGCCCACGTCGACGCTCTCATCGACCGTCAAACCCGAACCACCCTTTGGGCAATCCTCCTCTGTATGCTCCTTGGGACCGGGGCAGCATGGTGGATGACAGAGCGCCTGGTGGGAAGGCGAATCAGGGCCTTTAAAGCCGGTGCACGACGCCTGGCCAAGAAGGACTTCAGCTTTCGGTTCAGCGAGTCGGCTGGAGACGGTCTGGCGGAGGTTGGGGGCGTTATCAACACCATGACATCGGAGCTGGCGGATACTCTTTCGGAGTTGATGAGCACCAAGGAATACCTCCAGGCCATCATCGACAACTCAGCCGACATCATCATCACCGTGGACCCCGAAGGATTCATCAGGACATTCAATCCCGGCGCCGAAAAAATCCTGGGATACACCAAAGAGGAGATGCTCGGGCAGAGAATCGAGATGATCTTTGCAGAACCCAAGGACCGTGACGCTGCTATCGAAGAGTTGGACCAGGGAGGTCCCGTCGTGAACTACATGACGAACTTCGTGACCAAGGACGGGGACCTTCGGAACGTCATGATTACTCTTTCCCGGCTCCTGGCTCCCGACGGAACACCCATGGGCACCATGGGCATCAGTAAGGACCTCACGGAGGAACTGCAGATGCAGGTCCAGCTCCTCCGGTCCAAGCGAATGGCGGCGCTGGGGCAGGCACTGACAGGGATTCAGCACTCCATCAAAAACATGCTTAATGTGATGAAGGGCGGATCCTACATGGTGAAGCTCGGCCTGTCCAAAGACAACAAGGCTATGCTCGTCGAGGGTTGGGAGATGGTCAGGGAAGGGATCGAGGACATGACCCAGATGTCCATGAGCATGCTGGATTTCGCCCGGACCAGGAAACTCAAGCTGCAGGACGTCGATCTCGGGGACCTGGCGGAGAAGATCCACGGCATTAGCCACGCCAAGTTCAATGACTCCGGCGTGCAGCTCTCCGTCAGTGTAACCGAAGACCTACCGGATGCCGTGTGTGACCCAGACGGCGTCCGATCCGTTGTTATGGATTTGATCTCGAACTCCCTGGATGCGTGCTCCTGGAAGGAGTACACGGCCCCCGAAACCCCAGAAGTGACACTCAGGGTCTTGCCGGGGACCCTCGATGGACATATTGAGATTCAGGTAGAAGACAACGGTGAGGGAATGCCGGATGAAGTCCGGAAGAGAGTTTTCACCCCCTTCTTCAGTACCAAGGAGAAAAAGGGTACCGGAATGGGGCTGGCGGTAGTCAGTCGAATTGTCGAATCTCACGAAGGAAACGTATACGTTGAATCAAAGCCTGGTAGAGGGACGACCTTCCGGGTGTTGCTCCCCATCCAGGGCCCGAGTCATAGAGAGGAGTAGGGTCGATGCCGAAGACAGTTCTTGTGGTAGATGACGATGATAACACCCGCCGGTTTCTGACCGTCGCTTTGGAGGAAAACGGGTACGAAGCGATTACGGCGGAGGATGGAGACGCGGGATTAAAGAAACTTGAGGAAGCGATTCCGGACCTGATTCTTCTGGACGTGATGATGCCGAAGAAGACGGGCTTCTCCCTCTTCAAGCTGATGCGTCGGAAGGATGAGTTCAAGGACATTCCTGTCATCATGCTGACAGGCGTGGCCGGGGTGCTCGAGGAAGAGGACGCTCAGGCGGAGGGCGACACGTTTGAGAGCCCATTCGACAGCATACGACAGGGCCTGAGAAAGGGCATCGCCCAAATGAGGGAAGAGGGGCTCGTTCGCCCGGAAATGTTCATCGATAAGCCCATCGATCCAG
This sequence comes from uncultured Gemmatimonadaceae bacterium, assembly GCA_964407425.1. GTDB lineage: Bacteria > Gemmatimonadota > Gemmatimonadetes > Longimicrobiales > Gaopeijiaceae > JABDNZ01. The sequence goes on from CAYOVN010000052.1 coordinate 18,392, forward strand.
AAGAACTGATCGAGGCGGTTCAGAGCCTTATCGGATAGGTCCGCAGATTCGAGGGCTGAATAAAGATGGCACCATTCGGGAGTCCCGGTGGACCTCGGTCCGCCGGGACTCTTTTCTTATGTCCCTGAGAAACCCTACCTTGGCCGTCGTTCACCCCATGCACCCTGGCACTGGAGCCACGAGATGATCCCGGACTCCCAAACGTTCTTCACCGACCCAATGTCGGTCTTCGCCTTCCTGGCAACCCTGGTGGCGGTGATTTTCTGGCTGTCGGGGGTGAAGAGGTTTGAGAAGTTCTTCGAATATGTCCCGCCGGTGATCTTCGTGTACTTCCTCCCGATGATCGCCACGACCTTGGGGATTACACCGGCGTCTTCGGCGGCCTACGACTTTACGACCCGGTACCTCCTCCCCCTGGCACTTTTCCTCCTCATGATCTCCATCGACTTGAAGAGCGTCGCCAAGCTGGGTCCGGTGGCTCTTTTTATGGTCACCGCCGGAACACTGGGGATTGTCTTCGGGGGACCTGTCGCCCTCATGCTCTTTGGGGGGATGCTTCCGCCGGATGCCTGGAAAGGCTTCGCGGCCCTGTCCGGGAGTTGGATCGGGGGTACCGCCAATATGGTGGCCATCGCAGAGAGCGTGGATACACCTGAGTCGGCCTTCGGGCCCATCATCGTCGTCGACACGGTTGTAGGCTATGGATGGATGGGCGTCCTCCTCTTCTTCAGTGTCTGGCAGAAGAAGTTCGACTCCTGGTCCAACGCCAATACGGCGGCTATCGAAGAAACCAACGCCCGCCTGGCCGAGATGGACAGGGATCGGCATCCCACTACGGTCAAGGACGCGACATTCCTGATCGGTCTGGGAATGGGTGTAGCCGTCCTCTGCGTGAACCTGGG
>CAYOVN010000053.1:0-19270 GCA_964407425.1 uncultured Gemmatimonadaceae bacterium
GCCCTTGGGGGAGTTCTTGAGGAGGTCCTGGAGGGCGCGGCTCTCATGGAAGTCATGAAGCTCTTCCCGCCGGATTTTGTTGTCATCGGCGAGGCGACCGAACTCAACCTGGCCCGGGGAGGGAGGGGGAGGGCCGAGATCCATCTGGAAACCAGGGGCATTCCCACCCACTCATCCGTTCCCCACCTGGGCCGGAACGCTGTTCTGGATATGATGGAGATTATTCGGGGCGTCGAAGCCATCGAATTGGACCGGGACCCTCTCATGGGCCCGGCGATCCTGGCCCTCACCGAAATCTCCTCCGTGCCCTTCCCTTCAAATTCCGTCATCCCCAGCATCTGTCGCGCCATCTATGATCGGAGGCTTCTCCCGGGGGAGACGAAAGAAGACGTGCTGGGGCCCGTCACGGATCTGGCATTGGCTGGTGCTAGCCTGTCGGGTGGTGAGACCGGGGCGGATGACTCCGTCGGGCCAGGTGCCTTGGACCTATCGGCCACTGTAGCAATCGGAGAATACACCGCCTTCACTGGGAACCTACTGACGCAGGAGAAGTTTTTCCCGGCCTGGATCTACCCGGAGGATGACTGGTTCGTGACAACGGCTCTGGACGGCCTCGGGAAGGCAGGGCTGAATCCGGAATCCCGGGCCTATCAGTTTTGTACCAACGCCGCCCATTCCGCCGGGATCGCTGGTGTGCCCACGGTTGGGTTCGGGCCAGCCAGGGAGTGGGATGCACATGTGGTGGATGAGCGTGTGCCCCTATCAGAGCTGGAGGGGGCGGCTCGAGGTTATCAGGGGATCATCAGAGCCGTGTTGGGGGGGTAGGCCCAGATGAGTGAGTAGGTTTAGGGAAAAAGTGAAGCCGAAAGGAAAGGGTGGCGCCGAAGTGATCGGCGCCACCCTCTGTCCATGGGGGTTTCAGAAGGAGAAACCTAGCTTCCCATTCCTGGGTCTTTTTCCAGAAGCTCCATCGCCCGGGAGGTCTCCACCAGCTGAATGAACTCGCTTCGATATCCGCCCTCATCGCCGGCGACTCCGCCCCGAGCCAGCTTTGCCACATCGTCCAGGTCGAAGTCTGCACAGTACTCCGAGTCACGGAGGAGCATGCCCCAGGCCGCGACCGCACTGGCGAAACGGAGGTCCTGGGAAGGAGGTCCGGTGTTGTCCATGACCGGGAGGTCCATGAGCTGGCTCCGATCGGCGTTCGGTTCTTTGTACCGGAGTTTTACGAAGAGAAGCTCGTCGGAAGCATTGGTCTCGGGGCGGACGGTGGGGGTTTGATACCGTAGGGAATCCAACCCAGGCACTTCCACCGGGCTTTCCACGCCCACCGGGATGATCTCGTAGAGGGCCGTGACCGAATGGCCTGCACCGAGCTCACCAGCATCCTTCGTGTCATCCGTAAAATCCTCTGCCGCCAACATTCGGTTTTCGTATCCGATGAGGCGATAGGCCGAGACCTTCTTCGGGTTGAATTCCACCTGAAGCTTCACGTCCTTCGCTATGGTGAGGAGTGTCCCTCCCATCTCGGTCACCAGAACCTTCTTGGCTTCAAGGGCACTGTCGATGTAGGAGAAGTTGCCGTTTCCGTGGTCGGCGATCTGCTCCATCTTCGAGTCCTGGAGATTCCCGGTCCCGAACCCGAGGACGGTAAGGAACGTTCCTTGATCCCGCTTCTTCTCGATAAGGCGGATCATCTCCGAGTCACTGGAGGCGCCGATATTGAAGTCTCCGTCGGTGGCCAAGATCACCCGGTTGTTTCCTCCCTCGATATGGTTCTCGGCGGCGACCTTGTAGGCCAACTGGATCCCGGCGCCTCCGGCGGTTGAGCCCCCTGCCTCGAGGGCCTGAAGAGCTTCGATGATGGCGCCCTTTTCAGATCCAGGGGTGGACGGAAGGACCAGGCCCGCCGCTCCCGCGTACACCACGATGGCGACCCTGTCGTCGGCCTCGAGTTGGTCCACCAGCATTCCCAAGGCTGTCTTCAGAAGTGGAAGTTTGTCCGGACTATTCATGGATCCGGAAACATCCAGCAGGAAGACGAGATTGCTTACGGGGGCCTCGGACATGTCGATGGCTCTCCCCTTCAGAGCGATCCGAACCAGGCGGTGGAGGGGCTGCCAGGGAGCCGGTGCCACTTCCGTGTGGATGGCCAGCGGGTCATCCCCAACCGGGCCTTCGTCACTGTAGGGGAAGTAGTTGATCAGCTCCTCGATACGAACGGCATCGATGGGGGGCCTATATCCGTCCCGGATGAACCGACGGACATTCGCGTAGGAGGCCCTGTCCACGTCGATGGAGAAGGTGGACAGTGGATTCGTCGCCGTCGCCAGGAATACGTTTTCCTGGATGTGGGCGTAGGATTCAGTATTGAAGTTCGGATTGAAACGGCCCGGGAAGTCCTGACGGAGCACCTCCGCCGCCATGGCCGGCGCGTAGGTTCGGGCCCTCTCTCCCTCGACCTTGGAGGCCAAGACCACCAGGGCATCGAGGGCCAGCACCACAGGGGAAAGGGCAAGATCAAGGGTGTTTGTGCCCTCGGCCAGCTTGGCAGTCCGCTTGGCCTCGGCATATCCAACGAAGTTGACCGTCAATGTGACCCTTTTTCCTACCCAGGAACTCGGGAGAACTATGGAATATCTTCCGTCTCCGTCGGTCACTGCTCCCAGATTTTCCCCCTCCACTCCGACCTGGGCATGCTGAAGAGGAAGCCCCGAGTCCCTTGATGTGATCCTTCCCTCTAAGAGGACCTCAGGAACGGGTTCGCCCGGGTGGGGCATGACCATCAGCGAACCCCCACCGATCTGGGGATACCCCAGAGCGGTGAAGAGAGCCAGAACCAGAAGACGATTGACGAACATGGGTCATTCTCCTTTTCCATGTGATGCAAACAAGGAGCCGCCCGTTGTTTTGGGCGTTCTGACCCTTAGTGACGTCAAAGGGGAGAGATGTTGCACACCTTACGGCTGTCGACCCTGGCTGAGGCCTACTCGTCAGGGAGTCGTTTGGTGATCCACACGGTCCGGTAGATGGCCGTTCCAACGGTGCCGATGGCGATGAGGGCGATGATCAGGCCCAGGAAAGTGCCTTGTGTTTTTCCGGCCCAGGCGGAGAAGGTGGGGTCCAAAAGGCCTGCGAAGCCCACCAGAAGAAGCCTTTCCGTCCTCTGCATTACGCCCACTTTGCAGACCACTCCCTGGCTCTCACCGCGCGCCCGTGCATAGCTCACGAGGAGGGATCCCCCCAGAGCCAAGGCCACGGTCATGGCCATGAGAGGCCGGGCATGGAAATAGACAGCCAGTCCGGCAAACATGCCGACCTCAGCGAAGCGGTCCATGGTGGAGTCGAGGAAGGCCCCCTTTGGAGAACCGAGCCCGAGGGTCCTGGCAACTCGTCCGTCGAAGACGTCGGCGATACCTCCCATAAGGATGAGCCAGCCCCCTGCCACCGTGCTTCCCAGGGCAAAGGCGACTCCTGCGGCCACACCACCTGCTACACCCAGTAGGTTAAAAAACAGTGGGGTGAGACCCGCCTTGATGGCCAACTCTACAGGGGGGCCGATAAACCAAAGGAACCAGGACCTGACGAAAGACCCCAGGACAAAGGTGCCTCGCTGGGTCGACTCCAACGGATCGTGGGCTTGATGGTCATGCCGGACTTTGAACACCACCATGCTCAGGAAACAAAGTGCCAGCATGGAGAGAAGAACGAGGAGATCAGGTCTCATTCCGGTTTACGCTCCTTTTTCTCCTCAGACTCGGAGGGGGGGCCTTTTAAGGTCCGGAGGACAAGAAATAGTTTGGGCCAGAGAAAGATGAGAGGCCATCGGCGCTCCCTTTCCTGGATTTCGATCTCGAAGCCGGCTCTACGCTCGATTTTGCTTTGGATGTAGTCCAACCACCCGTTGAAGGTGATCATGTACTTGAACCACCTGGCCGTGGCCCGGGTCTTGGAGATGGTGAAGTAGGCACTCTGCAGGAGTCGGGATGCCGGGCCGGGGGGCTGGGCCCAGGAGTAAAGCCCCTCCTCTTTCACAACGTCACCCCTGGACTCTGCCGCTTCCAGGGCACCTCGAGCGAAGGCCACCACGGTGTCCTTCTGGGCCTGGAACACCTGGAAAACCCGTTCTGGTGCTTCAGGCCTGATCTCTCCCCGATAGGAGACTCGGAGCATCTTCTCCGCAAATTCCTCAATTTCGAACGGACCGGGGAGGAACGGTCTCACCCAAACAACGATACCTTCCCGGGCTTTCCTGACCGCCGAAACCACTGCCTCCTCTTCCCCGGGCCCCCGGCTCCATACCAGGGAAAGGGTCTGAACGACTCTCCCTTTCAGGAAATGATCCGGGAAGCGGTTCCGAAGGGATCGCCTCAGGTGCCTATGACTGACGACGGCACATTTGGCGGGAGGTTGATTTGGCGTCCCCGTGTTGAAGGAGATGATGTTCGGGGGAAGGAAAAAAGAGAGGGCGGTCAGCAACCAAGCCGGCCGGGAATGGTGCCCATTGGCAACCAGGCGACCAAAGAACTTCGAGTAGGAATCGGTGACAAGGAGAAAGTCGTAGGCGCTGGAATCGGAGGGGTTGCTGGCCTGGACGTGGGATCCATAAAGAAGAATGGTCTCCACGGCCTCCCCCCCAGCCTCGGCCAGGGCTTTGACCGTCGCCCGGAGCCTGGGGTCTTCCGGTATAGCTACAAAGCCTTTCGGCGGGGTGGCAGGCAAAGACCCAAAAACGTTAACCGTCACTATCCCTTCGATTCCCCCCGGAATTTTGAAATAAGATTCTCATTAGAGCCCGCCTCAGCGTCAGGGCTTTGCAAGCCATTATCCGATTCGATCAAGCGGCGCACAAAACAAGATAATAGCGGTTACCCTCCATGTCCTGAGTTTCCCTGAAAAACCCCCGGGTCGGGCTGCCGATCCTGGGGCCTTTCCATTTGTTCCATGAGGGAAACAAATGTTTCTCTCATGTATTCTTAGCCCACTACAACCGATTCGGCAACCAGGACAATCGGGGCTTCCAGAGCGTCGGCGGGATTGAACTCCCAGATCAAGAGGTTGCCATCCCGGCTGTGTGCGTTGTCGTCGGTGATGAGCCCCGGCATGGTGAGGTAGAATTTGAAATTCGAGTTCGTGGCGGCGGACAGGCCTGGGACCAGGTAATTCAGCTCGTCCCACGCATCTTCGGAGAACTCATCTGACAGGAGGTCCAACCGAGCCCTGAAGGATTCCCGAGTGGCTTGATCGTATCTCATCCGGATGATCTTGATGCCCTGGGTAGAGGTCTGATCAAGAACTCTCTCCCAGAGCACGTCATCATCGTCCCCTAGGCTGTCCAGGAGACCCTCCTCAGCAGCCGCCCAAACATGGGCCCTCGCTGCCCCGACGATCTCACCCCGTTCGCGTTCGGTGAGGAGTGGATAAGATTGTTCGATCGCTTTGTCCATTGCCCTCACGATGCCTTCGAAGATGACGTCGACCCCATACTTCCATCTGAACGTCTCCTCATATGAGAATGTGGATCCTCCGTCCTCGTCCGTCCCGGATCGGACCCGGACCGAGTTCCAGAATTGTACTTCTCCCAAGGTCACATAGCCGACCTTTTCTTCCCGACTGAACCCACGGGCCCCCAAGATGTGGATCTCCTCGTTCAAGCTGGTCCAGGAGGCCAGATCAGGGATTCTCTCGTCCTTGGTGAAAACGTAGGTGGTGTCTCCGTCCGCCTGAATCTCCGTGGCATGGAGCCAGCCGTCTTCCTCAGAAAGAGACATGAATTCAACGAATTCATCATACGTGACCTTGCTTTCTTCCATCCTATGTGCATCGGTGCCTTCCACCCTCACGCTTCGATGGCCGCCCCCATCCGCATTCAGTGTGGTTTCGATTTCGTACTCGATACATCCGCTGAATCCGAGAGTCACCAAGATCAGCAACGCGATTTTGTACCCGCATTTCCTTTTCCGTGTCATCATCACTTCAGCCTCCATCAGACCGAGCTTCCGGGGAGGGTCGATGCCCTCGACCAAGTACCTCAGCTCAAGAGTTCGATTAGGGATGCTATGGGGAGGGACAGGTCTCTTGGGAGTTCGGCGGAATTCAGCCATTCGGCGAGGTCGCCCGCTCTGATATCCCTGCCTTCCAGCCGGGGCGATAGGATGTCGTCCAAAAGGACTAGAACTTCCCTGTGCCCCGGAGGTGGCCGCTGGGTCGATCCGAAAAGGGATCTCACCTGAGACGCATCGAGGAGGGCCCTCTCGGGCGGGTACGTTTCGAGCAGCTCCACCAGAGCTCCCACGGTGATGGACTCCTGGCCGGCCAATTGGAAATTCAAAGCCCGGGCCCGGCTCCTTCCACTGCCCGCCAGCTGGGCTGTTCTCTCCACCCATTCAGTCCTTGCATCGAGTTCTTCCAGGCCCTGCTGAAGTCCACTGACCTGAAGAGCCAGTTCATCGCCACGGGCCGCAGTCCTTCTCAACGCCGAGAAGAGAAACCCGGTGGAAAGGAGGAGCACGACCGAGGCAGCCGCCAGCGAAGGAACAAGCCAGGGGAGACGTGTGCCGGGGGACGGACGGGCCCTAGCCGGCCCCGGGCTACCTCCCAACCCTTCCTCCACCCTTGGCCACATGGAATCCAGCAAGTCCTGGGGAACAGCCGCTTCCGACTTCTCCAGAGAGGGACGTGTCAAGTGTTCTTTCACTTTCAGCAGCATGGTGCAATCCGGGCAGGAAAAAGCATGGAGCTTGAGTTGTTCGAGCCCCTCCACCGGCAACCCGCCGGCGACCAGTGCGTCCAGTTGATCCTCGAAGACCAAACAATCCACGTCCTTCTTCACGTGCTCTTCTCCATTTGTCGAAGTGCTGTGGCCAATCGCTTCCGAGCGAAGTGAAGGGTGGTTCGGAGGGTGCCGAACTTGATTCCCAATGCCTTCGCGGCGTCCTTCTGATCCTGCTGTTCCAGGTCGACCCTCAGGAAGATCTGGCGCTGGCTTTCACTCAGTTGCCCAACCGCGACTTTCAGCCGATCATGGAAATCGCAGCGTTCCAACTCGACCTCCGGCCCGCCCCTTGTGGTCCCCGCCAGCTGAGTCACGACCTCTGCCCCCGGCGTCGACTCCAGCCTGACCCAGCCCTTCCTTATGTGATCCAGACACCCGTTTCGGTGGATGGTGTGAAGCCAGGCGCTGAACGAACGATTCGGGTCCCACTGCTGGATTTTCTGATAGACCTTGATCCATGTCTCCTGGGTCAGATCTCGGGACCATTCCCAGTCGTCGGTATATCGATAGGCCATGGCCATGAGGGTTCGGCTCACGGATTCCACCAGAACCTTGAAGCTCCGCTCATCCCCTTCTCGGAATGCGATGGCCAGTGATTTCAGATCACGTTGATCCAAGGATCTCCCTCAGGGTCCAGGTGGTCGTCCAAGGTTCACTCGAGTCATGATGCCGAAGGGTGGCGCGAGCCTGCCTACCTGCCCCTCTAAAGGAAGTACGATGGGATTCCCCGGAATGTTAACATGCGGTCGTTCCGGCACACTACAGCCTTCCCGAATCCTTCGTGGGGGCCCCGCTGCGGGTGGCTGCGGTCGGGGTGAGCCTCCAGGGGGAACCGGTTCTTCTCCGGGCCTATGGTATGGCAGACCTGGAGCATCGGGTCCCGAATACGGTTTCCACGGTTTTTGAGCCGGGATCGGTATCGAAACGGTTCACGGCGGCGGCCACGGTCCTTCTGGCCCAGGACCCGGGATGGAGGATGGGCCACCCTGATGCCCTTCGAGAACGTTCACGGAAACGGCGGGTTTCAACTCAGGGACTACAAGGGAATTCCGGTCGTGGAGCACAGCGGCTCCACCGCCGGCTATCGAGGGCACCTGGCGCGTTTCCCGGAACAGGGCCTGGCCGTTGCCGTTACCTGCTACGCCTCGACTGCCAGCGCCGGGGGCCTCTTGAAACAGGTCGCGGACCTTTATCTGGGAGATGCCGTCTCCGACTCGGAACCCCCGGCCACCGGAACGGTGGAGATGCCTCGGGCGAGGCGGAGGCCACGTTCATCTTCCGGAGGAACTCCTCCGGAGCAGTGACGAAGATGAGCCTGAGTCAGGGGCGGGTCTGGGACCTCCGGTTCAAGAAGGAGGGCTGACCCCGGACCCTGGGGCGGCCTGACAGCCACTTCAGGAAGGGCTGGCCACCACTTCAACCGGTTTTACCGAGGCTCCCAGCTTCTCCAGGAGTTCCCGGTACCAGGCTACGGCCCGGTCCCTGTGGTCTTCCCTTTCGGCCACGCCCCAGATCACGGTGAGAGTCCCGGTGGTGTCTTCGTTTGTCTTGGTTCGCTGAGCGTCCTTTACGGGGTTGGCGCAGGGACCCTCCGCGTCCCTCAAACAAATAAGACCCTTCAGTGACATCTCCTGGCCTGAGGCGTTGAAGACGTACTCTTCCTCCGGCGTCCCCGGAGCCACATGGAAGGGTGGGTGGGCCCTGTCCAGGTCCACCAGGGCGATGGGGAAGCCGCTGTGGAGGGACACGGCGTTACAGACATCCACCGCAGCGTTGATGGATCCCAACTCTCCCCGATCCACGGCCCGGACCAGATATTCGCTGGCTGGTTTGCCCCTTCCTGCAGGTTTGTGCCCCCAGTGCCGCAGCATGTCCCTCACCGCCATACGAAGGTCCTCATTCCTCGCGATGGGGGCCTCCACTCCGACGACCAGGAGATCCGTCAGCCAATGGGGCGCGGGTAGCTCCCCCAGGGGGACCGGGAACCGGGTGGTGAAAGCCGCCGGGCGGAGGATGGGGTGGTGGGCCACCTGGATACTGAGGTCATCGTTTGTCATGAGGGGAAAAATGGGCAGGGAACAGGCCGGGGCCAACCCGAGGCCGGAGAACTCGTGGTTAGCTCTATCTGAATAGATCAGGGATCGACTTGGCCGATCAGGTTGACGGCGCCGACATTCTCCCGCCCATTGTCGGGTGGCACGGGGCCGCACCCTGGCGGCACCAACACTTTGCTCCCTGTTTCGGAGGCGATTTATGTCCGGTTCCTCGGCTTTTTCCTGGGTCCGACGTCAGCTCTGCATGTCTTATCGAGTGGTTCCCGGTCTTCTCCTGGTTGGCATCCTGTCGGGGACTGCCGCTGCATCTCTGAGTGGGCAGGAGTCGGGCACCAAGAGATCCCTCGCCATCGCAGATTATAAGGACTGGCGGACTCTCTCCGGGACGAGCATCTCGGCTGATGGGATATGGGTGGCATGGAGCTACACCCGGATCAGAGGGGACGACACCCTCCATGTAGCCAACCTGGAGACCGGATCTGAGCACGTGGTCCCACTCGCCTCGGGGGCCCGTTTCTCTGACGACGGGAACTGGGTGGCCTACTCCGTGTCGCTTTCCTTTGAGGAGATTGAAAAGGCTGAAAAGGAAGATGAACCGGTATCCCGGAAGGCGGAGCTCCTGAACCTGGCCTCCGGTGAGAAACGGAACTGGGATGGCATTGCGTCCTTCGGCTTTTCCAAGGGTTCAAGCCATTTCTTTGCAAAGAAGAGGAGTGAGGGTCGGAGTGGTGGCGGGGGGGGACGGGGGTCCGCATCCGGCGGCGGGCAGTCCGATCAGCCCCAAGGAACGGATCTGATCCTACGGAACCTGATAGAGGGTTACGACGAGCTCATCGGGAGCGTGTCCCAATCCGAGTTCAACAAGCCGGGGACACATCTGGCCTACACCGTGGACGCTTCGGACAAGGACGGGAACGGGCTTTACCTCGTGGACCTGGGGAGCGGGTCCCGGCGGGCCCTGGACAATGCCAAGGAACGGTACTCGGACCTTACCTGGTCGGAGGAAGGAGACGGACTCGCTGTTCTCAGAGGGGAGATTCCGGAGAAAAAGACGGAGCGGGTCAACACGCTTGTCGCCTTCACGGACCTAGTAGGCGGCAGGGGCGTCCGGCATGTGTTCGGCGGGGAAACGGGTACAGGACTACCGGAAGGATCTGTGGTCAGTGAGAAGGGGAGTCTGACCTGGAGCGAGGATCTGGGAACGGTCTTCCTGGGGGTAAAGCCTCAGGGCGATGAGGTGGAGGACTGGCCCGATGATGGTTTTCCTTTGGCGGACGTGAACATCTGGCACTGGAACGATGATCGGATTCAGACCGCCCAGATGAAGCAGGCATCCCGGGACCGGGATAGGACCTACCTGGCCGCTGTGCATCTCGCTGACGCCCGGATGGTGCCCCTGGCCGACGAGAAGATGCGGACCGTCGAAGTGACCCGTGACGGTCGTTATGGTATGGGTCGGGACGATTCGAGTTTCATCTCGGACTGGAAGCCCAGCTATGCCAACTATTACCGGGTGGATACCCGGACCGGTGAGCGAAACCAGATCCTAAGGGGTCTGGAGAGAGCGTACGGTTTCTCCCCGGACAGCAAACATTTTCTCTACTGGCTGGATGGGCATTTCTGGGCCTACCAGCTCGATACCGACATCCATGTCAACCTCACGGCCTCGAACTCCATGGGCTTTGAGAACCTCGAGTATGATCACCCCGGAGATCGGCCGCCCTACGGCTTGGCTGGCTGGGCGAAGGATGGGAAGGGAGTCCTTCTCAACCATCGATACGATGTCTGGCTCCAACCGCTTGATGGCACCCAGGCCACCAACCTCACCGAGGGACGGGGCCATCTGGACGAGATTCGCCTCCGGTACGTCCAGGTCGATCCTGAAGAGCGGTTCGTGGATCTGGACGAACCCCTCCTTTTTTCGGCCTACGGAGAATGGACGAAGAAAGCCGGATTTTTCCAGCTGGAGGATGGCGAGTTACGGGAACTGGCTTGGGAGGACAAGAGATTTGGGCGTCCCCAAAAGGCCGAGGACGCAGACCAGTACCTCTTCACCGTTCAGACCTTTGCCGAGTTCCCGGACCTATGGGTTTCAGATGGGGACTTTGCTGGCCGGGAGCGGATCACCACGGCTAACCCTCAGCAGGAGGACTTTCTCTGGGGCCATCGCATCCTCTTCGATTACACCAACGATGATGGGGTTCCCCTCCAGGGTACCCTGGCGATTCCGGATACCTACGAAGAAGGCCAGAAGCTTCCCATGATCGTTCGGTTCTATGAGAAGTATTCTCAGGACCTTCACGCCTATGCCACCCCCGCCTACCGGCACCAGCCCAACTTCTCGGGCTATGTGAGCAACGGGTACCTACTGATGCAGCCCGATATCCATTTCCGGACCGGCACGTCTCATAGCGACATGCTGGAGTGCATCGAGGCGGCGGTTCGAAAAGTCATCGAGATGGGTTATGCGGATCCTGATGCCGTGGGATTGAGCGGACACTCCTACAGCGGGGGTGGGGGAGCTTATGTGGCGACCCGCTCCACAATGTTCGCCGCCGTAGCCCACGGGGCTGCCCCCATCAACCTGGTGAGTGAGTTCAACCAGCTCTTTGTAGGAAACGGCCAGAACAACCATAGCTACGACATCTATGGCCAGGGCCGGTACGGCACGAACCCCTATGACGATTTCCAGCTCTACTGGGATCAATCCCCGATCTCCGGCGTCGAGACCATGGACACCCCCGTCCTCTATCTCCACGGGGAATCGGATCCGACGGTGAACTGGGAGCAGGGGCTGGAGTGGTACAACGCCCTCCGTTTCCTGGGTAAACCCGTCATCTGGCTCTCCTATCCGGACGAAGGTCATGGCCTCTCCAAACTCCAGAACCGCCTCGACTTCCAGTACCGCCTGAGGCAGTTCTTCGATCACCACCTGAAGGGGGCCACGGCCCCCGGTTGGATGACGGATGGAGTCTCCCAGCTGGAGAAGGAGAAACACCTCCGGGAATTCGCACCGAAGGTTTTTGAAAAGCCCGACACAACGGGAGGGAAGGGGAGGGGAGGAAAGTGAGATACCGGACCGTTGGAGCGGTAGGCCTCCTCCTAACAGCCCTGGCCTGCGGCGGTGCCGGCCGGGCCGGAGGGGATGGGGGCTCTTCCGAGGCGATCGCCCAGGCCCCGGCCCCACCCCCTGGGGAATGGGTTTCCCTCGTCGGAGAGTACGCCACCGACTCTGACACCCTCTCGGTGCTGGAGGATTCCCAGGAGCTGTACGCCCTCTTCTGGAAAGGTGGCGGCCAGTCTCTGATCACGGTTTCAGACAGCACCTTCGAGATGGAAGGGAACGGGGGGCTTGTGACCTTCCGTCGGGATCCGGGTGGAAAGCCTACGGCCTTGGGGATCGGTGAGCAGGAGTTCCTGAAGCTGAGTCTGGGGGGTGAAGAAGGACAGACCTTCCAAATCACGCCCGTTCGTCCTCCCGGAGAGCTTCGGGAAGAAGCCCTCGTGGCAGTGCCGCCGGAAGAGGAGGGGGAGTTCCTTCCTTCCGATCTCGTTGAACTCGTGAGCCTGGACCCAACGATCCGGTTGGACATCCGCTACGCCTCCACCAACAACTTCATGGGCGAGGTTTTTTACTCCAGCCCCAGGGCATTTCTGCAACGCCCAGCCGCTGAAGGCGTGGTCCGAGCCCACAATTGGCTAAAGGAACGGGGGTATGGGCTCCTGCTCCACGACGGGTACCGCCCCTGGTACGTAACCAAAATGTTCTGGGACGCCACACCGGAAGAACTCAAGAACTTCGTGGCCGATCCGGCTAGCGGTTCCCGACACAACAGGGGGTGTGCCATCGACCTCACCCTCTTCGATCTGGCGACGGGCGAGGTGGTGATGATGCCTGCCGGATTTGATGAGATGTCTCCTCGCTCCCATGCCGACTACCCCGGAGGAACCAGCCGACAGCGCTGGTACCGGAAACTCCTCAGGGATGCCATGGAGGCCCAGGGCTTCGCGGTCTACCAGGATGAGTGGTGGCACTTCGATCACGAAGACTGGAGGAGCTACCGGGTCGGGAACGAGGTGTTTGCGGAGATCGGATAGACCCGGTGGTCGTCGAGTTTTGCCCAGGCTTGGGTATTGACACATATGAATATCGCTATTAATCTATTTCCATGTCTACGAAAAAGTTGATCCGAGCGCTGGATCCAGTAGGGTTGTCCAAGGCCGCCGATGTCATCAAGGTGGTCGGACATTCTGATCGGCTGAAGATCTTGGAATTCCTCGAGGACGGGGAGAGGTCGGTAGGGGAGATCCAGGATTGCCTTAATCTGAACCAGGCTGTGGTTTCCCAACACCTGGCGAAAATGCGGGGGTGGGACATCGTGGAGGCCAGGCGGGACGGGGTCCACGTGTACTACCGGATCATTGAAGAGAAGGTGAAGCACATCCTGGATTGTATCCGTCACTGTGACCTGGTTGAAGAGTAGCCGGGGTCTTTTTTTGCGGAAGAGCATATGAACATTGCCATAATTCTATTAATGGTGGCTGGGCAGGCGGCTCCCCCTGATACTATGCGTCTCAGCCTCAACGATGCCGTGTCGAGGGCCTTGGAAGCCAACTCCACCCTCCTGGCCCAAAGAGCCAAGGCTGATGCAAGGGCTCAACTCCCGCTTCAGGCCAGCCCCGCCTTTCTTCCCTCGGTCTCCTTTGGACTGCAGGGGATGAAGACCACCGATCCCGTCGGTGTCTTCGGGCTGAAGCTCCGACAGGAGAACTTTGCGGCGGAAGATCTCTCGCTGGAGGCTCTAAATCGGCCCGATCCGTACTCCGGGTACAACGCCACGGCTACGATTCAAATGCCCCTCCTGGCGCCCGAGGGGATCTTCGGATTCCAAGCGGCAAGGAAGGCGGCCGAGGCAGAGATGGCTGGTGCCAGGCGGGCTGCCGGCGCTACCCGCTTCTATACTGTCCAGGCCTACACGGGCGCTCTTCTGGCAGCCCGACAGGTCGTAGCATTGGACGTGGCTCTGGAAGCCGTCCGGGGACATGTGAATCAGGCGGAAGCCATGCGGGAGCAGGGACTGGTGACGGGGCTGGATTCACGGATGGCCGGATTAAAAGCCTCGGAAATCGAGGTTCAGCGTCTGGCGGCCGCAGCCCAGGCCCAGAACGCCCTTTCTTCCTTGAAAGCGATCCTGGATCTACCTGAAGCGACGGAGTTGACACTCACGGATGATCTCTCGGGTCTCGTGTCTCCCTCAGCATGTGTCTCGTCGGACGGAGGGGAGAACCCCGACTGCTCCTGGGAGGAGCGGGGGGATCTCCAGGCGTATACCGCTGGAGAGGAGGCTGCGGCAAAAGGGGTGAAAAAGGCGTGGGCTTCCCAACTTCCATCCCTGGCAGCCTTCGGTGCCGTAGGCCACTACGCCCAGGACGCCCCATTCGGCAACGGGAGCGGGGACTGGACGGTCGGGATAGGTCTCAGCTGGACTCCCTTCAATGGTCTGGCCGGTGTGGGTTCCGTGCGAGCCGCCAAGGCCGAGGAGGCTGCGGTAAAGGCTGAGCGTAACGCCGCATACCGCCAGGCTGAAGTAGAGGTCCTCCAGGCTCTCCGAATGGTGGAGGCGGCCGGAGAAGGAGCCTCCGTGGCTTCCCGAGCCGCGGCTGAGGGGCGGGTGGCCCTTGAGCAGGCCCAGGCCCGATACACCAGTGGCACCGCGCCCATAACCGAGCTTCTTGACGTGCAGGCTGCATCAACCAACGCAACCCTCTCTGAACTTTCCGCGCGGCGTGATCTGGTTCTCGCCCACGCTGCTTTGGACCTCGCATACGGAGTATTCGATCGATGAAAGCTGGAGCCGTAGTTCTTGGGATGGTGGCGGCTCTGACCGCCTGTGGAGGCTCTCATTCCCCTGAAGACTCGCACGCCGGAACCACCGAGTATGGAGCCGGGGTCCCAGTCCAGATGGAAGTGATTCAGCTGAACCTCCCCGTCGAGGGGACCGTCGTCGCCCGAAACCGGGCAGAGATCACCACACGAATGATGGCCAGAGTCACCGAGCTCAACACAGATGTGGGCTCGAGGGTGGGAGCTGGGCAGATTCTGATTCGGTTGGGTACGGCGGATATCGCCGCCAATCAGGCGAAGGCTGAGGCGGCGGTAATGGTGGCTACGGCGGGCCGGGATGAGGCGGAAAAGCACGCCAAACGAATGGATGCCCTTCTGGCCCAGGACGTGGTTCCCCAGGTGCAGAGGGATCAGGCATACCTGCAACTGACCCAGGCCGAGTCCCAGGTGGCCATGGCAACCGCTTCCCTCCAGGAAGTGGAGACGGCGGGAAGCTACGCTTCCATTCGAGCGCCCTTCGCCGGTGAAGTGGTAGGCCGATACATAGACCTGGGTGATGTGGCTGCTCCTGGAATGCCTCTCCTGGTTGTGGAAGAGGCGGGTCCACGGGAGGGTCGCCTGGCGGTTCCGGTTCATGCAGCGATGGGCTTGGAGTTGGGGTCCATGATTCAGGTGACCACTCTCGGGGGCCGGGTTTCCGATGCCCCGGTCCGAGTGGTGGCGGCAGGGGCCGACCCCATGTCCAAGACCGTAGAGGTTCGGGTAATGCTCCCGGCCGATTGGCCGACGGGTGTCAGCGTGACGGGCCTGGTTCCCTCCGGGACCACCGAGGCAATCACCGTTCCCATCACCGCTGTGGTGCGACGAGGCCAGCTCACCGGAGTCCGGGTTGTGACTTCTGATGGCGTGGCATTGCGGTGGATCCGCCTCGGGCGGGCAGTGGATGAGACAAGGGTGGAAGTGCTCAGCGGGCTCACCGAGGGTGACGAGATCGTCCTCGCCAACACCGAGGCCGCCCAATGAAAACCGGATTTTCTGGGGGAATCGCACAGCGCTTCCTCAACTCGAAACTGACGCCTCTTGTCACGGCGTTCTCCCTGGTCCTGGGGCTCGGGGCGGTCATGAGCACACCTCGGGAAGAGGAGCCCCAGATCAGAGTTCCCATGATCGACGTAGCCGTGGGAATGCCCGGTGCGACGCCCAAAGAGGTGGAGCGGCGCCTGGTTGAGCCCTTGGAGCGGGCTATCTGGGAAATCGCCGATGTGGACTACGTCTACTCGGTGGCACAACACGACGGCGCCATGGTTACGGCCCGGTACAAAGTGGGTACGGAGCCGGAGCTGGCGCTCACCCGGCTGTACGGCAAACTCATGGCGAACATGGACAAGATTCCGCCGGGAGCTACGCCGCCCTTTGTCACCCTCCACGGCATCAATGAAGTCCCCATCCTCACCCTCACTCTCTCCGGCGGGACGGACGAGGGAGACGGATACCTCCTTCGGCAGCAGGCCGTGGAACTGGCCTCCGAGCTGAAGCGTCTTCCTGATGTGGCAGAGACGTGGGTCATCGGGGGCGCCCCACGGGAGGTTTCCGTGACGCTGGATCCTCAGGCGCTGGCTGCCAGAGGGCTCTCTGGAGGTGCTGTTTTCCAGGCCCTCGGCGCTGCGAATGCCGAGCTTCCGGCAGGAAACCTCGTGGCTGGAAACAGAAGCGTGCCCGTTCGCATCGGCCACCTTCTCAGGGACGCCGACGACGTAGGTGAGGTGGTTGTGGCAGTGATGGACGATCGGGCCATTCGGCTCAGGGACGTGGCAATCATCCGAGACGGACCGGCCAAGCCAGATCAGTACGTGGCCTTTCTCCCTGGCGGCGGGAGAGGCGAGGATTTTGAACCAGCCGTCACTATCGCCCTGGCCAAGAGGGAAGGGAAGAACGCCGCCACCATCGCCCACAGCGCCTTGCAGCGAGTTGAGGAGTTGAGGGGTAAGGTCGTGGCTGACGATGTCCGGGTGACGGTAACCCGGGACTACGGGGAGACTGCAACCGAGAAGTCGGAAGAGCTGTTGTTCCACATTCTGGTGGCAACGTTCGGTGTGGTCCTTCTGGTCTGGCTCGCCCTGGGATGGCGGGAGGCCATCGTGGTCCTGGTGGCCGTTCCCGTGACGTTGGCCCTGACCCTTCTTGTGTACCGGCTCTACGGGTACACCCTGAACAGGATCACGCTGTTCGCTCTGGTTTTTGCCATCGGGATCCTGGTGGATGATGCCATCGTGGTGGTGGAGAACATCGCCCGGCATCTGAGCCTCAAGCAGCGTCCCCCGGACGAGGCGGCGGTGTTGGCCGTTGACGAGGTGGGGAATCCGACGATTCTGGCCACCTTCACGGTGATTGCCGCCATTCTGCCCATGGCCTTCGTGTCCGGGCTCATGGGCCCCTATATGGAACCGATTCCCGTCGGGGCTTCTGTGGCCATGCTCTTCTCTTTGGCCGTGGCCTTTATCGTCACCCCGTACCTTGCGGTCCGGTTGGTGAAAGGACACGGCCCTGAGGCGCCCTTGTCGCCAGAGGCGCCATTGTCGGGTGAACCGGTTGATCCAGCCCACGAAGAAGTGCCGACCGGGCGTCTCGCCAACTGGTACGGCCGGTTGATGAAACGCCTCATCGCCGACACCCGTCTCAGGTATCTGACCTACGGAGGGATGGTGGTCCTCCTCTTCCTGTCGATGACTCTGGTGCCCCTCCGTCTGGTGACGGTGAAGATGCTCCCCTTCGACAACAAGAGTGAGTTCCAGCTCATCGTGGATATGCCGGAGGGTACGTCCCTGGAGCGAACCGCAGAGGTCGCCCAGGCCCTGGCTTTGACCGTGGCCGGGGACAAGGCAGTGAGCGACGTTCAGACGTATGCCGGCATCGGGGCTCCTTTCAACTTCAACGGGCTGGTTCGGCACTACTTCCTCCGCCGTGGCCCCACTGTGGCCGACGTCCAGGTGAACCTGAAGCCCAAGCACGATCGGGATCTTCAGAGTCACGGCATCGCCCTTCGCCTCCGTCCGGCCGTAGACTCGGTGGCCCAGTTCTACGGAGCTTCGGTGAAACTCGCCGAGATTCCCCCGGGACCCCCTGTCATGGCCACCCTCACAGCCGAGATCTACGGACCCACCTATGAGGAGCAGATTCGGGTGGCTGGGAAGGTGCGGGAGGTTTTTCTGGCCAGCGACGGGGTTGTGGATGTGGACTGGACCGTGGCCGCCGAGCATTCTCAGGTCAGGGCCGCAATCTCCCAGGCCGAGGCTCTCAGAGCGGGAACGAACCCCCAGCAGATCGCCCAGAGCATCGCCGCTTCCGTCGGTGGGGCTCAGGTGGGTCTCCTGCACGACGATGACGCGGCGGAACCCGTGGCCATTCGACTTCAATTGGCTGATTCAGCTTCGGCTACGGTCCTGGACCTTGCTTCCGTTCCCCTGGCGACGCCCCGAGGGGCCCGGCAGCTGGGAACGCTGGCCACCTTGGACAGCGTGCCCGCCATGCAGCCCATTCATCACAAGAACCTTCGGCCGGTGGTGTACGTGACGGCCGACGTGGCAGGATCTCTCGAGAGCCCAGCCTACGCCATGATCCAGATGGGTGACCCGTTGGACGAAGCCCTCCCTGGCGTGGAACGGCATTGGGGCGTGTCTCCCACCCTGACCGAGGAGTCGTTTCTGGTGTGGGACGGAGAGTGGCAGATCACCCGGGAGGTGTTCAGGGATCTGGGAATCGCCTTCGCAGCAGTTTTGGTGCTCATCTATGTTCTGGTGGTAGCTTGGTTCCAGTCTTTCACGGTGCCCCTGGTGATCATGGCACCCATTCCCCTTACTCTGATCGGGATTTTACCGGCTCATGCCCTGATGGGTGCGTTCTTCACGGCCACCTCCATGATCGGGATGATCGCATTGGCGGGGATCATCGTTCGGAATTCCATTCTGCTTGTCGACTTCGTCCAGTTGGGCCTCGAACGGGGCCAAGGGCTGAGGGAGGCCGTCGTCAACTCAGGCCTCATCCGATCCAGGCCCATCATCCTCACCGCACTGGCTGTGGTGGTCGGAGGCCTGGTCATGGTCCAGGACCCCATCTTCCAAGGCCTCGGAGTCGCCATGATCAGCGGGGCGATCGTGGCTACCGGCCTGACCCTTATAGCGATCCCCCTCCTCTATTTTGAGCTGGGGAAGGGATCGGAGACCGAGGAAAGCTGACATGAAACTTCTGATGATTATGGTGGATTCGAACCATCAGGAAGAGGTGGAGAAACTCCTGGACGATCATGAAATTCCAGGATTCACCGAGTTGCCGAACGTCCTGGGGAAGGGGGTCTCGGGTAGGAAATTCGGAAGCCGGGCCTTCCCAGGATCCAACACACTCTATTTCGCAGCCGTGGACGGGACGATTTGTCAGACCCTCTGCGGTGAACTGAGGGCCCTGGACGAGAGAGCCGGCCCTGGCTGTGGGATTACCGCATTCATGCTCGACGCAGACAAGGTGGTGTAACATGTGCAGCAACGAAACGCATTATATCGTCCGGCGCATGGCCGGGATCATGGTTCTCGTCTTCCTGGCCCT
>CAYOVN010000054.1:0-17040 GCA_964407425.1 uncultured Gemmatimonadaceae bacterium
CTTTCATTTTGTGTGGTCTGTCCGTTGAACCTTCCGCGGCCCAGAACCGCCCGGCCTGGGCGGATTCAATTTACTCCCTGATCGAATCGGACCTCCAGCGCCTCGTGGACGATCAGAGGGCCTATTTCTCAAAGCATCAAACCTACGCTTTGGACCTGGGTACCCTTGGGTGTGAATCATCCAGAGGGGTCACCATGGGGGTTGCCGCTTCGGAGGATGGCTTCTCGGCCGTTGCCTTCCATGAGGCCCTCGGAACCACGCTCGGATGCTCCGTATTCATGGGGCAGATTGAACGTCCGAATCTTCCGCTGGAGCCCACAATTCCGGGGCAGCTAGCTTGCACCCCCGGGGCGCCCGCCAATCCCCTCCCCGTTTCAGCCCCGGACCTGTCGGTCGGCCCTACGTTCACACCTTATGACCTTCCTCCCGAACTCCAAAATGCCAAATGGGTTCGATCAGCCATGGAGGAAAAATACCCTCTCGACCTGAAGAACGATTGGAAGGGTGGGACTGCCGAGGTTGCTATCTATGTGTGCGACCGGGGGACAGTCCGCGCTGCCGTTCTGCGGAAGAGCTCCGGACACGAAAGACTGGATGTTGCGGCCCTGGCAGTGGCACAGAAGATGGCCTTCGCGCCCGCTAAATATCAGGGGAACTCGGTGGGCGTTTGGGTCACGTACCCGATCACCTTCAAGCCCGGGTTGTAGAACGAAGGTGGGCCTGAGGGGCAACCTGGCAGGGCCCCCCACTAGTCCGAGTGAAGTGCAGTCAGCGGGTCCACGTCCGTCGCCCTCATCACCGGGATGAGGGTGGCGGCGAGGGCCACAACAATCATCACCATGGCTGCCCCGGCCATATGAAGCGGACTTAGGGGGCTGATTCCGAAAACCATGCTCCGTGTGATGAATGAAGCCGCAACCGCTCCCAGAATCCCTATGACCAGTCCCATCCCCAAGAGGTAACCGACTCGGATCAAGAAGAGCTTTATCACCTTTTCACTGTCGGCCCCCAGTGTCATTCGGATTCCGATCTCCTGGGTTCGTTGAGAGACCGAATAGGAGACCACGCCGTAGGTCCCGGCCACGATGAGGAGAAGGGCCGTGGCGGCGAAGAGCCCGATGAGGAGCATGGAGAACCGGCGTCCCGCCGTCGTATCATGAATGATGGAGGACATGGTGTGGGGTGTGGACATTGGGATGTCACCGTCGATCTGGTGGACCGCCTCCTTCAGGGCCGGGCCGAGGGATTCAGGGTTTCGGTCGGCTTTCACGACGACGTTCCCCCCGATGGGCCCCCAGACCTCGGCTGAATAGGGAAAGTAAATCTCCGGTATAGGATCCCGCTCAGGGCCCCACTGACGGACGTTTTTGACGATGCCGACAACTCGCCCCTGCCACATGGGATCCGGGGAGTTGGGCCGGACCATCTCTTCCAAGGCGTCTGATCCTGGCCAAAGCTCCTCAGCCATAGCCCTGTTGATCACGAGGGGAAGTTGGGCGACCACGTCACTCTGACCCGCAAAGACACTGGCTTCCTGGATGTCCGAACGGGTAAAGGTTCGGCCGGCCAACAGGCCGATTCCCATGGCTTCATGATAGCGTTCGCTGACGAAGGAGTACTCCGCCAATCCGGATTGGACCTGGGGATCGAATACCTGATCTCGGACGAGGACTCCGCCATTGTTGCCCCCCCGGAGGGGGAGCTTGTTCGTGATACCCACCTCCGTCACACCGGGAATTGCCCGGGTCCTCTCCAATACCTGGGTCCAGAAGGCCCGCCTACCTTCCACCTCCTGATACATGGGCCCCTGGAGGGCGATGCTGGAGACCAGGACGTTTTCCTGGAAGTTCGAGGGCTGCCCGATGACGTTTCGGTAACTCACCGCCATCACTAACGCGGCGTTCACGAGAACAAATCCCAAGCCGAGCTGGGTCGCCACCAGACCAGAGAGAAATCGGCTACTCCCGGCCCCGCCGCCTCGGGTGCTTCTGCCGGTCTTGATGACTTCGGCCAGGTCGGTTCGGGATGCAAAAAGGGAGGGGGCAAAGCCCACCAGAAGGCCGGTAATCACCGTCACGGCTACAGCGAAGCCCAGGACCTGGCCGTTCACTCCGATCTCGTCAGATCTGGGTATGCTATCAGGAAGAACGGCCTTCAGGGCGTCCACCCCCCAATAGGCCAATATCACGCCCGCAGCCCCTCCCACCGCTGCCAGGAGAAGACTCTCGGTGAGAAGCTGTCGGGACAGGCGCCTCTTGCCTGCCCCCAGGGATGCCCGAATGGCGAACTCTCCGGATCGGTTCAGCCCCCGGGCCAGGAGCATACCCGCTACGTTGGCGCAGGCTATGAGGAGGACCAGCCCCACGATGACGAGCAGAAACACCAGGGTGGAGCTGATGCCACCCAACGTCCGTTGCATCATGGGCTGAATCCACATTCGGACTCTGGCGTTGGAGTCAGGATAAGCCTCGGCCAACTGGGTGGCGATGATGTCCAGCTCGGCCTCGACTTCCTCTGGGCTCACCCCGTCAGCCATTCTGGCAAACGTTCCGAGCCAATGGGCACTTCGTCCGGGGTCGTTACCCTGGAGGACGAGGGGGGTCCAAAGGCGGGTATCATCCCTTCCCCCATATGGCGTGGGTGATCGAAATCCTTTGGGCATCACTCCGATGACCTGCCATGGTTCGCCATTGATGGACAAAATCCGGTCAAGAATGTTGGGGTCCGCGCCGAACTGACCCTGCCAAAGCTCGTGGCTCAGTATGATGACCCGATGGTTTCCTTCGACCTCCTCTTCCTCGGAGAAGAGGCGCCCCTGGGCAGGGGGGACTCCCAGGAGGTTCAGGAGGCTGGCGGTGCATGCTGCGCCCATGACCCGAAGGGGCTCCTCACCTCCGGATAGGTTGAGCCACCCGTCGTTGATGACTCCCACCTCCTCCAGGGTCTCCGTCTGCTCCCTTACGTCCAGGTAGTCCGGGGCGCTGAAGGGTTGGTACGACTGCTCTTCAGGGGGTGTCTCCCAGACCGCCACAAGTCTTTCGGGCGCGGGATAGCTCATGGGCCTCAAGACGATCCCCTCCAGAACGGAGAAGATGGCCACGTTGGAGCCGATGGCTACGGCGACAGTCAGAACAAGTAGGAAGGAGAACCCAGGGTGCCGGACGAGTTGGCGAATGGCGTAGCGAAGATCCTGATAGAGGCGGTCCAACATGGTCCGGGCCTTTTTCCTGAGTAGAATTCCAATGGCTGCAAATTGGGGACTGTTTCCCCTTAGACAACGGTCGGCCCCATTAGGTTCGGACGTGGGGAGACCCTCGACCCTTCCCTGCCCTCCCGGGGCGGCCCTTCGGCCCGGCGGAACGGCCTGGTTCCTGCGTTACTGTCGGAAGGGGGAAGATCCTCAGATTCGCCGGGATACCTCACAAGTACCGGTTCGTGGGCCCCACAGTGCTTGGCCTCTGACCCTCGGCGAGTCGTCTGCCTCGTTCAATCCGGGGCAGGGGATGGCGCATTTTGGGGCAGAAATCTGAGTTTGTGCAGGCCCCCAGCCGGCTCAGTATCCAAAAGTTTTCGGTGTTCGAAAGCGCAGAAAGGAATCGCATGTGGAAAAAGGGTGACGTGACAGATCCGAAGGCTCCAGTACCTCAACCTGAAGAAAGGAACGCTCCCATGGAAACGCATCGCCCCGAGAAAGAGAGAGTGGCCGTTGGACAAGCCACCATCGGTCCATCCATTACGGTCAAGGGTGAAGTCAGCGGCGACGAGGACCTCCTGATTCAGGGACGGGTTGAGGGCTCCATCAATCTCAAGGAGCGGGCGGTCACGGTGGGGCAGGATGGGCACGTCAAGGCCGACATAGAAGGCCGGGTGGTTTCGGTTCAGGGAAAGGTGGAGGGAAACCTCCATGCTCTGGAGCAGGTGATCTTGACGAGCTCGGCCAAGGTGCAGGGGGACATCAAGGCGCCCAGGGTCGTTCTTGAAGACGGCGCCACGTTTCGGGGTATGGTGGACATGGGCGATTCCTCTGAGGAGAAGAAGGCCGGCGCCCTTCCGAACTCGGAAAGAAAGTCCTCCCACTCAGGAAAATCTTCCGCCGAAGGCGCCGCGTCAGCCACGAAGGGCAGCGAGGCAACGCCCGGGAAGACTTCCGACGCCGCCGAGAAGACCTCCGCTTAGGTGGGCTGGTTGGGTGGGTCCAAAAAGAATCGAGAGCCGGAGACTGGCCTTCACAGCCAGGAGGACGAAGCCTCCCCTCCGTACCTGGATCGGGCATCTCCCGGCCTGGAAGGTTTCCTGAGTGGGTTGCGGGAGGGGAGAGATCACTCGGTTCTGGACCTGGGCCCCTCGGTGGAGAGCAATTTCAGGCTCTATAGCCGTTTCGCCCGTCAGATTCGGTTTGCCGATTTCCTTACTCATCCTCCCCGGGGTGCCGCGTTCGCGGCGGCCCTCCAGAGCCTCGATCCGCCCCCGGGTAGGGTCTTCGATCTGGTTTTGGTGTGGAATTTCCTGGACCTCCTGGTCCCGGATGAGCGGGAACGCCTGATCAATCGGCTTGATCAAATCACTGGGTGGGGGAGTCGACTCTTTGTAGTAGTGGATTCCTCAGGGGCCGAAGTCACCCAACCTCAACGTTTCACGGTCCTGAATCCAGGGCGCCTCCGGCAAGAACCCATTGGGCACCTACAGGCCCTCCGGTTCCCTCTGCTCCCGGCCGAGGTCATGCGAGTGCTCTCTCCCTTCGAGGTCCTCCACGCCTACACCCTTCGACACGGCCTCAGGGAGTACATCGGTGCAAAGGGGGGCGGAGGCATCAGGTAGTCGCCTGGATTGTGCAGCGTGGAGTCCCTCTAGCTCGGCCCAGCACTTTCTCGGCCCAGGACTTTCTCTTTGGGCCGAAACCCCGATCCATCCGCTATCGTACGGGGAATGTCGGGTGAAGTGCGTCCTTGATTCGGAGTTTTCCAATGGGTTTTTCCCAGGCTCGCCTCTTTCTCCTGGTATCCCTGGTGGTTGCCCCCCTCGTTAGTCCGAGCCCTTCCTCCTCTCAGAGCTCAGACAGGATCTGGGGTCGGATCACGACGACCTCAGGTGACGTCCATGAAGGGTTCATTCGTTGGGACCGAAACGAGGCAAGTTGGGCGGACCTCCTGGACGGAACCAAGGAGCTATCCCCTATGGAGTTCCAGGATTGGTGGGTCCTGATCCACCCTGATGACCGGGGGAGGGACCGGGTCATCGAGTATGGGGGATACCGGATCACCTGGGACGACAACGAGCCGGAGTTCCCAACCAGCGTGGAATCGGGTATTCGATTCGGTCATATCAGACGGCTGACTCCGGTGGATCAACAGGAGGCGGAGCTGGAGCTTTGGTCCGGACAACTCGTGACCCTGACTGGAGGATCCACGGACCTGGGGACTGATCTCAGAGAGATCCTCATTTCGGATACCAGGGGAAGGGTGGAGGAGTTCGAATGGGAGGACCTGGAAAGGGTCGAGTTTTCCCAGGCCCCTGCGGGGTCCAATGCCGGGGCTGGGCGTCTTCATGGAACCGTGGAGATGCTGGAGGGCCCGACCTTTACCGGGTACCTGGCGTGGGACCTGGACGAAATCCTGACCACCGACACGCTTGATGGCGAGGATTCGGATGGGGAGGATCACCGGGTCCTTTTCGGGAGGATCGCCAGTATTCGGCCCATTGACGATGGCGCCGCCCTGTCCCTGGAGGATGGGAGTCAGCTGGAGCTATTCGGGGACGATGACGTGGATCGTGGAAACGATGGAATCCAGGTTTCGGACCCGGGGCTGGGAATGGTGGTCCTGGATTGGGATGACGTTGAGGTCGTGAGATTCCACCCTGTAGCGGACTCGCCCGCATCTGCCCTCCTGGACGGGGGGCCGAGGCTGAAAGGGACCGTCGCTACGGCGGACAGTACCGAATTTTCCGGGTGGATCAGGTGGGACGGGGACGAGGAGTACTCTTGGGAGCTTCTGGATGGTAGGGCTCCCGGAGTGGAGTTCGATGTGGAGTTCGGGCAAATCGCAGGTATCGAGAAGTTCTTCGGTGAAAGCACTGCGGTAAACTTGGGCCCGGCCGGCGTCAGGGTGACCCATCCGGTGAAGGAGGGGGCGAAGGTGACCCTTCGGGACGGCAGGGTGTTCGAAATGGACGGGTCCAACGATGTGGATGAGTCGAATCACGGCATCTTCATTCTACCGGACGAAGGCGGATTGTCCCCTGACGACGAAGATGCGGAGTGGATCTGGGTCCGATGGGAAGACTTCCAGAGCCTGAAGTTGGAATGGGGGGAAGGACGATGAGAACTTCATCCCTCCCCATCGCCCGATTCTTTGAGACCTCTGTGGCCCGAACCCTTGCACTGGCACTCTCGCTGATCATCGTGGCCGGTGCGCCGGAGCATGTCCTGGCCCAGGCCCGCCCCTATGCCCCGGATGCCTTCCTCGATCCCACCGCCGGGTCCCTGTTCCGGGCGGCTCAGGGCAACTGGCAGTCCATCGACAGCTCCGTGGTGCGGTATACGTCGGTGATCAAGCAGCGGATCGCAGCCGGGATTCGGACCCCGTTGAAAGACCGGACCATCTTTCGGAATGAATCCGCCGTTCGAGCGTTTTGGGACCGGGACCACGGGGCCATCATGCAGGTCATGGGGAGCCGGGCTCAATATCCAGGCCGGGAAAGGGCGCAAGAAGAGGAGGGCTGGTCCTGGATGGACGACCTGGCAATGGATGAGCCTTTCGAGCCAGGCGGGGACCGACTTCTTTTTGGGCTTTCGAGCGAGGACGCCCAGGAGATCTCGGATCCCGATGAGTCGGACTTCTGGTTTGCCCATCCCCTGGGTTCCGGGGCCGATACTCTCTACAGATTCCAAAGCGGGGATACCCTGACTCTTTCCCTTCCCGACGGGCGCCGGCTTCAGACGGTCCAATTGGACGTATTGCCCCGGGAAGCCGATGTGCACCGGATTTCCGGAACCCTCTGGATCGAGCCTGAGTCGGGAGCCTTGGTCCGGGCCGTATACCAGCTCAGCAAGGAGTTGGATGTTGTCAGGGACATCCCTGAGGTGAAGGCCGAGGATGAGGCCGGTGAGTTCGACATGGTTCCGGGCATCCTGAAGCCATGGACCTTCACCATGGACCTGGTGGCCATCGAATATTCACTGTGGGAGTTCCGGGTCTGGCTGCCCCGATCCATGAGGATGGAGGGAGAGGTGAAGGTGGGGATCATGAAGATGCCCATCGCCTTCGACCTCTCTTATGAGCTTGAATCGGTGACCCTGGAGGAGGACCTGGAAGAGGACCTGGAAGAGGCGCCGGATGCCGGCATTGAAGAGCGCCATTTCGAAACCCGGGCCGAGGCCATGGCTTTCCTGGCCTCTCTCGTGTCCGGCATCGGAGGTGTTGATTACGAGCACCTGGAAGACGTGACCCGAAGTTCGGGGAACCGACGCTCCCGGTTTATCGCACCCAAGGACCTTTCGGTTCTCGAAGACAGCCCTGAGTTACCTCCCCCCATCTGGTCCGAAGCGCCAGGATTCGCGTCGGAGGAGGAACTGGCGGACATGGTCCAGACCCTGGCCGACCTCCCGCCGGTACCCATGCAGGGAATCCCCTGGGACGTCAACTGGGGATGGGCCCGACACGATCTCATACGGTACAACCGTGTGGAAGGTCTGGCCGTGGGGGGACGGTTCGAAGCGGAGTTCGGGAGCTTCCTGGGCCCCGTGAATTTCGAGACCACCGGATTCTTCGGCATCGGGGATCTGGAGCCCAAGGGCCAAGTCACCTTCGAGCGAAGGTCGGTTCTTCGCCAAATCGCCATAAGCGGCTACCGGGACCTCCGTCCCACCGATCCCAAGGGGCGCTACCTGGGGTTGGGGAATTCTCTGTACGGCCTCCTTTTCGGCAGGGATGACGGCGAGTACTACATGGCAACCGGGGCTGATCTGGTATGGAGGTCCCCCGAGTCCGAGCGGGAGTCTTTCCGGTTCCGGGTTTATGCGGAGCGCCAAGATTCGGTGGGTGTCGAGGCCAACTTCTCCATGGTTCATGTCTTCGACGGCGATTGGGATTTCCGCCCCAACGTCATGGCGGACCGTCTGGGAGAGGTCGGGGGGGAGCTGACCCTATCGCCATGGTGGGGCTCTGATCCGTATTCCTCCCAGGTCGGCCTGGAGCTTTATGGTCAGGGGGCCACCTGGCGCCATCCGGACTCCACCTCGGTGAAGGGGGACTACTTCCGGGCGAGTGGAACACTGAGGGTTGCCATCCCCCTGGTCCAGGCCAAGTGGCGGGTAGGGATAGAAGCTGGTGGTGGCCTTAGCTGGGGCGATGTTCCGATGCAAAGAAACTGGTTCCTGGGCGGCGCTCATACCCTGAGGGGGTATGAGGCTTCGGTCCGCTCGGGGCCGTCATATACCCGTGGTCGCTTGGAGGTCGCGAGAGTCTTCACGGAAGCGGTGACGATCAGTGGCTTTGGCGATGCCGGGTGGGCTGGGCTCCAGGAGGAGTTCGACGCCGGGGACCTGCTTTACGGGGCTGGGCTGGGGTTCAGTCTCCTCGATGGTTTGGTCAGGATGGACCTGTCCCACGGAGTGAAAGGCCCGGAGAAGAGCTTCCGGTTCGACTTCTATCTGGACGCTATTCTCTAACGGACCAACCATGATGGATCAGGCCAGGCGGTGGGGCCTTCCCACCGCCTGTTGCATTTTTCTTAGCTTCCGCTGTTCCCCCAACAACGGTCATTAGAGGAAAATGCATGATCGGTGCGATTCTCCAGGACGTGAGATTCGCCTTCCGGATGATGCGGAAGGCTCCCGGTTTTACGGCTGTCGGGGGTTTGGACCGGCGTTTTTTTGACCCCTAAAACCTCCCCCTACTGAACGATTCCGAACATCTCCACCTCGAAGATCAGCGTAGCGTTCGGGCCAATGTCCCTGCCCGACCCGCCGGGTCCGTAGGCGATATCGGAGGGGATGAAGAAGCGGTAGTGGCTGCCCGGGGACATCAACTGAAGGCCCTCCGAGAATCCGGGAATCACACCACTCACACCGAATTCTGCCGGATCCCCACCGTAGGAGCTGTCGAATTCCGTACCGTCGATGAGGGTTCCTTTATAGTGGAGACGGGCCCGGTCAGCCGGGCCTGGGGCCGTGCCTTCCCCTTCAGTGATGACCTCATACTGGAGTCCACTCTCTGTGACCATCACACCGTCTTTTGCCGCGTTTTCAGCCAGGAAGGCTGCGCCCTCGGTGGAGTTGGCTTCGGACTCCGCAGCCATCCGCTGGGTCTCTTCTTCCTGGACCACGGCGTTCAGCTCGTTCAGAGCGACCTGCAGCTCCTCCTGGGAGATGGCTGGATCGTTTCCTGCCATGCCGTCCCGGATGCCGGCCAGGAAGGCGTCCAGGTCGATGTGGGTCTCGGCGGGGGCCAACTGGCTTCCCATCTGGAGGCCAATGCCGTAGCTGGCCTTCTGGTCACCCGTGTCGAGTGAAGCGTCGCCGCCCTGTGATTGGCAGGCTCCCAGGGCGAGAAGCCCGGCAAGCAGAGAAACGGTCAGAATGGGCGTCAGCCCAGTGAATCGGCTCATTGTCAGGTTCCGAGTCTAGGTTCATTCAAAGAAAACGAGGGCCGGAACCTAACCCTCACGTTCCTGCCTGCCAAACCCGCCTGCAACCTGGACCTTCAGTTCTTCGTCTTAGTATTAGAAGAGGCTGGAGCCCGGTCTTCCGCGATCGGGACAAGAGTCACGATGGGGACGGAGAACAGGAACGCTGTGACCTTTTGGTTTTTGCTTGGGTTGGCTTCGGTTCTGGGTGGTGTCGGTGCCCGGATCTGGTACCGCCGTTGGCGAAAGACTCGAATCGCTGCCCTGCGAGTGGTGGAAAGACCGAATTCCCACTACTCCTCGGCCATTGTGAAGCACCAGGCGGATCAGGAACGTTGGCGGACGGTCGACCTGGACCGGATCCATCCGGTGAACCGGGAAGAAGTGGAACGCCTATTGGCGGTAGCCAACGTCCAGGGGCCTCAATCCCTCTCCAACCGTGAACGGCTCTTCCTCGAGACCATGACCGAACTCAGCCCCGGCTGAGGGTTGCCCTACACCTTTCCCTTCCCCTCGGCACCTATCCCTGCCCCTCGGCTTCCTCCAAGCGTCCGTAGAGCCCAGGCCTCCTGTCTTTCAGAAAGCTCAAGTGCCGCCGGGTTCGTTCGACTTCTTTGGGATCCACCCGGCCCAGGACCAAACCCTCTTCATACGGAACCGTCTCCGCCTTCACAGCGCCCATGGGGTCGACGAGGGCAGAGTCGCCGGAGTGAGGCGCGCCGCTGGCCTGACCGACACGATTCACTCCCAGGACAAAAGCCTGATTCTCGATGGCCCTGGCTCTGAGGAGGGTAGACCATGCCTCCCTCCGCATGTCCGGCCAGTTGGCGATCACGCAATAGAGGTCCGTGTTCCTGGCCACGGGTCTGAAGGGCTCCGGAAACCGAAGGTCATAGCAGATCAGGGCTGAGATCCGAACTCCACCAACATTGGCGGTAGGCACCGTCTCTCCGCCAATGAAGTGTTCATGCTCTTTGGCCAAGGAGAACGGGTGGAGCTTCTGGTAGTGGAGGAGTTCCTCTCCCCCGGGGCTGAAGAGAGAGCAAGCATTGGCCGGCCTCGGCTCCCAGGGCTCCGCGTAACCACCCAACACATGGACGGATAGCTCGGCTGCCAGGGACCTCATGAAGTCCCTGGTGATCTGGGCATGGGCCGCCACCCGGGGAGCCTCCATTGAGAAGCCGGTGGCGAACATTTCCGGCAGGACGATGAGCCGTTGGTTCTCTTCGGAAAACCCGCTCATTCCTTCCACGGCTTCGTCGGCCATCCTTCGCACCCGGGTGAAGTTTGCCTCCGGGTCTTCCCAGATGATGTCCAACTGGATCCCTGCGACGGTTAGGCCGCCCTCCTCCGAACCTGTCATGGTCATCTTCCGATTTTCTCCAACCGTTCAGCTGCCGCTTCGAGAGTCTCCATCTTCTTGCAGAAGGCGAAGCGGGTCAGGCGGCGCCCTTCATCCTTTGCATCCAGATAGAAAGAGCTTGGCGGCAACGCCGCAACTCCATGCTCCAGGGTGATCCATCGGGCGAACTCCCAGTCATCCCCTTGGAATACCGGTGTGAAGTCAGCCAGGATGAAGTAGGTGCCTTTGGGGGTGGCGACATCAAATCCCACCTTCTCCAACGTCGAGACCAAAAAGTCCCTCCGGGCCAGGTATTCGGTCCGGAATTCCGCCAGGAAGTCTTCTTGGAAGGTGGTGAGGGCGTAGGCGATGGCCTCCTGGAGAGGGGTCGGGATGGCATAGGTGAGGAACTGGTGGGCTGCCTGGGCGCCGTCCACCAGATCTTTGGGTCCGGTGCCCCATCCGATTTTCCACCCTGTGAAAGAGTAGGTTTTTCCTGCACTGGAGAGGGTTAGAGTCCGTTCCCGCATTCCGGGAAGGCTGGCCAGCGGTTTATGCACGGCTCCATCAAAGACCAGGTGTTCGTAGACTTCGTCCGTCACGGCGATGAGATCGTGTTCGCGGCAGACCGATGCGATGATCTCAAGTTCCTCACCCGTGAACACCTTTCCCGTCGGGTTCATTGGTGTGTTGAGAACGATCATCCGCGTGCGACCGTTGACCAGAGACCTGAGGGCTCCCTCATCCAGGGCAAAGTCCGGAAATCGGAGGGTCAGGAACCTTGGTACCGCCCCGGACAGGGCGAGCCCCGGCGGATAGCTGTCGTAGAAGGGTTCGAACAGGATGACCTCGTCGCCTGGATTGAGGAGCCCAAGGAGGGAAGCGGCGATGCCCTCCGTGGCGCCACTGAACACGACCACCTCGGACATGGGATCGTACTCCATGCCGTAGTATTTGCGCTGAATCTCGGCTACGGCCTTTACAAGGGGGGGGTGTCCCCGGGATCGGGCATATTGGTTGTCACCTGAGCGTAGGGCCCGCACCGCAGCCTCCACGATATCCGCCGGACCCTCGAAATCCGGGAATCCCTGGGCAAGGTTGATGGCTCTGTGTTCTTGAGCCAAAGCCGTCATTTCAGCAAAAACGGTTGTGCCGAAGGGCACCAGCTTCTTTGTGATCACGGACGAAGTCCTCGGTCTCGATGGTGTTCTTTTATCTCCAACGACCTGCCGGAATGGACACCTAAGATAGGGCCATGGCCAGGCCCCCCGCGACGCCGGGCCCTTGGTGACCTCCGGAGGGTTTTCTATCTTCGACCGGTTAGTCGACGCCGACCGTCGCTTTGTTTTTTTGTGGAGATCAACGATGAAGGTCCACCTGCTGCGGAGAACCATATTTCTGAAGACGATTCTTTTCACTGTCGTCGGGGCAATGGCATGCGGTAGCAGTCTTTTTGTTTCCCCCGTATTGGCTCAGAACGACGTGGTGGCCTCCAGCACCGACGACCGGATCAACCAGGCTCTTGCCAGGGTGATTCCCCAGCTGGAAAAGGAGATCCGGCGGGGAATGCTGGATGGGCAGATTCCTTCTGTAGCGGTGGCTCTTACGGACCGGGAAGGGGAACTCTGGGCCGGGGCCTATGGGGAGAGCAACTTGTGGGCGGGTACCCCGGCATCGACCCAGACGGTTTATCTGATCGCCTCCACCTTCAAGGCCCAGTCCACCATCGCCCTCCTCCAACAGCTGGAATCCGGGTTGTTCCAATTGGACGACCCGGTGAATCCCTATCTGTCGGATTTTCAGATCCAAAGTGATGAGCCTTGGCCTCTGGTTACCTTCCGCCACCTTCTCACTCACACATCGGGTCTTCCGACGGATTATGGGGGGCACGACGTCTGGGGTGAGACCGTACCCGATCCCCTTGGCGTTTATCTAAAACGGGCCCTGAAGGTGGAGAGACCTCCCATGGAGCGGGTTGTCTATTCCAACATCGCCTACACCCTGGTCGGCTACCTGGTGGAAAAGTTCAGCGGGGTTCCGTACAGGGAGTACATGGAGGACCGCATCTGGGGCCCCCTTGGGATGACCAGCACGGCCTTCGCTCCCACGCCGGAGATGGAGGAGAGACTTTCCATCCCGTATGTGCCGAGCGAGGAGACGGGGCGTCCCGCCGCCACCCGTAGGACCAAAGCGGACATCTGGCCCGCTGGGATCGTATACGGGACCGTTCACGACCAGGCCAGCTGGGTTCGGTTCAACCTGGGGGACGGAGCGGTGGAGGGCGGCCGCCTTCTTAAACCCGAGACCCTGGATCTAATGCACACCCTCCAGTTCAACGAGTTCTCCGGAGGTCAGATGGGTGGCGGGTGGGGCTACGAGCGCACCGGCTACGGGTTGACCTGGTGGACCACCGAGAGGGAGGAGGAGAATTTCTTCGGCCACTCGGGGAGTGTGTCGGGCTACACCGCTTTTGTGATGGGGAACCGGACCCGGGGTTTCGGGATTGCATTACTCACCAATGGGAACCGAGCTCATCCTCACCTGGTGAAGATCTGCAATCTCGCCCTGGACCTGCTGGTGGCGGAGTTGGAGGAGTCCCGGTAGGGGAGTGCCTGGGCTAGCCTCGCTTCCCCGGGGTAACCGGTCAGGCTGAGGCCGCCACGGATTCAACCCCGTAGACGGCCAGCGTCCCCTTCTTACCCCTGAGGGCGATTTCGCCCTTGAGTTGGCTGGTCCAGTCCTTCTCCCGTCTGATGACCTCGTGGATACGGCCCGAAACGAGTATGGGCGACTCGTATTCCCGACAAAGCTCGAGCAGCCGCGCCGCTGTATTGAGGGCGTCTCCATGGAAGGCGATTTCCCTTTTTATGTCCCCGACCTCGGTTGCGGTTACCAGGCCTTCCTCCACTCCCCCTCGGAACTCGGGAGCCATCCCGAATTGGCTCGTGTACCAATCCCTTCTCTCGGTCAGGCGTTTCTGGAAGGCGAAGAACATCCCCAAGCTCCGCCTCTCCGCGTGAGGATCTCTCCCGGGCCAGGTCAGTACGACCTCGTCTCCGACGAACTGGTAGATCTGGGCTCGATAGTTGAGGACGGACTCGGTGAGGTCGTGAAAGCAATGTCGGATGAATTGGCTGTAGCGTTTGTGGCCCAGCTGTTCTGCAATGGTTGTCGAACCCTTCAGGTCCAGAAATAGAAAGACGCGTGCTTCTTCACGGGGTCGATGGTATTTACCCGTAATGAGGGCCAGGAGATTGCCCGGGCCGATTTTCCTGCGGACCTCGAGGAGAAAGGTCAGGGAGAGGAGGCTCAACGCCTGCCACCCCAGCCCGCTTAACAACAATGTGGGCGAAACGAGGCTCCAGAGCTCCTTGAGTTCATCCAAGGAGTAGAGGAATACCAGGAAGATGAGATTTACCACGATTGCCACGGCCAGGGTCCCGAGCAGGTAGAGCCCGGCCTTTATCAAAATGATCTGCCCAAAGGGCCGATGGCGAAGGGTGGTTCCCTCTGATAGGAGGTTAATGAGGGCGAAAAGGCATCCGAAGCCCAACCCCAACACCAAGATTTCGACGTGGATACCGAGGCCCTGGGTGTAGGAAAGGAAATCCCCGTCCACCAAGTAGTCCTGCAGGGCCCAGGCGGTAGCGAGGTAATAGATATACCAGGCTGTGGTGAGGAACACGGCCCCAAAGGCCGCATCCTCCAGTGCAATTCGGCGGGGTGCTCTCATTCTTTCAACCCTCCCTTTCAGACAGGATAGGGAGGAGGACCTGCCATGTCAGGTGTCCCCACATGCGAAGATGTTCATTGAGACCCCTCGACCAAATCGCTCTGTGTCTATACCATAGTCGCCATGGACGATCCAAATCTTGACCTTGAGGCCCTCCAGGGGCTCACGAATCCAGCCGAAGTGGAGGCTGTGGCCTCCACGCTCGACAAGCTTACCAAAGAGACCGAACTCCTCCTCTTCATCGGCCGGGGGTGCCCCGCCTGTCCCCATCAGGTTCGGTCCGTGGCCACCCTGGCCTTGGCCAGCCCCCTGGTCTCTGTTGAGATCGTAGATGCGACAGAAGACAGCGAGTTGGCCGGCCAGTACGAGATAACTTCAGTACCAACGACGGTAGTGAACGACGAGCTCATCATGGTCGGTGTGATTCCGGCGGGGGAGCTAGCCTGGCGACTTCTCGAGCGGGAGGGTCCGGAGGCGGAGAAGGTGGTCTTCGGCGCGTTGGTGGCTTCGGGCCGGCACTCTGATGCCGCCGAACGGCTATCGGACGGACGGGCCACGGAGGCTTTCCTGGAGCTTTGGGGTCAGAGTACGCTGGAGAGCCGGATGGGGCTCTTCCTTGTGGCTGAGGAATCCATTCAATGGTATCCCGATTCACTCAATGAGCTGGGAGCACACCTCATCAAGGGTCTGCAGGGGGATGGGCCCATTACTCAGGATCCCACCCGAATAGGCGATACCGCTGATCTCCTGGGTCAAATCGGCATTCCGGAGGCCCGCCCGGTTTTGGAGGCTCTTAGCCGGGACCCGAACGAGGAAGTGGCGGAGGCCGCAGCGGATGCGTTGAAAGAATTGAATTAAATCAGACTTAAAAAGATTTCGCTAGAAATTTTTTCTTTTCTTCTGGATCTATCCCACCTATACTAGATCCTCGGGCCGGCCGGCTGGCCTGCCTGAACACAGAGAAAACAATACCTCCAAATCCACCATGTCGGTGCCGAACCCGAGATCCTTCGGGTAAGGTCGTCGCGTTCCCATTCCGAGAGGTGACTATGGGCTGGTTCCGTTCCTCCGTTCTAGCTGTCTGTGCCGGTACTCTGGCGCTGGTGATTTCGTCCTGCGATAGCGGGGAGGGCACCGGGCCTGTCTCCGTCGGCCAAGTTCAGGTCTCGCCGCCAACGAGTTCCGTTGAGGTGGGTCAAACCACGCAGCTTACCGTATCGGTGAAGGATGCCGATGGGAACGCCCTAACGGGCCGGACCGTAACCTGGTCCAGTGGGAGTGCTTCCGTTGCAACGGTCTCCTCTGGCGGTTTGGTGACGGGTGTATCTGAAGGCACGGCGACCATTAACGCTACCTCTGAGGGGATCAGTGGCTCTGCTTCGGTCACGGTGACGCCTGAACCCGTTTCTACGGTTGAGGTGGCGCCCGCTCAGCTGGACATCATTCTGGGTGAGGCCGGGCAACTAACGGCCACCACGAAGGGCCCGACCGGGACGGTTTTGACGGGCCGGGGCGTGATCTGGACGTCATCCGACGATGGAATCGCAACGGTGGACGCCGCCGGGGAAGTGACTTCCGTGGCCCTCGGGACGGCCACCGTTACGGCCACATCAGAAGGAAAGAGCGGAACGGCGACGGTGAATGTGCTGCCCATGCCGGTTGAGACGGTCGAAGTTGCGCCGGTCGAACTGAGCGTCGCCGTTGGGTTGGCTGGTCAGCTCACCGCGACGACGAAGGCCGCCGATGGGACGGTCCTTGTTGGTCGGACCATTGTCTGGTCCACCTCCGACGGTGGAATCGCAACGGTTGATGCGACTGGAATGGTCACTGGTGTGGCAGTGGGCGCGGCGACCATCACGGCGACCTCCGAAGGGAAGAGCGGAACGGCGGCCGTGACCGTGAGCCCCGCTGATTTTGAACCGCTAGGGGACACCACACTTGAAGGAGATGTCTCATTCGGAAGCGTGACCATCCCGGCGGGGGTCACCGTGACGATCACGGATGACCTGGACCTGGACGTGGCCGGGGACATTTCGATTGCCGGGACCATCACGGGGGACTGCGTGGAGGTTGATATCGCTGGCGGCGGTGCGGTGACTATCAATGGGAATGTGGACAATGACTGTGGAGCCCCGCCGGCGGGCGGAGGACCGCCCCTCACCATTATTGGGAATGGGGCTTTCGACATCGATGGGTCAGCCATGGCCAGTGACGGGGATATCACCCTCAAGAATGATCCCCTCATCTTGAACCCGCCAGGTGGCGTGTCTGGCGGTTCGTCTGCACAACTGGCTGAGGGATTGAATGGGCCGTTTCCCTGCACTCTCAAGAACTACACGGT
>CAYOVN010000054.1:17140-19256 GCA_964407425.1 uncultured Gemmatimonadaceae bacterium
GGGGACGGTGGGATGGGGACCGGGACGGGTTTGGATAACGACAATGTGGACCCGGCCGCATCCGGTACCGGAACCGGAGGTCCCGGAGGATCTGCAGGGATCATCGACTTCCAGACGTCCGGTGATCTCTCCGTGGAGGCGGGGGTCCTCTTTGTCGGCCCCGGAACCTCGGCCCCATCAGGTGGTGCGGATGGTGGTGGGGATGGGGGAGTTGGAGTGGGCGTTGGAGCTCACGGAAAGGCTGCTGCCAACAGGGCCCCTGGGAAGCCCGCACAGGTCGGAGGGGCTGCCGTGGGAATGGGCGGCCCCGGTGGTGACGCCCCAGGTTTTCATTCCATCATTCTGGGTGGAGAGACGGGCTTCGAGGACATCGTGGTGGATGCCGGGGACGCGGGTCGGGGCGGAGATGGTGATGCCGACGCGGGTTGGGGCGGGAATGGTGATGAGGACAACATTCCTGGCGCCGATGGGGGCCCGGTTACTGCGAAGGGTGGAGCCGGTGGAAACGCCTTCACCTCCCGGGGTGGCGACGGAGGGGATGCGTATTTCACAGGTGCGCGGGGTGGAGACGGTTGGGATGACTGTATCCTGCCCATCATCGTGGCCGGAGGGCCAGGGGGGAACGGCGGAGCCGCCTCTGGCGGTGGTGGACCCCTGGGATCAGGTCTGAACCCGGGGAGTGTGGGGGCGCACTATACGTCGAGCGTGTCCAATGGTGGAGACGGCGGGAATGGTGCACCGGTTGGGGCAATGGGGATAAAGGGAGGGAATAGCATCTCCGATCCCTTTGCCTCAGGCCCAGGTGGTGGTGGAAACTCTCATCCGCCTGAAAAGATCGAGATCGGCGGTGGCAGCTTCATGGATGGTGATGACGGTGATGGATGTAACCTTGGCGGGTGGTTCGATTTCGGTATCAGCGTCCTCAGTGACCCGGCGGGACACCATCTATTCGTCGGTATGCCCGGCCAGATGCAAATCTGGGTCGGAGCCATAGCTACTAGCCCGACTACGGGAACGTTCTTCCTGTCCGGGACCAACCCACTCGTCCACGTTGAGGGGACATGGAACCCTGAGACCGGTGAAATCATGGCTTCCGGTGTGGGTACGGTCGCCGGGTTCCCGAATACGCAAGTGACGTTTACAGGGACCTTCATCGATGGTGTGATAACCGGAACCTACCAGATGGGAGGGGAGGGCCTGGAGCCGGGCGCTGGCGGGTTGCCCACGGGCGTCCCCATCAAATACACTCTCACAGGAACTCGGGCTCCGGGATAAGGGTCGGTAAGCCCTTGGTGACCTGAAGCGGTTCACCGAGTACCATTCGTCTGGGTTGAACGGGCGTCCTGGCATGACCGGGGCGCCCGTTCTATCCTTTCCGGGTTATCCAACCCAATTCCGTCAAAAGGGAAAAAGCCATGAAGAGGTTCCCTCGCATAGCACCAGGAATCGCCATTGCCCTTCTTGTTCTGGTGTGGGCCTGCTCCCCGGCACCGGGGGGAGACGCCCCGTCCGAACAACCCACCGCAGCTTTACCCGCGGTCGACGAAGGGCCGTCCCTTTACGAACAACTCCTGGAGGTGGCCATCGTTGAGGAGATGGTGATGATGCCCATGCGGGACGGGGTGAGGCTCGCCACGCATGTTTATCGGCCCAAGGACGCGGGGACGAATCCAGTGCCCACCATCTTCGTGAAGACCCCGTACAACATGAATCTTTGGGGCGACGGCGAGATGAATGACGGTCGCTTCCGGGGCCCCCTCGATGCGATCCGCCACGGTTACGCCTATGTGAACCAGAACGAGCGCGGGAAGTTTCATTCCGAGGGCGAGTGGGA
This sequence comes from uncultured Gemmatimonadaceae bacterium, assembly GCA_964407425.1. Classification (GTDB taxonomy): domain Bacteria; phylum Gemmatimonadota; class Gemmatimonadetes; order Longimicrobiales; family Gaopeijiaceae; genus JABDNZ01. The sequence goes on from CAYOVN010000054.1 coordinate 18,975, forward strand.
CATCCTTGGCCCCCCGAAGACGGATGGCTACGACGCCCTGACTTGGATCTCAGACCAGGCCTGGTCCAATGGGAAAGTCGGCACTCAGGGCTGCTCCTCCACCGCAGAGTGGCAGATGGGCCTTGCTTCCCTGGACCACCCCGCCCATGCAGCCATGGTCCCTCAGGGGTTTGGTGCAGGGGTTGGCCGCATCGGGGACTGGTATGAGCAGGGGAACTGGTACCGGGGGGGAGCCGAGCAGATGCTCTTCTTCAGCTGGCTTTACGGCGTGCAGAACACCCA